>NZ_JAMZGF010000026.1 GCF_024158915.1 Chryseobacterium sp. S0630 | reverse complement strand
AGAATCTGAGGAACACATCTTAATGAATAATATTCCTGAACTTTTTCCTTGAATACTTTTTCCTGTTCTTGAAAATGAGATCAATTCTGCGAATGATAACCCAATTATCAATGTTGAAGATCAACATGTATATCACGGAGGAAACTTCCATGGAGATTATATCTCTCTTGAAATGGACAAGCTTAAAATTGTGGTAACAAAACTTACCATGCTTGCAGAAAGACAGCTAAACTATCTTCTGAATGCTAAAATCAACGAAATTTTGCCTCCTTTTGTGAATTTAGGTAAATTAGGTTTCAATTTCGGAATGCAGGGTGTACAGTTTACAGCAACTTCTACCACAGCAGAAAGCCAGATGTTGTCAAACTCTATGTATGTTCACAGTATTCCAAACAATAATGATAATCAGGATATCGTTAGTATGGGAACAAACGCTGCCGTGATTTGCAGAAAAGTCATTGAAAATGGCTTTGAAGTATTGGCCATTGAAGCTATTACCATCATTCAGGCGGTTGAATATCTTGGGTTTCAGGATAAGGTTTCATCCTCTACAAAAGAACTGTATGATGATATCAGAAAAATTATTCCTGCTTTCTCAGACGATATGGTCATGTATCCGTATCTGGAGGAAGTAAAGAAATATCTGAAAGGAATGTAACTATTGGTTGCCCTACATTGTCTTTTTAAAAAAGGCTTCCAACATCAACTTAAAAAAACTAAAAACGATATAAACACTAACGCATGAAATGTGCAATTGTAACAGGAGGCTCCAGAGGAATCGGGAGAGCAATCTGTATAAAACTGGCTGAAGAGAAAAACTATCACATCCTTATCAACTACGCTTCAAATGAAACGGCAGCAAACGAAACGTTGGCTAAAGTGAAAGAATTGGGCGCTACCGGAGAAATTCTTAAATTTGATGTAGGAAACACCGAAGAAACACAAGCTGTTTTAACGGAATGGCAGGAGAATAACCCTGACGCAGTGGTAGAAGTGATCGTCAATAATGCCGGAATCACAAGAGACGGTCTTTTTATGTGGATGCAGAAGGAAGACTGGAACAGTGTGATCAATACAAGTCTGGACGGATTCTTCAATGTGACCAATTTCTTTATTCAGAAGCTGCTTCGTAACAAATACGGAAGAATCATCAATATGGTTTCTGTATCGGGAGTAAAAGGAACAGCTGGTCAAACGAATTATTCTGCAGCAAAAGGAGCTTTAGTAGGAGCTACAAAAGCTCTTGCTCAGGAAGTTGCCAAAAGAAATGTTACCGTAAATGCAGTAGCCCCTGGTTTCATCAAAACAGATATGACTCAGGAATTTAATGAAGAAGAACTGAAAGCAATGATTCCTGCCAACAGATTCGGAGAAGCAGAAGAAGTGGCGGATCTTGTCGCATTTTTAGCATCTAGAAAATCATCCTACATTACAGGAGAAGTGATTAATATTAACGGAGGAATTTATTCATAACATGGAAAATAGGGTTGTAATTACCGGAATGGGAATTTATTCCTGCATCGGGACGTCTTTAGAAGAGGTCAGGGAATCCCTATATCAAGGAAAATCCGGTATTGTTTTAGATCAGGACAGAAAAGAATTTGGTTTCAGGTCTGGCCTTACAGGAGTAGTTCCGAAACCTGATCTGAAAAATCTTTTAAACAGACGCCAGCGTGTCAGCATGGGAGAGGAAAGCGAATATGCTTATCTTGCTACTATGGATGCTTTAAAACAGGCGAATCTGGACGAAGAATTCTTAGATGCTCATGAAGTGGGAATCTTATACGGAAACGACAGTGTTTCCCAGGCAGTCGTAGAATCTATCGATATTGCAAGGGAAAAGAAAGATACAACATTGATGGGCTCGGGAGCGATCTTTAAATCAATGAACTCAACGGTAACGATGAACCTTTCAACCATTTTTAAACTGAAAGGAATCAATCTTACCATCAGTGCAGCATGTGCAAGCGGTTCCCATTCTTTGGGACTGGCTTATATGATGATCAAAAATGGGTTTCAGGATATGATTATCTGCGGCGGAGCTCAGGAAACCAACAAATATTCCATGGCGAGCTTTGACGGATTGGGAGTATTCTCAGCCAGAGAAGATGAGCCTGCAAAAGCATCCAGACCTTTCGATGCAGAAAGAGACGGATTGATTCCAAGTGGTGGAGCAGCCAGTCTGATCGTTGAAAGCTTAGAATCTGCCCAAAGAAGAGGTGTTCCGATTATTGCTGAAATTATCGGGTATGGTTTTTCTTCAAACGGAGGTCATATTTCAACCCCTAATGTAGACGGGCCGGCTTTGGCAATGGACAGAGCCTTAAAACAGTCAGGATTAAAAGCTTCAGACATCGATTATATCAATGCTCATGCAACTTCTACTCCAATTGGTGATGCCAACGAGGCGAAAGCCATCTATGAGATCTTCGGGAGTGAAGTTCCGGTAAGTTCTACCAAATCGATGACCGGACACGAGTGCTGGATGGCAGGTGCAAGTGAAGTTATCTACTCTATTCTGATGATGCAGAATGATTTTGTTGCTCCTAATATTAATCTGGAAAACCCTGATAATGAGGCGAAAAAGATAAATTTAGTCGCAAAAACAAAAAATCAAAAAATTGATGTATTTTTGTCGAATTCTTTTGGGTTTGGGGGAACCAATTCTGCACTAATAGTTAAAAAATTTGATTAAAAACATGGAAAGGGAAAAAATTGTTGCTATTGTTAATGATTTTCTTGTAAACGAATTCGAGGTAGACGGAGACGAAATCAGTAACGATGCCAACCTTAAAAATACACTGGGCTTAGACAGCTTAGATTATATCGACATGGTAGTCGTGATTGAATCCAATTTCGGGGTGAAATTAGGAGAAGCAGATTTCAAAAAAATGGTAACATTTGATGATTTCTATACAACGATTGAAAATAAGATTGCTGAAAAAAACGCGTAGTTATTGAGTAAATCTTTATTCTATAAAATGTGCCAATGTAACAATATCACAGTGATCCGGTAACGGACACTTCAAAAAGGTATTATTACATTGGCTCTCTGTTATATTAAATTCTAGATATGAACAAGTGGAAAGGTAAATCTAAAGGAACAGTACTCGGATACAGAATATTCGTCTGGTGTATTAGAAATATCGGGATCAGAAGTTCATATGGTGTGCTGTACTTTGTAGCCGCCTATTATTCACTGTTTCAGAAGAAAAGCAACCAATACATTCTTTATTATTTCCAGAAAAGACTGAACTACGGATACTGGAAATCCAAAGCTTCTATCTTTAAAAGCTATTTTACCTTCGGAAAAGTTCTGATTGATAAAACCGCGATTTCTGCCGGGCTCAGAGAAAAATATACTTATGAGTTTGACGGTATTGAAAATCTCAGAAATCTTTTAGCCGCTAAAAAAGGAGGAGTGCTGATCAGTGCCCATATCGGTAATTTTGAAATTGCAGAGCATTTTTTTGCTGATATTGATTTTGACTGTCAGATCAATCTGGTGACTACAGATCAGGAAGTTACCGTCATCAAGGAATATCTTGAAAGTGTTGCCGTAAAAGAGAGTAATATCAAGTTCATTTACGTAAAAGAAGACATGTCTCATATCTTTGAGATCAATCAGGCTTTGTCCAATAATGAGCTTATCTGCTTTACCGGAGACCGTTATTTCGAAGGATCCAAATATCTGGAGGCAGAACTGCTGGGAAAAAGTGCAAAATTTCCGGCCGGCCCATTTTTGATTGCCTCAAGATTAGGAGTTCCAGTAGTCTATGTCTATGTGATGAAGGAAAACAATCTTCATTACCATCTGTATGCAAGAGTGGCTCAAAACATCAAAAACCGTGATTCACAAGGGCTTTTACAGTCGTATGTGAACAATCTTGAAACTATGGTGAAAAAATACCCGCTTCAATGGTTTAATTATTTTGATTTTTGGGATGATGTTGATTAATTTTTCTATTTTTATCCCACAAAACGAATAAAAAACTAAAACCATTAAGATGTACTGAGATTTAAGATGACTAATAAAATTTCTATGCTTACTTTACGAAAGTAATCTTTAAATATCTTAAATTCCCTGTTTCTTAATTATTAAAAGCACATTCTCTTTTGAAGAAAGAATACGACATACTTGTAATCGGCAGCGGATTGGGAGGTCTTGTTTCAGCTCTTATTTTGGCGAAAGAAGGTCTGAAAGTATGCGTTCTGGAGAAAAATAACCAATATGGAGGAAATCTGCAGACCTTTTCAAGAGATAAACTTATTTTTGATACCGGAGTCCATTATCTTGGGGGCTTATCCAAAGGGCAGAATCTGAACCAGTTCTTTTCCTATCTTGAAATCATGGATGATCTTGAACTTCAGTTGATGGATGAAGATGGCTATGACAGAATCAGTTTCGGAGATGATGAAATAGAATATCCCCATGCACAGGGTTATCAGAATTTTGTAGAACAGCTTTCAAAATATTTTCCCGAAGAAAAAGAAAATCTTGAAAACTATTGTGAAGAAATTCAGTATGTATGCAGTCAGTTTCCCAGATATCATGTGGTGGGAAAAGATAGCTACAACGAAGAAATTCTGCATCTTAATACCAAAAGATTCATTGAATCTGTTACCCAGAATAAAAAACTTCAGTCGGTTTTATTAGGTTCCAACTTTTTATATGCCGGAGACTCGGAGAATGTTCCCTTTTATGTACATGCCCTGACGGTAAATTCTTATATCCAAAGTGCGTACAAATGTGTGAAAGGAGGAAGCCAGATCTCTAAACTTCTGATCAGAAAACTCCGGGAATATGGAGCCGAAGTACACAAGCACTCGGAAGTTTCAGAATTTGTTTTTAATGAAAATAATACACTGACCTCTGTCAAAACAAAAACAGGAAAAGAATACGCTGCCAAACAATTTATTTCAAATATAGAAATCCGTTCCACTATTAAGCTTATTGGAGAAGAAAGACTTAAGAAATCCTTTCTGAACAGGGTTTTAAGCTGGAAGCCAGTTTCATCGTGCTTTAGTATTTACCTTGTTTTAAAACCTCATTATCTTCCGAATTTTAATTATAACAGATATCACTACTCATCCGAAGAACAGGTTTGGAATGCGTTCCAATACCGGAAAGAATCATGGCCGGAAACGTATATGCTTTCTTCCACACCTTCGAAACGTCATCCTGAATTCGCAGAAAGTCTGACGGCGATATCTTATATGGATTTTGATGAGGTTAAAGAATGGGAAAATACCTTCAATACCGTTGCCGATGAGCATGAAAGAGGAAATGCCTATGAAAGATTTAAGCTTGAAAAAACAGAAAAAATGCTTGACGCTCTGGAAAAGAAAATTCCGAATGTAAGGCATGCCATTGAAACACTCTATACTTCCTCTCCTTTGTCTTATCGGGACTATATCGGGAATTGTGAAGGAAATATGTATGGATACATGAAAAGCTCAGAGAATCCTCTTAAAACGATGGTTTCTCCCCGTACCAAAATTGACAACCTTTTCCTGACCGGACAATCCGTGAATATGCATGGGATCTTAGGCGTTACGATCGGAGCTTTTAATACCTGTGCTGAAATTATCGGAAAAGAAACGATAGACATGCGGCTGACACAAATGATTAATAAAAACTAAAGTGAAAAAAACTAAAACCATTTATTCATCTTACAAAAGAATTTTTCTTTACCTCACTTTTTGTGTTTTCCTCGCGTCATGCGGAATATCAAAATCTATCAAACATATTCCTGAAGTAAAACAATATGCGCTGGAAGTTCCTGAAGTGAACCAGATCAATGACAGTACATTCAGCTACAATCAGAATTATCTTACCAAAAATAAACAGCAGCTCTGGGAATTATATATCAAAGGAAATCCTTTGCAGCTGGGCTATAATAACGGAGCATTAACCCAAAGCTTAATGCAGAAACAGGAAGGTATTTTCTTTTCAAAAGTGGAAGGGTTTGTGCCCTCAAAATTCAGACAAAGGCTGTTAAGAGGCTTTTTAAAATGGTATAACAGAAAGATGTACCTCAATGTAAGAGAAGATTATCAGGCAGAATTATTTGGCTTGTCACACTATTCATCCAATCAGTATGATTTTATTGCTCCCAAATATTTAAGAAATCTTTACCTGCACGGAGCGCATGATATAGGACATGCTATGCAGGATCTTGCCATGGTAGGCTGTACATCTCTTGCTGTTTGGAATGAAAATACTGAAGATGGAGACTTGTTGATTGGAAGAAATTTCGATTTTTATGTGGGAGATGATTTTGCTAAAAATAAATTGGTAGAATTTGTGCAACCCGAAGAAGGAATTCCCTACATGTCGGTAAGCTGGCCGGGAATGATTGGTGTGGTTTCCGGAATGAATAAAGAAGGAATTACAGTGACCATTAATGCCGGAAAATCAAAAATTCCTTTAACGGCAAAAACTCCTATTTCCCTTGTTACGAGAGAGATTCTACAATATGCAAAAAATATAGAAGAGGCTATTGCCATTGCCCAAAAAAGAAAAGTTTTCGTTTCAGAGTCTATTCTTGTGGGAAGTGCGGCTGATAAAAATGCAGTCATTATTGAAGTTTCACCTAAGAATTTCGGAGTGTACAGCGTGCAGAATACCAGCAGAGTTCTTTGCACCAATCATTTCCAGTCTGAAGCTTACAAAGATGATAAAAGAAATCAGAAACAGATTGAAGAAAGCCATTCTGAATATCGTTATGAAAAACTTCAGGAGCTTTTACAGGAAGAAAAAAAGATCACTCCCGAAAAGATGGCTTCTATTTTAAGAAATAGATCCGGATTGAAAGATAAAAACATTGGCTATGGAAATGAAAAAGCACTTAATCAGCTATTGGCTCATCATGCTGTTATATTTTCGCCTCAGAAAAAGCTGGTTTGGGTTTCTTCTAATCCCTATCAGCTGGGAGAATTTGTATGTTATGATCTGAATGAGATTTTTTCCGGGAAGCAGCTGTCGCAAAGTTTACAGGCAAAAACAGGATTGAATATTGCGAGAGATCCGTTTGCTGATTCGGAAGAATTCCAAAACTATGAGCTGTCTAAAATGTACGGTAAAGAAATCAATGAGGCCGCTGATGATAAAAACACATTGTTGACAGATGATGTAATTCCTTCCTACCAGAATATGAATCCTGAATTTTGGCAGGTTTATTATCAGTCAGGAAAGTATTATTTTAGCAAAAAAGAATATTCAAAGGCAAAAATGGAGTTTGAGAAAGCTTTGACGAAAGAAATTACAACAGTTCCGGACAGAAAAAATGTTGAAAAATACCTGAAGAAAACTTTAAAGAAACTGAAATGATCCCTAAATATATAAAACTGCTGTTCTGCATTCCTTTTGTCATTATCATCTGTTATTCTGTGTATTTGTGTACCGTTTACAGTTCAATACCAGACACCATCACTATTCACGGTTACGGAAGTATGAAGGACAATTATGGAAGCAAAATCTTTCTTGTGTTTCCTGTATTGATGAATCTCGCTGTTCTCGTGTTTATTTGGCTGATCATCAGAAGGCCTGATAAAATAAAATTTACTTTTGACATCAATGAGGAGGAAAGAGAAAAAATATACCATATCACACAGTTAGCCCTGGTTATTATTGCGATATTTGTCACCATAATGATGACTCCATTATCATTTGCTGATGTGGTCTTTAAATAATTGATTATGAAAAAACTTTTAACCCTATTCTTTACCGCATCTGCTCTTTTATTCTTTTCTCAGGATAGAAAAGAGATCGGAAATACTTTCATTAAAGCTTTGCTGGTAGATAAAAATGCGGAAAAAGCACACTCTTATTTTGATCCTTCCGTAGCGGGCCAGATTCCGGTGGATCAGCTTAAAGCCATTCCGGACCAGCTTCAGAGCCAGGTTGGAGGATTGAAAAATATCCTTGAAGTAAATAATGAAGGAAACACCTATTATTACTATTCCGAATTTGAAAAAACAAAACTTGACATTCAAATTACTTTTGGAGAAAATAATAAAATGCTGGGCTTCTTTTTAGTTCCGCATAAAACATTTGAGAAACCAGATGAGAAGACCACACTAAAAATAAAAAGTGATGGAATTGAACTGAATGGAACGCTGTTGCTTCCTCCCTCCAACAATAAAAAGAAACTGGTGATTTTCGTTCATGGCTCAGGAGCACATGACAGAGATGAAACCATTGGGGAAAATAAGCCGTTTAAAGATATTGCAGAATACCTTTTAGCCAACGGAATTGCTTCCTACCGATATGATAAAAGAACCTATTCCTATCCTGAAACATTTAATGAAAAATCTACTGTAGAAGAGGAAACGGTCAATGATGCCGTAAACGCAGCTCTTTATTTTAAAAATAATGCTGATTACAAAGGATACCAGATTATCATTCTCGGGCATAGCCAGGGAGCGTATATGATGCCAAAAATTGCAGAAAAAGCTCAGGTTTCAAAATATGTTTTTATGGCTGGAAATGCGAGATCATTACAGGATTTATTAGTGGAACAGTATGATTATCTTCATGCTATAGATCCAACTAAAGTTCCTGCTGAGGCGGTTCAGGAAGTGAAAAAGCAGGTAGCATTTTTAAATTCATCTAAATTTAATGTAAGTTCACCTTCATCAGAACTTCCTTTGGGACAATCTGCATCGTATTGGAAATATTTAAAAGATTACAATCAGCTTAATGAGGTTAAAAAAGTAAAAGCTCCCATGTTTTTTGCACAAGGGGGAAGAGATTATCAGGTGACTGAAAAAGATTTCAACCTTTGGAAAGAAACATTGAAAAATGATAAGACAGCCGTATTTAAGTTTTATCCTACATTAAGTCACTTATTTATTTCCGGCACTGGAAAACCATCTCCAAAAGACTATGAAACAAAAGGAAAAGTAGATGAACAGTTTTTAAAAGATTTAGTTCAGTTTATTTTGCAATAAGTTATTCAACTTAAAGTAGAAAATAATTCATTATGATAGGCCTGTAACTTTGTTCCAGGCTTTTTTAATTGCTTTCCGGGCTTACTTTATTCAGAAACAAAAAAGACGCTACTTCCGCAAGAGCATAAAGTGAAGTACTTAAGATAAAACTGCCAATAACATATTGACTAGTCCTGAAAAATAATTTAAATGAAAGTTTAAATTTCAATAAATAACCTGAGTTCGGGATAAGAATTCCTGATTGAGATGGTTTTGAAGCTGGGAGCTGGGAGCTGGAAGAAGGAAGGTATGAAGAGCATCAACAATGGCTGTTTCTCTTTTTTAAGAGTCAATTTCAATTTGTTTAAACTTTTGTTTATTGAAACATTAAGATGTATTAAGGTGTTGAGAGTATTAAGATGAGCTTCGCTTTAAGCTTAAAATCAGAATGATTCATCTTAACTATACTTTATTTCTTAAATCCTTCTTAATGGTTTTAATAGATATCCAATATTTTTTGATAAGTTGAAACAACTTCTGTATTTACTTGTGATGCGACTGTAATTTTATAACTAAAAATAATTACCTCCATCCTATTTCTTCCCGCTTCCCGCCTTCAATATTACTTTACTTAACCCGAACTCAGGTTAAATAAGACACTGTATATAGAATTAATTTATTTTTTTCATGTTATTAAAATTATTGAAATTACTTTTTTTAATTGTTTTTTTTAATCTATTTGCGTGGAGATAGTCTTTTTTTTTGATAATGTATATTTAGTTTGATACTTTATTGTTTTTGCGTGTAATATTAATTTTTTTTGCGCTCGAAAAATAATAAATAATGAAAAAAATAAAATTTACGCTTCAAATTTTGATGTTGAGTTGTTTTTCAGGATCTGGAATACTCTCAGCACAAAAATACGATCAGATTATTAAAACCTATCTCAACTCTGAAAAAGGACCATTTCAAAGAATAGATGAAGAGTTGAAAACGTTTACAGTAATCAATGTTGATCATTCAAAAAGTTTAAAAGGTGATGTTGTAGGAATACAACAAACAATTAATGGTATTCCCATATTTGGTAGTTCTGCTAATGTTTTAATCCGAGATAATAAAGTTTTAAGTTTTGCAAATACTTTTATCAATACTTATCCATCAAGTATAAAAGGAAAACAAACATCATCAAAGGACGCACTGATATCAGAAGCAGTTAAAAAATTCAA
This sequence comes from Chryseobacterium sp. S0630, assembly GCF_024158915.1. Taxonomy (GTDB): domain Bacteria; phylum Bacteroidota; class Bacteroidia; order Flavobacteriales; family Weeksellaceae; genus Chryseobacterium. The sequence continues at coordinate 53,707 of NZ_JAMZGF010000026.1, read as the reverse complement.
TGGACTTACAATATCCCGAAGCAGTGAAGGAAAAGAAATTCCCATAAAGACTAATCTTATTTATTTCGCAAATGCAGGTGAACTTACACTGGGATATCAGTTCAATATTGAAGAGAAAGAAACAGGGAATTTATTGACTGTAATTATCAGTACAATTGATGGGACAGTTTTATACCGTGAAAATCTCAACCTTTCCTGTAATTTTCATAATGATGCTTATGAGCATATTCAGCGAGAGCTTCCTATTGAGGGACAGAATGCTCAGGCTGTCGTCCTCCCGGAATATTTAAATAATGAAGTAAATCAATTTAATAAGAATTTTGTTTTAGCTCCGGATAATGCATCCTATAATGTATTGCCACTCCCTGTAGAAGCTCCCTCTTTCGGAAGCAGAATACTACTGAATAATCCATGGGATATTACTGCTTCTCCTGATGGATGGCATTTTGATGGAATAACTCATTACACGAATACAAGAGGGAATAATGTATTTGCATATACAGACGAAATTGGAAATAATACTATTCAGTTTTCTCCGGATGGAGGAGCTGCAAGAGCTTTTGATTTCCCAATGGATGTAACTCTTCCACCGCATAATTATACTTCTGCGGCGGTAACTAATTTATTCTATGTGAATAACAAAATACATGATGTGTTTTATAAATTCGGATTCACAGAAACGTCCAGAAATTTCCAAACAAATAATTTTACGGCAGGAGGAGCAGGAAATGATGCCGTACTAGCCGAAGCTAGAGATGGAGCAGGTTATAATAATGCAAATTTTCAATCACCTGCTGATGGGTATGTACCAAGAATGCAGATGTACCTGTATGAACCTGCCCAAATTCAGAACCTTTTCTATAACTCACCTTCTGTATTTACCATAAGAAAACCTTCCAGTAAAAAAGCGACGTTTGGCCCTACACTTGAAGGGAATCCTCCTATAACCGGAGATTTGGCTCTGACTACTCCGCAAAACGGATGTTCTGATATTTCTGAGAACCTGATGGGAAAAATTGCTTTAATACAAAGAGGAGGTTGTAGCTATACCGTTAAAGTTAAAAATGCACAGTTAAAAGGAGCAGTAGGAGTAGTAGTTTATAACGCACCTGCTTCTGTAGGTTTTGCACCTATAGGAGGGACAGATGCCAGTATAACAATACCTTCGATATTAATCGAAAATTCTGAAGGCTCTTTTCTCGTAAATGAAATTATGAAAGGGACTTTAGTAAATGTTACTTTAAAAGATGATAAATCTACTTATATATACAATGATGCAAGCTTAGATAATGGAATTATTATACATGAGTATGGGCATGGGATTAGTAATCGTATGACAGGTATAGGAAGTGATTGTTTAAATTCCTATTCTTCCAATGAACAAATGGGAGAAGGATGGTCTGATTTCTTTGCTCTGATGCTAACGAATAAACCTGGGGATAATGCATCGGTAGCTAGAGGGGTAGGAACATTTGCTTTGGGACAAAACACTAATGGAGGAGGGCTTAGATCTACTAAATATTCACCTGATTTTACAATAAATAACTATACTTATGGAAAAACTAATGGAATGGTAATAAATGAAAATGTATTAGGGTCTACTCTTACTTCACCAGATGCTCATAGTATTGGATTTGTTTGGGCATCTATGCTTTGGGATCTTAATTGGAAGTATGTAGAAAAATATGGGTACAACAGCAATGTTCTGGCAGATCCAAACAGCGGAAGCGCAAGAGTTCTTCAGGTGGTAGTAGATGCATTAAAATTACAACAGTGTAATCCTAGCTTTGTACAGGGAAGAGATGCTATTTTAGCTGCTGATCAGGCATCAACAGGAGGGGATAATAAATGTTTGATTTGGAATGTTTTTGCTAAAAGAGGGTTAGGGATGAATGCTTCGCCTGGTGGGCTTAATGGCTATGCCTCATTTAATAATTTACCTGAAATGAGTGATCAGGTGGAAGATTTTACTGTTCCTACGGAATGTGCTACATTGGCTGTAAAAGAAATCAACAATTCTAAAGGACTTTCCATCTATCCAAATCCTGTAAGAAATGAATTCACGATAAAAACACCTTCTGATATCAAGTTGTCAGGAATCACTACAGTTTCTATCTTTGATTTTACAGGAAAACTGATTTCCAGAGAAAGCATCAACCTTAATAAGCAAAACACGATCAGTGCAGAAAAACTGATCAACGGAGCTTATATTGTAAAAGTGAGTAATGATTCACTTGATTATTCTCAAAAGATTATTGTTTCCAAATAGGAATTTATAATAACTAATTGTGATAGGCCTGTAACTTTGTTCCAGGCTTTTTTAATTGCTTTCCGGGCTTACTTTATTCAGAAACAAAAAAGACGCTACTCCTGCAAGAGCAGAAAGGGTGGTACTTAAAATAAAACTACCGATAATATATTGCAGAAGATTATTCTTAATCAGTTCAAAGTTTAAATCCTGACTTAGAATATCGCTGTCTCCACTTACAAATGGTGCACCCAGAAACAGAGAAGCCGCTATAATAAAGGGAATAAAAGGAGGAAGACTCACATTGGAAGCTACAAATGCAAGTACTTTATTAAGTTTAAAAAGTACAGATAAGCTGATCACCAGAAGCGTTTGAAATCCCCAGAAAGGTGAAAGTCCTATAAAAACCCCCAATGCTATAGAAAAGGCCTTAGTACGGTTGCTTCCGTCACTTTCTAAGACATCTTCCTGTATGAATCTTTTAAAACTTTTTTTTTTGAAATTATTCACGAAGTTTCTCGGAATAATATAAAGTAGTGTAATCGTTACCAGAATTGTATTCAGAATACTGATTCTCGTAAAATCTTTGAAAGGTCTGAAATGAGAAACCCGCTCTGCAGGATCATACAGAACCTTGATCGGCACATTCTTTACCGGAACATGCCTCCATGCAGTTCTTACAATGATTTCGATCTCAAATTCAAACTTTGGGGTAAAATATTTCTTGGGAATTTTATGCAAAGGATAAAGCCTGTAACCGGACTGTGTATCTTCCAGTTTGATACCCGTTTCAAACCAGAACCAGAAATTGGAAAAACGGTTTCCGAAGCTGCTTTTCTTAGGAATACCATCCTGAGACATATTTCTGTTCCCGATCAGGAGAACATCTTCTTTTTCGTGAAGAAGAGCTTCTACAAATACCGGAATATCATCCGGATAATGCTGCCCATCAGAATCAATCGTGATGGCGTAATCATATCCTGACTTCTTTGCTGCTCTGAAACCTGTTTTAAGACCATTTCCTTTTCCTTTGTTCTCTGGAAGGGAAATAACCATAATCTGAGGATATTGAGAAAGAATCTGTACCGTAGAATCGGTAGAACCATCATTCACCACAATAATACTTTCGGTGTAGTCGAGAACGCCGTCAATAACCCTCTTCAGGGTTTTTTCATTATTGTAGGTAGGTATTAAAACGCATATCTTCTTTTCAGAAATGGCGTTTTGTACTTCAGCAAGCAACATTTTTTTATTTTAAAGTGGCTCTTTCAGCCTCTGTAATGGTTTTAGATTGCATTGCAAACCTTTTGATATAGCCTTTTAATGCTGTATTCTGTTTGCTGTAATTGTTCAACAGGAACGCTTTATCATCCTTCAAACTTCCACGGTATCCTACAATCTTTGGAATATTTTCCTGAACGCTCATTCTGATCAGACGTAATTCTGCATTATTAGGATTACTTTTGATAACGCTTTCAAGACTTGTTGCTCCTGTTTTTACCAGCGATTTTCTGTTGCTTTTAGCAATTTTTGCCTCCATAATCTTTGCTGCTGCCTTGTATCCTACAGTTACTGCATCAGAACCGGATTGTTTGTCCGCTGTTTCAATGAAGTTTTGTGTATTAGTATTAGATTCATTGGCTTTAGCATAGCTGTTTCTCAATGTTTCAAGATCAGACTGAAAGAAAAAAACAAATGCTGCAAAGAATGATAAGATTAGTTTCATGATGGTAATTTTTTATAGCTTACAGACAATTTCAATGCAATAGTCTCGCCAAAAGAAGTAGAGTTTTTTACTTTAACATCTTCTTCATTTTCAGCAATATCCAGTTGAAGTACCAAATCAGGTGTTTCAAAAGGATTGATAATCGCCATGAACTTTACATTGGAAGCTGTTTTCAGAAATAACTTTGAACCTGTAAATTCCTCAGTCAGTTCCTTAATAATCTGCATCATACAAACACCTGGAGTTACCGGATTTCCTGGGAAATGACCTTTGAAAATATCGTGGTCTTTATTAAGATGAATATGAGCAGTAAACTTTCCGTCTTCTGTCTTATCGTATGATGTTAAAGTATAAAAGTCTGTAAGAATGGTCTGCATGATCTTATTTTTTAAGATTAAATGTGTAATACATTCCCGCCTGGAATGTCACGTTGGTATTGTCATTATTAATATGTACAAAACCTTTTTTAATTCTGGCTTCAACGCCTATATTTTTTGTAATATCATAACCGGCTCCAAATAACAGCCCCAAATCTCCCTCAATAGGAGAATCGATATTTTTATGATCTGTCAGAAGTTCCAAAGTCGGACCAAAATGGATATTAAATTTCTCAAAATAGAATTTATTCACTACTGCTCCTCCCACATAAGAAAGAGTAACTGTTTTAGAAGAAACACCTGGATTTTGGCTTTCAAACTTTGCTCCCTGGCGGGTATAATAAATTTCCGGCTGAAGAGCATAGAATTTTGCAAATCGGATATTGGCCTGAAAACCTATGTAAAAATCTACTTTTGATTTGATATCATAAGCATTGGTTCCATAGTGATATCCTTGATTATCGTTATAATAAAAGGACTCATGGGCAGGTCCGTCAGATATATGTGAAATATTGGCACCCACTCTGATTCCCGGATTGAAAGTTACCTGTGCAAAAGATAAACTGGTGAAAAGTGCAAAAAGTAAGAAATATATTTTTTTCATGGGAAATTTATTCCGTTTCGGTTATTTGAAATAGTTTTATATTGATCTTAAAGTCCTTGTGCTGCAGGTTTAAGCTGTCTGCGAAGATAGGTCTTTTTGCATCAAAAGTGAAATCGATTTTTTCCTTGTTATTTTTCGTGTAAATAATCTGCTTCAGCAAATTATTTTCTTTGTTGAAAAACAGATAATAGCTTTTATTTTCGATTTTTGAAAGATAGATGTTAGCATGATCATTTTCAAAGCTTTCACTGACAGGATATTTTCTTTTCAGAAGCTGCTGGAAGTCATTTTTCAGAAAGTTGATCACGATTTTTTTATCCAGGTCAGGAAGTACATAATTCAGTTTGAAATCATCATCGGAAACCTCAAAATCAATCAGTTTATTTCCAAAATCTGAGGTTAATGCGACACGGTGCGTCGTTTCATTCAGTTTTTTGATGATCAGAATTCCGCTCATATGGTTTTTATAAATGTCCATCTGGCATTTGTATACATAATCTTCACCTGAAGAAAAGTATAAATTTTCAACCATCTTTTCAGAAGAGGAGACAGGTTTTACATCTGTTAACTGATACGTTTTACAGGAAACAGCCAGGATCAGAATCAGGCTATAAAGAAAACTCTGACGCAGGAATGGAAGCATTGATCTTTGTATTTTTGAAAACAATATTCGTAGTATCTCCGGAAGCCTCCGTCATATTCACCTGGGAAACTGTCGACTGGTTCTTTGGGAAATACAGCTCAATCTGCTTGATGTATTTCAACAGCTGCGAAGTCTTAGGAATAAACTTAGCTACATTGTAATTTCCGTTCTTAAAATACGTCACAGTGAACTCCGGATCATTGAACATCGTTCCGTTTGAGCTTCCTACAATCAGTTTATTGATTTTTTCAAATGTTTTACTCTTCGCATCTACAGAAGACTTTTTACCCTGATCATTGATGAAGATTTTATTGCTTTTAAAAACAATGCTGTACTGATAAGGCTTGGTATATTTCCAGCTTAGCATATTGGGCGTCTGCAAAGACATTTTCCCATAAGTAACGATGCTTTTATCCAGGAAATCCATTTTTTTGGTCTGGGTAAAATCACTCTGTAACGTTTTAATTTCTTTCGTGTCTGAAGAAACCTTCGACACAAATGCTTTGGCTTCAGCTCCAGACATTGCGGTATTTTGTGCAAAAAAGAAACCGGAAACCAGTAAGAATGCTCCGAAAGCAATATTTTTAATCATTTCTATTTGAATTTATCACTGTATCAACAGTAAAAGTTGAATATTTTTTATCCTCCAAAAATACTAATAAATTGGTCAGCACCCGAAAGGTCTTTTCCGAGGTATCATGAAGAAGGATAATACTCCCATTTTTAAGGCTTTTGGTTACTCTGTTGTAAATTTTATTTTCGTCATCAATGATAGTGTCCAGTGATCGAACATTCCAACCGATGCTGTCTTTATTCGTTTTTTTAATCGCTTTTGCAATATTGGGATTCGTCACTCCGAACGGTGGTCTGTAGAGATTAGTCTGGATATTTCCCACATTTTTCATGACTTCATCACATCTTTCAATTTCCTCAATCATTTTTGAAGTCGATAAAAAGCCTGTAGAATTGGAATGTGATAAGGTATGATTACCAATTGTATGGCCTTCTGCAATGATTCTCTGAAACGTCTCAGGATATTTTTCAATCTGTTTTCCGATACAGAAAAAAGTTGCTTTTATCTGATGTTCTTTAAGCAGGTCTAAAAACTTTGGTGTAAATTCAGTAGGTCCGTCATCAAACGTAAGGGCGACTTCTTTGAGTCTGGTGCGCTTGTGGGTAATACTGTTCACAAAATATCCCAGTTCAATATCAAATGAACCCCAGACAACCACGGCAGAAAAAGCAAAAAAACAAAACAGATACACCCAAAAGCTTCCGTGGAACGCATAAATAAAAACGTTACAGAAAAGATAGAACAGGATGAAAGGATAATGTTTCATTGCTGATTATTTTTTATTGTTAAACTTCCTGAATGTATACCCATTTTGTCATTCTGAGTGTAGCGAAGCGAAATGAAGAATCTATAATAAAAGCAGAGATTCTTCCTTCGTCAGAATGACAGCAGCACTGTTTTTATTACTTCTCTTTAATTAAGCCTTTTCCAGTAATACCAAACTGTGATCATCACCTCCCAGATGGTTGTAAAGAAGTATATTCTTCACGTTTTCTTTTTTCATAGAATTGATCATCATGATGTCCGGAATCTGCTGTTCCTTCAAAATATGGCAGGCTATAAATGTTGAAAAACCACTTGCCGTATTGAATTCACCACTCAAATGTTTGTAATACAGCTGTGCTGAATCCGGAAACATATTCATGGCTTCTGTATAATACATATCTGACTTTGCATCTCCGCTGAATCCTAAAATAACAGCATCAATATCCTTGCTGGAAAGATTGTTTTGAGTTAAGAAATTCTGGATAAAATCCTTTACCTCATTTAATTCAACCTTATTACTGATTTGGATATTCTTAAGCTTAGCGTAAGAGTTTTCAGTCTTATCTTTTCCTACCACAAAAAAGCTGGCCCCTTCACCCCAAATCACTCCATTAGTCGTAGAGTTTAAATAATCAGTGGGAAGATCTGTTTCTTTTTTGATCGTATTATTTAAGCAGTAAAGCTCCATTGTTCTGTCTGTCTGTTCATCCGTGGAACCTACCAGAACATTTTCTGCTTCTCCGTCATTGATCTGGAGCTGGGAATCCAGCAACGAAAACTCCAGTGAAGAAGAAGTATTTACATACGTGAAGTTATACGCATGGCACTGTAATCCTAGCGCAATCTGTCCTGCTACTGTGTTGTGGGTAGACTGGATAAAAAAGGTCGGTGTAAGGAACTCTTCATGATTATCAATCACGTTTTTCAGGAATTTTTCAGAATCCTGGGAGCAACCCATTCCGGTTCCTACAATGATGGCATCCGGCTTTTCAATTCCAGCTTCCTTCAATGCGTAATGAGATGCTACGGAGCTCATTTTCACTGTTTTAGACATTCTTCTGATCATTGCAGGTGGAATGAACTCTTTGTAATTAGGTTCTATCGCTTTAATGATGTTTGAAGAACTCTCAGACGTAAGGTTTTGAAGAATATTTTCGTTTAAAGTGTCCTGAACTGAGATACAGGATGCACTGTTGATGTATACTGTACTCATGATTTTGAGAAAATTAAGGTTGAACAGTTTCCTCCGAATCCAAATGAGTTAGAAAGTACATTATCAATGTTTTTCTCTTTCAGTTCGGTCACAGGAGTAAGGTCGAACTCTTCCATTTTTGTTTTAAAATTCAGGTTCGGGAAGATCACGCTGTGTTGCATGGCTAAAATTGAAAATACAGCTTCAATTCCTGCCGCAGCTGCTAAAGTATGTCCTGTAAACGCTTTCGTAGAGCTGAATTCAGGAACTTTGTTTTCTCCGAAGATTCTTATCATGGCAATTCCCTCAGATAAATCATTGTTGGGAGTAGCCGTTCCGTGAACGTTGATATAATCTATATTTTCTTTTTCCAATCCGGAAATTTTCAGGGCTTGCTGCATGGCTAGAAATGCACCCTGTCCGTTTTCTGAAGAAGCAGTCTGATGGTGTGCATCATTGGCATTTCCATATCCGGAAAGATAAGCCAGAACTTTTTTATTTTCTTTTTTGACCATTTCTTCAGATTCAAGGACTAAGAAAGCGGCAGCTTCCCCAAGATTAAGTCCTTTTCTGTCGTTGTCAAAAGGAGTATTGTAAGAATCCGTAAGAATCATCAGCGTATTGAAACCATTCAAAGTAAATTTTGAAAGAGAATCTGTTCCTCCGACAATCACACGATCCAAAACTCCGTTTTTAATCAGTTTAGCGCCCATCATAATGGCATTGGCTGCAGATGAACAGGCTGTGCTGATGGTAGAAACCATACCCTTTAATCCCAGATAATCGGCAATAGCCAATGAGGAATTTCCGGCATCGTGGGCGTCAATATATTTTTGCTTTTCAGGAAAGTCTTCGTAAGAGTAGAAGTATTTTTCAGTGATATCCATTCCTCCTACACTTGTAGAAGAGATCAGTCCGGTTCTGTAACCATTGATATCTGAAATTCCTGCACTTTCTACAGCTTCTTTCGCAGCGATCATTCCCAGTAAAGACGTTCTTGTCACATTATTGTCTTCATCAACCTGAAGCTGCTGTACAAGTTCTTCATTAGATGATTTTATTTCACCTGTTTTAATGGCTCCGGCATGACGGGTTTCAAACATTTCGATATCTGAAATTCCATGTTTTCCGGATTGCAATGAAATAAAATTTTCCTCCACATTGTTTCCGATGGAGGAAATGATGCCCATTCCCGTTATGGCAATTTTTTGACTCATGGTATTCAATAATGTAACAATGTAGCAATCGAATAATTTACCAATAATTGCTACATTGTTACACTGTTAGATTGTTATATTAATTTATTTTGTTCTGTTGTCCTCGATGAATTTTGCCATTGTATCGATAGACTGGAAAATTTCCTTTCCTTTCTTAGGATCAGCTAATTTTATTCCGTAGTCTTTATCAAGAAGAACGATCAGTTCCAAAGCGTCGATAGAATCTAATCCTAATCCTCCTCCGAATAACGGATCAGTATCTTTGATTTCTTCTACAGATACATCTTCAAGGTTAAGAACTTCAATAATTTTGTGTTTCAATTCTGTTTTTAAGTTTTCCATAATTAAGTTGGTTTATCAGTGTTTCAGCATATCATGAAGATCATTACATCATTGCACTGTTATATTGTTACATTTTTATAAGGTTAGCAAATATACAAAAGCTTTGTAATTTTCCTGATACAATTCCACCCAGCCACACAATACTTTGTCGGCTTTTCCGGATAGAAGAATCTGTTCAGAATAGTCATTCAAAAATTTTTCATCAAAATCATCCAGCACGAAAAAAGCATTTTCTGTCTGCATTTTGTGCTTAATGCTTATTTCGCCTACACAGATATTGGGTAGAGTATAGACAAAAACGGCAGGACTTGGATAGAAGTTATTCTGATCATTGATGCTTTCCTGGTATTTGAAATCGGTATCCAGACTGGAAGATCTGTTGGCAAAAACAATGGCTGTTCTGCTGTGATCTTCGTCTTTCAAGATGGTTTCAGCGGAAAGAAAAGCCAGTTTACTCAGGTTATCCATTTTATGAAACTTTGGATAGCTGAGTTCTAAATTTTTATAAGCTTCTTTGGCAAATTCCTGAAAGGTTTCGCTTGGGCTTTCAAAAATAATATTTCCGTCAACGGTTATTTTTGAATGTTCTATGGTACAGGTGTTTGTTTTCTTCATCACTTTCCGTTTAACATTTTTCCAGCACAACAGCTGCATTACAACCTCCAAAGCCAGAAGCGGTCTTTAGAATATATTGTATTTCCGAAGTTTGATTTTCTTTGATGATATTTAAAGGTTGAGTTACTCCCATTTCTTTAAAATTCTTTGAAGGAATCAAAGTGCTGTGAAGAGCTCCTTCCATAGAAATAATACTTTCCAAAAGTCCGGACGCACCCAGGCAATGTCCGTAATATCCTTTCATACTGTTGAGAGGGATATTCTGAAGGTCCATTCTGTTGAAAGCAATGGCTTCCATCTCGTCGTTATATAAAGTAGCTGTTCCGTGGGCAGAAATAAAATCGATCTGTTCCGGAGAAACATTCGCTTCAGTCATGGCATTTTTGATACTGGCATATAAACCGTCACCGGTTCTTGAAGGTCCGGAAATATGATTGGCATCATTGACGGCAGAATCTCCCAGTACTTTAAATCTGAATTTCTCGTTTTGTGAGATTGCTTCGTCACTTTGTTCCTCGCAATGACATGAGGTGATATAAACAGCGGCTGCTGCTTCACCGATATTGATTCCGTCTCTGTTTTTATCATAAGGCTGGCAAGGTCCTGATCCTATTGCCTGAAATGAGTTGAATCCTGAAATAACAAATTCAGAAAGCTCATCACCTGCAACCACAAAGGCATCTTTGTATTTTCCTGCCTGAATCATATTTTTAGCAACAGAAATCGCCATTACTCCTGAAACACAGGCGTTGGAAACGATGATCGGTTTTGTTTTAAATCCAAAAAAATCAGCAATTTTTTCTGCTAATTTTGATAAATAAACGCCTTCCGGTAATTCGGACTGGTTTTTTAACAGGCTGATATTTCCTTTTGTGGTGGAAAGAATAAAAGCCGTGTCTTCTGATATAGAATGCTTCTCAACAAGTGGCTGTAAGCTTAAAAGAAGCATCTTCTCCAGTCTTGTGAAATTAATTGTATTCTGAGTGAAGAATCTATCGAATTCTTCATTCAGTTTGTCAGAATCAATCATAGAAGCATAAAAAGCATCCTGATTGTCTATAATTTTATGTAAAGCAACTCCCGACTGTCCTTTTAACAGGGCATTCCAGTTGGAATCAATAGTGAAACCTAAAGGAGTTACACAATTGTAGTCTGTGATATAAATTTCCTTGCTCATGATAAACCCATTTTATCTTTCCAGGTTTGAAAAAACTCCGGATTGTACAGGCATAAGCCTCCATTACTGTCAAGAAAAACCTGAATGGTTTCACCGCTGCATACCAGTTGATCTTCCTGATTGAAAAGCTCATATCTGTAAATAAGTTTTGCAGAAACAGAATTGATAAAAGTAGTCACAATTTTGAATGTTTCTCCATATTTTAAAGGAAGAAAATGTTCGCAGGTACTTTTTACGATAGGTGTTACAAATCCTGCATTCTGAATATCAAGATAAGTAAGACCGTGCAGACGACCGAAAGCTTCTCTTCCGTCTTCAAAATACACGATATAATGTCCATGCCAGACAATTCCCAGAGGATCTGTTTCATTGAAGCGTACTCTTACTTCTTCGGTACAGGTTAATATGTTTTCTTTAGACTGCATTTTGTTTTTTTTCGTAAAAAATGGAAATAGCTACAGTAGCAATATAAAATAAGAAAAGGAAAAACAGTTCTTTGGCAATTCCGCCAATTCCGCTGTTTCTTAAAATAATATCATAATAGGCATTCAGTCCCCAGTTCATAGGAGAAAATTTGGCTACGGTCTGCATGAATTCCGGCATTAAAAATACAGGAACCCAGATTCCGCCAATGGCTGCCAAAACAACTACAGACGTCGCTCCAAATGGAGCAGACTGTTCCTGCGTATCAGCAATAGTTCCCAATAGAACCCCGAATCCAATCGCTGCTAACCCTGCAAACAACGTTACTGTCACAAGCTGGAACATTTTTCCTGATACATCAAAAGCCGGAAGATCCATATAAGGGAAAAGATAAATTCCTACGGCAACCATCAGTAAAAACTGAATAAGACAGATGATAAGGTAGGTAAAGGTTTTTCCTAAAATATGGACAAAATAAGGAGTAGGGCTTATTCTTGCTCTTACACTCGTTCCCTGGCTTTTTTCTTTTACCAGATTGATGGATAAAGGGACTACAATAAAGAAGATGGCAAAAAGAGTCCATGCAGGAACGTTATGCTGAACAGAATTCGGCATTACATCCATCTCTCCTTTCTTGGGTGTGATTTCTTTAAAGCTGATCAGGTTTTTATTTTCGTCAAGATTCTCCGTAGTTCCCAGCTGATCCTGAAATGCTTTGTAGATCTTTTTATTTTCAATCTCAAAAACCATTTTATTCACAGAATTCATCACAGAATTTTTGAATCCGGCATTGGTAGCAGGATCAAAATATAAGTGAATTTCTTTTGCTTTTGGAGCTGCTGTTTTTACTTTTGCAGAATCTCCTTCCAGTCCGAATGAACTTACAATGGTCTGAACTTTAGAATCAATATTGGAATTTAAATCTTTCGTTAAGTTTTCGGGGATGACAATCGCCATCTGATAATCTCCTGAAAAAACAGCATCCTGAGCCGATTTTTCGTTGAAGTTGGTCAGCAGCTGGAATGTTTTGCTGTTTTCCAGTTCTGCTTTTATATTTTTTGAAACTTCAGATTTGTCCTGATCAATAAAAATAATTGGGATTTTTGAGCCTTCAAGGTTTTTAAAGGTAGAATCCTGAATAAGGGTAATAGTTACAATCAAAAGCAAAGGCATCACAAAGATGATGACAATTCCTCCGATATCTCTTTTCAGCAGAAGAATTTCCTTAATAAAACTTCTCCACAGTTTATACAACAACATCTCTTAATTCTTTTCCGGTTAATGAAATGAAAACGTCTTCCAGGTTTTCGGCATTGGCAATCTGTGAAACAAGTTCTTCAGGCGTTCCTACAGCATGAATTTTTCCATGATCGATGATGGCAATTTTTGTACAGAACTCTTCTGCCTCAGAAAGGTGATGGGAAGTATAAATAATGCAGGTTCCCTGTTTATTTAAATCCAGAAGATAATCAATAATTGCTTTTTTAGACTGAACATCCACACCTACAGTCGGTTCATCCAGAAAGAGAACTTTAGGGTTGTGAAGGGTTCCTGCGATGAGGTTGCAGCGTCGTTTCATCCCTCCTGAAAATTGTCCTATCTGCTTGTTGGCAAATTTTGAAAGTCCCATGATTTCCAGAGATTCATCAATGGCTTTTTGAAGCTGGTTATGCTTTAAACCATAAAGGCTTCCGAAGAACATAAGGTTTTCTTTTGCAGTAAGCGTGGGATATAAGGCATATTCCTGAGGAACAATTCCGATAATCTGTCTGATTTTGAAACCATCCTTCTGTGGAGATAAACCATTGATGGTAAATTGTCCGGAAGTAGGTTTTATCAATCCTGAAAGCATTGAAATCAATGTAGTTTTCCCAGCTCCGTTGGGGCCGAGAATTCCATAGATTTCATTTTTGCTGATGCTCAAAGAAATATCATTTACAGAAAACTCATCAGAATTTTTGTATTTCTTGTATAAGTTTTTGATCTCAATCATATTTTCTGCCATATCAGATCGCTTTTCTTAGTTTTTTATAGAAAGCTTCTTCCAGATCTGCAATGTGCAGCATCGTTTTTGAAAGTTCGTTATAGATATTGCTTTTGGAGTTTCTGTTTTTATAAACACGGGCAATATCCACGGCAAAGTCTCTCCAAAGGTCACCAATAGAAGTGATTTCTTTTGATAATTCCTTAAGTTCATCATTTTTAAGAATAACTGCTGCTTCCTGAAGAAATGCACCATAGATAAATCTGAAGCCTCCGCCTCCGGTTCCAATTTCTTCCTGCATTCTGATCAATTGTCCCAAATAATGGTTGGTCACTTTTGTACCTTTTTTATCTGCCCATTTCGGGATGCTTCTGGCTACCCATCTCATGGCTTTTACTCCGATAAGTGGTACAGGCGCCAGCATATTTTTGCAGGTATCCTTGATTCCTTTTTTTATGGCCTCTTCAAGATTCACATTTTCCGGGACATAAATAGGGTAGTACATATGTCCTTTTGGAGGAAGTGCTCCTTTTGCATATCGCACTTTTTCCAGTTCTGCTTCGGAAAGGGAAGTGGTATAATCCATTACCGGATCACTGATCAGGAAATTTCCGTCTTCTTTTCCGTATACCACAAGGTTATGGGCATTGAAGTGGAATTTGTATTCTTCAGGGAAATAGGTAAGGTTGAAAACGCCCACCTGAAGTCCTGTAGGAATATTTTGTTCCAGATTTCTTTCAAGAGCTTTTTGGGCATCTTGAGGATTTGAGAATTTTTCTCTTTTGATTTTAATTCCTAATCTTTTGGCTGCTTTACTGAAAATAGCACCCGGCATTGGGCGATAGCTGAAGCCCGGAGCAAAATTCACCTTTAAAAAAGGAAGATAGACGAAAAACAGTCCGGAACCAATCCCGAAGATCATAGGTTCGCTTAGTTTCAGTCCTTTATTAAGCAGTAGATTAGAAGCAACACCGTTTTCGCAATGCGCAGTCTGATGGTGTTCAAAGTTTAATTTCATTTGCTGATTGTATCTTTTCATTGGTCAAATGGAAAGTGCATTGTTTCTTGCCCATTTCATTTATTTTCCGTTGAAGTTTTTTAATTCATCCACTGAAATACCG
Source organism: Chryseobacterium sp. S0630 (assembly GCF_024158915.1). GTDB lineage: Bacteria > Bacteroidota > Bacteroidia > Flavobacteriales > Weeksellaceae > Chryseobacterium. Next base: position 38,699 of record NZ_JAMZGF010000026.1, on the reverse strand, counting down.
AATGCATCGGCATATTTTTTCAGTGCATTTTCACTTAGTGTTTTGAATATTTTGGGTTTAAAATGTCTTTTCACCCTCCATTGCCACATTCCTACATAAGAAGCAAGGACTCCCAGATCCATTTTATTCAGTTCCATATAATAAGCAATAGGGCTTGCTATATTGTTGGCTACATTTTGCTTTGCTTCCTCAATTCTCTCATAAATAAGTTCCATAGATTCATCCAGAGCAGCTTTCTTGGCATCCCAGCCTGTACTGTTTGCTGTCGTGTAGTTGTCGTTCTCATCCGTCACATACAGAACTTCAGTCATGTTGGCGGATTTCAGGTTACTTTCGTCTTGAGGCAGGTCTTGTTTTTTCATCTAAATAATGTTCATTTTTTTAGATTTCAGGTGAAATAGAGTTCACCTGTTTCTGATTCTTTTAATCAGGTGGCTAAAATAGTGAAAATACATTATATGTAAATCATATTAAATCTGAGGGAGTTATTACAGTGAAATAGAGACAGTATCATCAATAAATCTCCAAAATTCTAATATAAACCATTTTTTATTTTTCCCTGTTGGGAAGGTTCCTTTTAACTAATCTTCTATAAAAGAATCTTAAAAGAATCCTTTAAAGCTTATTGTTTCTGCTTGTAACAGTTCTTTTGTAACAAGTGTTTATATAAATAAGACTAATGGGTGGAAATTTGGATTGAAAAATAATATTAAATAACTACTATGAAAAAGATTTTTATTTCGGTTTCGCTTTTCTGTATGATCAGCGCAATGGCACAAAAATTTGAGACTCAAAAGCAGACGGATGCTCAAGGGTATTCTTATGAAACGGTAAAGAATGACCAGGCCGGAGTGCGTGTGTATACACTGAAAAACGGATTGAAGGTTTATCTGGCAAAAAATGAGGATGCTCCAAGAATTCAGACTTATATTCCGGTAAGAACAGGATCAAATAATGACCCGAGTGATAACACCGGATTAGCTCACTATCTGGAGCATATGGTTTTCAAGGGAACTTCACATCTTGGAACTCAGGACTGGGCAAAGGAAAAAGTTTTGCTACAGCAGATCTCCGATCTTTATGAACAGCATAAAGCAGAGAAAGATCCTGAAAAAAAGAAAGAACTTTATAAAAAAATTGACGAAGTTTCTCAGGAAGCTTCCAAATATGCCATCGCTAATGAATATGATAAAGCAATTTCTTCATTAGGAGCTACAGGAACGAATGCTCATACATCTTTGGATGAAACGGTGTATAAAAACAATATTCCTTCTAATGAATTGGAAAAATGGTTAAAGGTGGAGAAAGAGCGTTTTTCAGAATTGGTACTACGTCTTTTCCACACCGAGCTTGAAGCGGTATATGAGGAATATAACAGAGCTCAGGATAACGACAGCCGTCTTGTATTCTATTCATTGATGCAGGCTCTTTTCCCAAAACACCCGAACGGACAGCAGACAACAATAGGAACTTCAGAACATTTGAAGAGTCCTTCTATGGAAGCGATTCACAAGTATTTTGACACGTATTATGTGCCTAATAACATGGCTGTAGTATTGGTTGGAGATCTGGATTATGACAAAACTATAAAATTAGTTGACCAATATTTCGGAGCATTCAAATACAAAGAGCTTCCGATGAAAAAGATGGTTACGGAAGAACCAATGACCAGCATTGTTACCAGAACGGTAAAAAGTCCTACTACACCGAGAATGACCATTGCATGGAGAACAGATTCTTATGGAACTCAGGAAGCAAGACTGGCAGATGTAGTATCTGAAATTTTAAGTAACAGAGGAGATGCTGGATTAATTGACCTTAATATTAATCAAAAGCAAAAAACGCTTGGAGCGGGAGCGTATGAATCTCCTTACAAAATGTACGGTACATTTGGACTGGTAGTAACTCCTAAAGAGGGACAAAGCTTTGATGAAGCTAAAAAATTGCTGATGGATCAGTTGGATCTTGTTAAAAAAGGACAGTTCCCGGACTGGATACTGAAAGCTATCGTAAATGATAAAAAAGTTCAGCGTATGAAAAGCTGGGAAACAGCTGACGGATTAGCGACTGAATTGTATGATTCCTATATCAATGTAAGAACATGGGAACAGGAGCTTGATGAGATCAATCAGTATGATAAGATCACAAAAGCTGACGTAGTGAAGTTTGCTAACGAATTCTTTAAGGATAATTATGTTGTTATTTATAAAGAAAAAGGAGTGAATGATAAACTTGTACGTGTACAGAACCCTGGAATTACCCCAATTAAACTGAACAGAGAAGCTCAGTCTCCTTTCCTTAAAGATATTCTGAATACAAAAGTGCCGGAAAGTAAGCCTGAATTTATTGATTTTAAAACAGCCATTCAGACTTCAAAGATCAAAGATAAGACGATAAGCTTTGTGAAGAATAAATATAATGAGGTTGCTCAAATCAGTTATATCTTCCCTTTCGGAACAGATAATGATAAAGAACTTTCTATTGCAGGAACTCTTTTTGAATATCTTGGAACCGATAAATACACTCCGGAACAGCTGAAAGAAGAATTTTTTAAACTGGGAATCAGCTATAGCCTGAGAACTTCCAATGACCAGATGATTATTACATTAAGCGGTCTTGAAAGTAATATGAAGAAAGCTACAGAGCTGATGAACCACTGGATGACGAATGTAAAAGCTGATAAAGCGGTTTATGCTCAAACGGTAAAAACCATTCTTGAATCCAGAGCTGCTGCGAAGAAAGATAAAGTGAGAATTATGGCGGCTCTTTCAAACTATGCTAAATATGGTAAAAACTCAAGAATGACCGACATCGTTTCCAAAGATCGTCTTGAGAGTATTGACGCTGTAGAATTGATGAAGAAAGTGAAAACACTGAACCAGTATCCTTATCAGGTACTTCTTTACGGACAGGATCAGTCAGGTTTGGAAAAAGCAGTGAAGCCATTTATTACCAATACAAGCCTTCAGCCGGCACAAGCCAAAGAATATGCTGAACCAGCTACAGAAGGAAAGGTATACTTCACAAATTATGACATGGTACAGATGGAAATGTCTAAAGTAGCAAAAGCAAGTACAGTAAACCTTGGTAATTTCGGGAAAGCAAATGTTTTCAATGAATATTTCGGAAGAGGATTATCTTCTATCGTTTTCCAGGAGATCAGAGAAAGTAAGTCATTGGCTTACACAGCCTATGTTTCTTATGGAAATGCTTCGGAAAAAGGGAAAGCAAACTATGTGACGAATTATATCGGAACACAGTCAAACAAGCTTCCTTTAGCTGTAAATGCAATGAATGAATTAATGGTATCTTTACCACAAATCCCTGCCCAGTTCGAGAATGCAAGAGGTTCTGCCTTAAAACAGATTGCTTCTAACAGAATTAACAGAACAAATATTTTCTTCAATCAGTTAGCATTGAAAAAATTAGGGGTTGACTATGATATCAGAAAAGATATTTACGCTGAAATTCAAGGATTGACATTGCCACAGCTTACAGGATTCTACAACACTGAAGTAAAACCTGTAAAATACAATACAGCTATCATCGGTAAGAAAGAAAATCTGAATATGGAATCTATCAACAAAATGGGAGAATTCCAGGAAGTATCTCTTGAAGAGATCTTCGGATACTAATTATTTTGTTTAAAATAATGATAAAAGCGGGACAGAAATGTTCCGCTTTTTTGTTGTTTAAAACTGTTTCTACCTGACCATCAGAGTTTCACGGATTTATAAAATGTTTCACGTGAAATAATTCATCTGATGATGAGGTTTTTGAGTCTATAATGTGTTGTTTATCAGTTGTTTTGAAAGGTTGTGATGAATGTGGAAATAAACGAAAAATGAACCTTTTTCCGTAAAGTCATTGTAATCAATTCAATAGGAGTGGGCTTTAACCAAAACCTATTTTTTAAACACAAATAGCACAAATGGATTGCACAAATTTTCACAAATTCATTTAGTAAGGTTGAGAATAAAAAAGCTGTACGTTTTGTACAGCTTTTCTATTCTATGTTGAATTGATCTTTACGATTTTACTTCCTGAATAAACAGGTTAATTTCTGCTCTGATCAATAATTCATCATTATTGAATGTTTCACAGAAAATATGGCAAATGTTCTCAAACTGTGAAATAAGTGAAGCTTTGGAAATGATTTTGTCATTCACTTTTGGAAGAGCAAAAATCTCAATCTTCTTGATATTGGTAATGAATCCAATCACTTTAGTATCGGCTTCAGGATTTTCAAAGAAGCTTTGTCCAAGGATAGAAGAGCAGGTTTGAGCCATATTTTCAATAAGGCCGGCTTCTGCAAATTCATTGTTGTGAACAAATATATTATCTTCTTTGATTTCAAAGGAAGTCACTACTTTTTCTTTGGTCAGCTCCAGAATGTAATCTGCCATCAACATCGGTTCGCGATGCGGTAAAAAGTTGTGTATATTGATGATATTCTCTTCCTTTATTTCCATTTCCAGTTTATTTTACAGCGGTTTTCATTTGAGATTTTGCAATCACCTCACCGTTCAGTTTGGTAACGATATCCACGAGGGTTACTCCCATTACTTCATTAAGGATGGTAACTTCAGATTTGAGATGGTCTCCCACTTTAGGTAGTATTTCGGCTTCAAAAGACTTGATAGCTCCGATATATCCCGTAGGTGCATCTTTTCCCAGCAGATAATATTTATATCCTGTATGCAGAGCAACGCTCTGTGCCTGGTGCTCAATCAAACCTGAAGCCTGAAAAAATCCGTCCTGGATGAAGAGATTATCCTCTTTTATTTCAAAGCCAGACAGAAGATGGTTCTCAGAATACTCTGACAATTCATGCACCATCACAAAAGGGAACCTTTGCGGAATAAGACTTTCTACAAAATCTTTATCAGATGTGGGCAGTCTGTGTTCCATTAGCAAACGGTTAATAGAGCACATGAATAAGCGAATCTTCCACTTTCAGGAACGCAAAGAAGTACTTTTTCTCCCTTTTTTAGTTTTCCTGAATTCATCAGTTCTTCAAGGGCAATAAATATAGATCCTGCACCGATGTTTCCAACCTCAGAAAGGTTATAGAACCATTTTTCTGCAGGGAAATCCATTCCTTTTTTAGCAAATTCTTCTTTCAGTCCGTCTTTAAAGTATCCTGAAGAAATGTGAGCCAATACGTGGTCAATTTTTTCCGGATCCAGATTATGTTTATCAAAAGATGATCTTAAACTTTCTGCTCCTTTTACAAGGATGTATTTATCAAGGATTTTAGTATCCTGTTTGATGGCAAAAATAGATTCCTTTAACCATTCGTCAGAAGGATAGTCTGCCCATGATTTAAGGCTTCCGTCTTCCTGTTTGTCGCATCCTGCATACATACATGCCTCAATTTCGTGAGCATAAGAATAGAAATCAATGAATTCTACTTTTAAGGAAGTACTGTTTTCTCTCGGTTTATTTTCCAAAAGGAAAGCTCCGGCTCCGTCAGAAAGCATCCATCTCAGGAATTCTCTTTTGAAAGCAATGATGGGTCTTTCTTCCAGTAATTTTAAATTTTCAGCCTCGTGGTTGAATTTGTCAGCAGTCATCCATGCAGACATTCTTTCGGAACCTGCACATACGGCGTTGTCCTGTACACCGGCCTTTACAGAAAGGAATCCATAGTTTAACGCATTCATTCCTGAATTGCAAAGCCCTGTTGAAGTATTAATTTCAATAGATTTTCCGATGTTCAGTTCACCATGTACCATAGAAGCGTGAGAAGGCTGGATCTGATCCGGTGAAGTAGTTCCTACAGATAATAATTTCATATCTTCCTTTTTGAAGTTTTCGTCAAAAAGTCCTTCGATTGCTTTTGCAGTAAGCTGCGCATTAGAGTGGGTAGGGTTTCCTTCTTTGTCTAAAGCGTAGTATCTTGTCGTGATTTTATTATTTCTTAGGATAAGTGATTTTGCTTTAGATGGCGCATCATTGATAAGCCCAAGATAAGTCTCCATTTCATCATTCGCTACCGGCTCATTGGGTAAGTATTTTGATGCTTTTGTTATAAATACGTCGTACATTCTATTTTAAATTAATTCCTTGTAAATATCTTTTTTGTTTTTGTCTTTTAAACCAAAATATAGGGGTTGTAAGCAGGTGTAAAACCAAAACGACAGGTGAGATAATCCATATCGCTGCCATCAAATATACCTTAAAGAATTTTATCAGCAATGGACGTTTCTCTTTTTTCTTGATAATCAGGTTAGACCATACTGTAAAAATTTTGTTTCCTACCTTTTCTACGCGTACTAAAAACGCACGGATTTCAATCGCTCCGTTTTTCACAAGATCTGGTTGTAAACTGTTAAGGTCGTTATTATTAAAATGTCTTTCAATAATCTCGCCATACTTTACAGAACCTGTGATTTCTTCATCGGAAACTCCTGCAGCAGGAAGCATTCCTGATTTTTCTTTCTGACCTGTGGTAAGCCATCGGAGAATCGTTAATACGCTGGTGTAATTATCGTGTCTGTCTACCAAAGCAATATTTCCTACGAGTTTAGCCTGTAAATCTCTTAAGTAAACCTTTAATTTTTCCTGGGAAAGCATCCACATATTTCTGGTTCCTGAGATCGTAACCACAGGAGTATCTTTAAGGATTTGTTTTGCATAATCACTCTTTAAGAAAGAAATAATAGGAATGGATGGTGTGAGATACCATACCTGATACCCGAATAGGATAAGGTCATACTTTTTGTTCAGAATTTCTTCTGAAGGAGGAAGTATTTCTTTTGGAATCTGCAGATAAGATTCAGGAAAAGTGTTGAAAAAGACATCGCCTGGCCAGGGAAAAGGAAAATCTTCTTTTAGCTGAATGTTGTAATACGTAACATCATAAGCCTCCTTTTTAGCTTCAAAAGGTTGGGCTATATTTCTCACGATATCTTCGAGTTGTCCGGTTTGTGAATAATATATGACAAGTATATTTTTCTTCATTAGTTTTCTTTAGCGTTTACAAAAATATGTTTTTCATATTTATTATTTGGTTTTAAATACTTTTAATGATTCAGAACTAAATTTTAGTGCATAATTATCACTTTCAAAAGAATCACTTTTTGTATTTACAAAAATGATCGTTTCCGGCAGCTCCTGAATATCATTCCATGTAAAACGATCATGGGAGACCAGGAGTACATCAATCTTTTTGTTTACCTCAGAAAGGTCTTTTATATACTGTATCTTTCTTCTTTTTACCAGATAGCTGTGTGCTGCTGTTGCTCTTTTTTCATCATTCTGAATCAGAGAAAAAACTCTTCGGCTGGCCTGGTATAAAGTTAATAATGCATCCTTCTGCCCGAAATCATCAGCTAAATGAAGAATATTGGCATCATTTGAAATATGCTTGTTCAGTTCGAAATATACTGATTTATTGGCATTAAAATCTTCTTTTACTGCTTTTACCATTTCACTGTCTTTATACAGATAGCTCAGGAATAATTTCTTTTTAAAGTAATTCTCATCCTCAATCTCTTCACGCAGTTTGGCGAATTCTTCTCTGAAATAAGCGTTGATCTTCTTTGTTCTCTCAGAATAGTTTTTACCAAAACTCATGTCGTCTTTGCTGATTCTGTTGCCCACTTTTACCGTAATGCTTCCGTCATAGATAATGAAGTCTCCTTTCGGTAATACTTCAGAGTTTCCGTGGATGTAAAGTGGAAGAATATCCAATCCGAATTGCTCAGCAAGATAAAATGCTCCTTTATGAAACCTTTTCACATCATTGGTGTAAGAACGTTCTGCTTCCGGAAAAACAACCAGTGAATATCCTTGCTCAACTTTTTCTTTCAGTTTGTCCATTCCATTCTCGATTCCCTGTGAAACAGGATAAAAGCCTAACGCTCTTACCAGTTTTCCAAAAACAGGAGACTCGTATACCCAGTCATTCACCAGATAAATAATTTTATGGGTAGCCATTGCAATAGCCAGTGTATCCAGAAAAGACGTATGGTTGGCAATAATGACAGCAGGTTTGCTGAAATCTTCGGACAGATTTTTAATCACTCTTTTCTTTACAAAAGGAGTAATATAGAGTACAGATGTTAAAAACTTAGCAAGAATTAATTTGATAATATCTAATGTTCTTCCCTTTGAATTCTTAATAAATAAGCTTCCGACAGCAGAAAATACCAATCCGCCTAATCCATAATATAAAAACGAGAAAACTGCCCGCAGAAATAACCTGAAAGTAATCGGAGAAAGTCCTTTTTTGGCCCGGTTGGTAATCAATAATCTGAACCAGAAAGGATATAGAGTAGAAGTGATAATAATGACTGAGAACATTCCGATCAGGGCAACTAACGCTAAGGAGTGTAATGCAGGATGCTTAGCGAAGATTAATGATCCAATGGAAAGTATTGTGGTGAAAACGGCAAGAATAATAGATGTTCTATACGTTGGTAATTCATTCTTTCCTGTGGTGTGTTCTTTCTGCATCGCCTGCGTCAGGAAAATACTGAAATCATCTCCGACTCCAAATACCAGGGTACACACTACAGTACTGAAAATATTTAATTCCAATCCTAAGAAATAAAGAATTCCGGCTGTCACCACTCCCGTTAAAACAATCGGAAACATGGTGAGAATTGTTAATTCAAAATTTCTGAAGAATACGATAATCGTCAGGACAATAGCTAAAAGTGAATAATTGATGAGCGTATTAAAATCTCTCTTCAGCAGGCCCAGAAAATTTTCGTTCATCTGCTGGCGGTCAATGGCAATGGCATCATGCTTCTTCTCAATATCCCTGATGAAAGTATCCCGTTTTTTTTCATCTACTTTTACCACATTGGAAACCGTGTAGAAACCATTTTCGTTGCTCATGAATTCTGATATCTGAAGCGCTTTTACTTTTTGATAATCTTTCAGACTCAATGCGGAATAATTTTTATGCAAAACTTCATTGAAGCCATCAAAAGCGGAACTGTTGAAACCTAATTTATTCCCATTGCTGACCAGTTCGGAAATGGTCTGACTTTTCTTCTGGTCATTCCAGAATCGATTCCATTCCTCAATTTTTTTCTGTTGGTCTTTTTCTGAAAGCACAACGCTTCCTATAGAGTTATAGCTTAAAATTTTACCTTCTTTCTTTTCTTTTTCAAGGAAGCTGCTCAGTTCAGAATTTCTGCTTAAAGCCTGTTCTTCAGAATCACCATAAGAGATCGTATAGATTGATTTTGAAGTAATATCTGAAAGTTTCTGCAGTTTTGCTTCGCTGATTTTTAATTCTTTGGGAATATAATTCAGATCGCCAATATCTTCATTGAAACCTACATGCCTGAATCCAAACAGACAGGCAAGAATAATAATAGAACATCCGATAATCAGAGGTTTGTTTTTCTCATACGGATAAGATCCAATTTTGTCAATAAAGTTGGTATTGGGCTGTTCACTCTTCTCTTTTGGTTTGTAAAGCTGAGGAACGATAATTAAAGCTGTGATTGAAGACAGGATCACGGTAATGGCTGCAAAAAGTCCTAAGTCTTTCAGTGCTTCAGAACGAACAAAAACCAGACATAAGAATGAAACGGCTGTTGTTGCACTACTCAATATAATAGGCTACGTAATTTCTTTGTAAAGCTCCTCAATATTATTATTGTGCTTATAATGGGTAAGAATATGCAGGGCATAATCAATGGTAATTCCAATCAGAATAGCTCCCACACTTAGTGAAATTGCCGAAATCTTATCTTTAATAAAATAAAGAACCAATAAAGCAAGCAGTACAGAAAATACTGTCGGTAAAAAAACAATGATGGGAGTAAAAATATTTCTGAAATAATAGATCAGTAGAACCAGAAGAACCGTCATGGAAATAACCACTGTGTTCTGAATATCTTTTTTGATCTGCTTCGCATTGGCCACAGCAATCACCGGAGAACCGAAATAGCTGATCTCTGTTTTTCCTTTGAACTGTTTGTTGATGCCGTCTTTGATGGAATTAAGCTGATCTACAAATGCCTCATTAGCCTTCGTATCGTTGCTTTTGTTTTTAGGATCAATGAAAAGCAAGAGGTTCTTACCATCTTTAGTTACAATATAGCTGTCTTCAAGTTTAAAGTCTTTACTGATGTTTAAAGCATTTAATTTTTTGATCCCCAAAAAAGTAAGCCCCAAAGGATCTTTTTTTATAAACTCTTTAGTGACAAGGCTTGTGGGAGAAACCAGAGAGATGTAATTATTCTCTACCTGTTTAGCAATACTGTCTTTCTGGAGCTTTTGATCAATTTCCTTATAATCATTTTCATTCAGGAATAAAGGTAAATTCTGATTGACAAAATCAAAGGTTTCGGAGATTTCATTATCATTCACTTTGCCCTGAACAGAGCCGATGTATTTCTGTAAAGGCTCAATTTTTTTCAGAAAAGTATCTGCTGTTTCAGAAAGCTGGAAGCTGTCTTCACTGGATTTATTTTCTATAATAACAATAATCTTATCCGAAAAATTAAGCTGCTTAAGAACCTTTGCTGTAAGATCAGATTTTTCATTTTTAGGAATGATCTGGTTGATATCTTCCTCAAAATTGATCTTTGATGCAAAGAACATGCATAAGGCGGCAATTCCTAAAGCTGTAAACACAGACAGGATTTTATTTTTGGAAATCAGATAATATAAAAATATAAAAAAGCGATGCATTGCATTTAAATCAAGTCTGCAAATTTAATTTTTTAAGCATTAGTTCAAAATAGTTAGTGATAAGTTTTAACTGAAAATCAATAAAATATTCTAGGAAGAATGAAAAAATATTCTACTTTTGCAAAAGTTCCCTTTTGAAAAAATGTATTTTAAACCACCATTATTATTAAAAAAATAAGAATCTGTTTTAGATATGTTGAAAAGAAATGATGAAAAAATAAACGGATTTCTATTTGTAATAGTACTTCCGCTTCTGTTGTTTGCCATGTCTTATTATGGATTTGAATCTTCCTATACAAGACTGAAAACATCAGAGACAACCCCTGATTTTTTATTTTCCTCGGTATATGCTTACAGAGTGATTCCCAATTATCTGAGTGTACAGATGACAGATTTGATGTACAATCTGATCAACGGACCTCTTTCTTTCTTCAAAGATTTTTTGTCAAAAAACGGAACCCCTTTTTATCATGGGCTTTTCCTGATGAACAGTGTGTTCTTTGTTTTGTGTTCTTTGATTTTGAATGCTATTTTCCGGATGAAATCAATAGGACTTCTTCTGAATCTTAAGGCAAGGAGGATTATTCATCTCTTATCTGTGTTTTTTATTGTAATCACACAGTATGCACCTACAAATTGTGACACCATTGCACTCTTCTGTTATTTGGCAGGTGTGTTTTTAACCCTGAAATATTTAGATACTCAAAAAAATATTTTCTTTTTTATTCTCATTGGTCTTATTGGAATCTCTACTTTGGTAAGAGAAACGGCTTGTCTGAATATTGCCTTTTTTGCAGCAGTATTTTTCAATATAGCTGAGTTGAAAAAAGGAAATTATAAGGTAATCTGGAAAATTATACCGTTGGTTGTTGCTTTTCTGATTCCCTATCTGGGATTGAGAGCTCTGCTTGTTCAGGATGAAACTACTTTTGTGGAAGGGTTTTATATTAACAGGAACTTTTCCAGTCCTTTCAATCTTGCAGGATTGGTCTTTGCACTAATTGTGATTTATTTTATATATGGTCTTTGTACAGAAGAAGAAAACAGAAGTGTTTTTGGAAAGTATTTTTTCTTTTCCATTCCTTATCTTCTTATGATTACTTTGGTAGGACTTTTCTGGGAAGTGAGGCTTTTTTTACCTTTAATTCTCACTGGAATAATCACAGCATATCATCAGTTTAAAAAAACATCAGAGATCTAGCATGAGTTTACTACATCCATATTATATAATTGCAATCGTCTATATGCTGTTCTTCAGTGTTCAGGAAGTATATGGAAAGAAGGTCGATAAAAAGTGGTTCTGGTTCCTTGCTGTTTATTTTATTATTATTGTTGGTTTTAGAGACAGTGTAGGTCCGGATTACGGAAGTTACAAAGGAATTTATATTTACTCTGATACCAAAAGCTATTACAGTATCTTTATGAAGATGCTCCATATGGAAGGGACGGAAACTCTGGATGTGGAATGGCTGTATACTTTGATTAATAAAGTTCTTCTCAACTTTTTTGATGCACCTTTTTATATGGTAACATTCGTCATTGCTGTTTTTGCAATGATCTTTAAAGTAGAATATACAGAAGACAATACTTTTTATCCTTTTACTTTTACTCTTTTCATGTTTATTCCCAACTTCTTTATCGGGGAAAGTGGACAGATCAGACAAAACCTGGGAACTTTTATCGTTTATTTTGCAATACGGTATATTAAAGAACGAAAACTCTGGCATTACCTGTTTTTTATATTCATAGGATCTGGTATACACAGTGTTTGTTATTTATTTCTGCCGATGTATTGGCTGGCTCGCATTCCGTTGAATAGAACGGTGATGTTGATTATGATTGTAGGTTCTGTCTTTTTATCTCCGTTTGAAATCTATAGGAGTTTTGGCGGTTTCCTAGACGGTATGGCCTCTAACAGTACGCTTGTAGAGGGTTTTAATGGATATATGGATGAAACTGTGCAGCGACTTAACGGGGGAATTGGAATCCCGGAGGTCATGATGGCTATCCTTACCTTCTTCCTTTTTGTTTTTGATAACAAGATGAAAGAACTCTATCCCTACTATGAATACCATAGAAGCTATGCTGTAATCGGGATATGTCTTTATTTTATTTTTAGAAATAACCCAATCTTCTCATCCAGACTTGCAGGAGCATTTATTGGGTTCTCCTATATCATTATTCCGAATGCAATGTATGTTGTTTCCGGAAGGGTTAAAAATATGATTTACGCCTTTATCATTGCACTGGTCGTCTTCAATTTTGTTATCTTCTCTATGTTTAATAATATCAAAGCCGGACGATTCTCGATTGATCGTTATCAAAATCATATTCTTCCATAGAATATTGAAAGTTAAAATATAATGAAGGCAGCTTAAGGCTGTCTTTTTTTTATGTGGAAATTTATTAGAGTTTGTTTTGTTTATTGGGTTTTATGTTAAATTATTAATAATGTAATTTAAATATGATGTTGTTATTTATAAAATAAATCACTTTTTATTGAAGTAGGCTTAAAAATTGCATTCCGCTAATGACACTAAAACCTAAGGTATGAAAAGATTAGCTGGAAAATTAGCGGCAGTCATCTGCCTGATATTATTTGGAGTCAGTTCCAAAGGTAATATCAACAGAAATCTATGGCTCAATGAGAGTAAGGACTCATTGAAAAGGCCACTGAATGAATTGACACAATTACTTCTTCCCGACTGGAAAAAAGCACCCAACAGTTACCTCTTTGATCCCAATCAGAACACTGAAGGATTGTTGGTTCCTGTAAAAAAGGCTTATGCGATGTGGGAGGGAGGCGGATATCTTAACGGAAGCGGTATTCCTGCAGGAACGGTAACAGCAGATGTTTTGTGGGAAGATGTTCATGGGCTTATAAAATCCGGAGTAAATTATGCCCTTGAAATAATAGGAACCGGTCAGGATGCTAAGATAAAAGTCCCTGTCAATAAGACAAAAAAAGGGAATGCTGTGGTAGCTCTCAAAGTAAATGGAGAGATTTATTGGAGCTGGCATATCTGGGTAACAGATGATCCTACCAATGGCGTTGCCTATAAAAGTTTCAACAATGTCAAAAGAATGAAATCGGATGGGACAACAGAAGTTATCCCGGATTCCGATTGGAAATGGATGGATAGAAATCTTGGAGCCCTCACAAGTTCTATCACAGCATCAGACTGGAATAAGAGTATCGGGCTTCTTTATCAGTGGGGAAGAAAAGATCCTATACCACCTTTAGTAACGAGGGGAAATGATTTCTATGAAGCTTCAGGATCTATAGGCAGAGTGAGGCATAGAGGAGCTAAAAATATGACCAATGCTGTAAGTATTGATGATCTCAGAAAGTTTGTTCTGCTTTCCGCTGCAGAGGTTACCAATAATATAAGACTTTCTGTAAAAAATCCTTTGAGTCTTATTTATGTGAATAAAGATGATAACTCAGGTCAGGCTTACTACAACAATAATCTCAATCTTCCCGTCAATTGGTTTGGTAAATCAACGACCTTACCTAATAACAGGCTTTCAGAACTCAATCTGTGGTCTGATAATGCACAGGGGAAAATTGAAACCGTCTACAATACTGATGATAAAACGAAACCTTATAGAGATAAATCTCCTTATGATCCGTGTCCTAACGGATGGCGTATCCCCTCAATGCTGGTTGCCAACCTGGCTTCTCCCTCTTATGTAGATGATATCAGAATAGACTTTTCGCCTTTTGGAGTCAAAACCAATATGGCAAAAAATGTTTTTGAATCCAATAAATATCATATCATAAAGCCTACTGATGCAGGAGTTCCGGCCTTCATGACGGGATTTAGAATTTATCCTAATCTTGGCTTTGATCTATCGGCTATCGGTGGATATAATATGGGAATTTTTCCTGGAAACGGACAGCTTATCAGAGGAGCTCATTTAGGACAATATAGTGATCAGCATCACATTGCATTGTGGACAGCAACTTTAACCCGATTGTTCGATACTTCTCCTGCTGTTACAGTAAGAGGACTTTCCATGATTCCGGATAAAGGACAGCCAGATATTCCGGATGCTAATTATCCTAATATTAAAGGACGTTATTACTATTTTCCTATGTCCGGAATGTATACTTCGGATGCCAATGGCTGCAGATGTATAAAAGATCCATTATATACAATTAATGATTATGATTTTCCAACAGAATATCTGCCTGCAGCTACAGAATACAAAGTAGGTTTCAATAATCCGAATACTTACCAGGTTGTTAAAAACGCAACGGTTACTACCATTGACATTCCAGTCAGTAAAGCATTCTCTGTGCAAAGTCAATTATTGGATAATACTGAGATATTAAATACTTCCAGTTTTAATAATTTAAAAGCGAATGTTCTCTGGACAACTAATACAGCTCTTATCAGTAGAATTTCAATAGTAAATCCTTCACCTTCGTCATTGCAGGAGATCAGTAACTCTAAAATATCTGTAGAAATTGTACCCAATGAAAGTGGAAATGCTGTTGTAACATTACATAATGGAAGTATATCTTCGCCGGTATATTGGAGCTGGCATATCTGGGTTACGGATTCTCCGGTAGGATCTTCTACTTATACTACAGAAACTCCGGTAGCTGTTACAAATTACGTGAACTATGTTAATAAAGCTGATGCTGTATTGCAGACCACTTTCATGGATCGTAATCTTGGAGCAACAGATGCTTTTCCCAATGTTGCCAATCCTCAGGCACCTACAACTGATGAGCTGCTGAAAATACGTGCTTCTACAGGATTGCATTATCAATGGGGAAGGAAAGATCCTATTCCAGCATTCCAGTATGCGGATAACAGAAGTTTTTATAATGTGTTTTTGGGAACAGTGGCTGCTAATGGAACAGTGGCTTACAGTACACTTAATCAGTCGGATTATAATAATCTTTCAGGAAACTATATTGTGCCTTATGACACATATGCGGGAACATCAAATGTACAGGTAACGGATAAACCGGCAGACAGAATCTCCAAAATAGTATCCTATTCTGTGAAGAACCCTCTGGTATATATGATTCCAAGTACTTTTGCTCCTTACAACAGTACAACTCCCAATTATACCAATGGTACAGACTGGTTGGCGCAGGAACCTAATCTGGCTTCTGACAGATGGGGAAGAGGAGGGAAGAAATCCCCTTTTGATCCTTGCCCTGAAGGATGGAGAGTACCGGATCTTACAAGTGTAGCCCTGGTTTCAGGAGCAGATTTTGGACAGACTCCCTGGTACAAAAAAGATAAAAATGTAGCCACATCATACAGTATTGCTACAGATTATTCCGGAACGAGAGTGAGAAACTCTGCCAATGCTACAGTGGGGTATATTTTTAATAATTCAGCATATTCTCTAGGGAATTATCCTGATTCCGGTTCAAGAGGATTCAGAAGTGTAACAGCCAATCAGACTGCACAGGGAACATTTAATGTGCTCAACTTTCAGTATCCGGCAGTATGGACCGCAGCTTTAAATTCAAATTACATTGGAAGATCTATTAATGTGTTATTTGATGCAGCCTCTACAACTAATAGAATAATGGTCTTTCATGATAATAATGATCCGTATTTCGGAACAGGATGCCGATGTGTAAAAATAAAGTATGATGCCAATGGTAATGAAGAAGGTCCCGCATCAGGACTTTCGGTTATATCTAATAGGCCTGCATTGATGAAAGAAAATGCGAAATCTAAGGTGGTCAACAATATGATATCTCTCTACCCGAGCCCTTTTTCGAGTATTCTTTACATCAGAGCCACGGAAAATAAAGAATATAATTTTCAGATTTTTAATGTTCTGGGTCAACTTGTAAGATCCGGACAGTTTATCAACAATCAGACAGATCTTTCGTCTTTAAGTGCAGGGGTTTATGTCATAAGAATTAACAACTCCGAAGCGGTTGTGAAAATTATAAAACAATAAATCTTAAAATAAGAGATTAAAAGCAGAATGAGGCTTCTTGTTCTGCTTTTTTATAAGACAGGATATTTCTTACATCTATTATGGCTGATGAAAAATTCTATATCAATGAATGTTGATAATTGTATATCAGTGTAAAACCTATACTACAAAGGGTTTGTTTCTCCAAAAAATGAGTGTTGAAAGATGCTGTAAAGCGGATTGATTATTAAATTAAACCCGTTTAACAAAAAGTATATAATAAAAAAGCTTTACTTTTGCAAAAATTTTTAGTTAGAATGTCGAAAAATTTAGTAATCGTAGAGTCCCCGGCAAAAGCAAAAACTATTCAGAAATATCTAGGAAAGGATTTTGAAGTGAAATCCAGTTTCGGACATATCCGTGACCTTCCTAAAAAAGGAATGGGGATAGACCTTGCCACATTCAGTCCTGATTACGAAGTTTCAGCAGACAAAAAGAAATTGGTAACCGAATTGAAGGCTGCCGTAAAGAAAGCTGATATGGTATGGCTTGCTTCCGATGAGGACCGCGAAGGAGAAGCTATTGCATGGCATCTTGCGGATGAATTGAAACTGAAGCCTGAAAACAGAAAAAGAATTGTTTTCCACGAGATTACCAAAAATGCCATTCTAAAAGCAATCGACAATCCAAGAGACATTGATCAGAACTTAGTGAATGCACAGCAGGCGAGAAGAGTGCTGGACAGAATTGTAGGTTTTGAAATGTCTCCCGTTTTATGGAAAAAAGTAAAACCGGGACTGTCTGCAGGTAGAGTACAGTCTGTAGCAGTTAGGTTAATCGTTGAGAGAGAAAAAGAGATCCGTGAGTTTAAACCAAAAGCAAGCTTTAAACTGGATGGAATCTTCTTAAATAAAACAGAGCAGGAAATTGCTGCCAAGCTGAAAAAAGACTTTGAAAAGGAAGAAGAGGCAGAGAAATTCCTGGAGCAGGCAAAAACTACAGAATTTAAAGTTCTGAATGTTGAAACCAAGCCAGGTACCCGTTCAGCTTCAGCACCATTTACAACCTCTACATTGCAGCAGGAAGCTTCCTCAAGACTTGGTTATAATGTAACCAATACGATGCGTCTCGCACAGAGGTTATACGAAGAAGGGTTTATTACTTATATGAGAACAGACTCTGTAAACCTTTCCCAGGAAGCTATTGAAGGAGCCAAAAAACAAATTATATCAGAATATGGAGCAGAATATTCTTCTCCAAGAAACTATACTACAAAATCAGCTTCAGCACAGGAAGCTCACGAAGCGATCCGACCTACAGATTTTGGAGTGAAAACTGTAGCTGATGCACAATTAAACAGACTATATCAATTAATCTATAAAAGAACACTGGCTTCTCAGATGGCTAATGCCAAAATTGAAAAGACAGTGATTGAAATAGGAAATGCATCATTGCCGCATCATTTTGAAGCACAGGGAGAAGTTATTATATTTGATGGTTTCCTGAAAGCTTACGGAATTGTAAAGGCAGAAGAGGATGATGAGGAAAACAACGATAAGTTGTTGCCGAAAGTAAGTGTAGGTGAAGTTTTAAACTATAAAACCATTACAGCTACTGAAAAGTTCACAAGGCCAAGTGCAAGATATACGGAAGCCGGATTGGTAAGAAAACTTGAAGAATTAGGGATTGGTAGACCATCTACTTACGCTCCAACAATTCAGACGATTCAGAACAGAGAGTATGTAGATAAAAGAGAAATTGAACCACATACCCGTGAAGTGATCAAAATGTCTTTAGCAAAAGATAAGATCAAAAAAGTAGTTCTTGAAGAGAAATTCGGTGGGGATAAAAATAAATTCATTCCTACAGACATCGGTGAAGTAGTCAATGATTTCTTAACGGATAATTTCAGAGAAATCCTTGATTACGGTTTCACAGCAAGAGTAGAAGAAAGTTTTGACGAAATTGCGAGCGGTGATCAGAAATGGAAAGAAATGATGACGAATTTCTACTCAAAATTCCACCCGAGAATTGAAGATGTAGAAGAAAATGCAGACCGTGCAACAGGAGACAGGCTATTAGGAGTAGATCCAAAGACTGGTAAAAATGTTCATGCAAGAATTGGAAGATTTGGAGCGATGATCCAGATTGGAGAAACGGATGATGAAGAGAAACCAATCTTTGCTTCCTTAATGACAGGACAGAATATTGCAACCATTACTTTCGAAGAAGCACTGGAACTGTTTAAGTTGCCTTTCGACTTAAGTGAAGTTGACGGACAGCCAGTTTCTGTGGGAGTGGGAAGATTTGGGCCTTATGTGAAATGGGGAGAAACATATATCAGTATTCCAAAAGGGGAAGATCCGCTTTCTGTAGATCAGAAACGTGCTGAGGAGATTATCAATGAAAAGAAGATTGCTGATGCTCCAATTGCTACCTATAAAGGAGAGCCGGTAACCAAAGGATCAGGAAGATTCGGACCGTTTATCAAGTACAAAGATATTTTCGTGAATGTTCCAAAGAGATATGATTTTGAAAATCTTTCACAAAGCGATATTAACGAACTGATTGATGCTAAGCTTGAAAAAGAAGCCAACCGATATATCCAGCAGTGGGAAAAAGAAAAAATCTCCATTGAAAACGGAAGATGGGGACCTTTCATCAAGTTTGGAAAAGCAATGTTCAAAATTCCTAAGAAAGCAGACGATACCAAATATGAAGCAGAGGAGTTAAAAGAACTTTCTTTAGATGAGGTTAAAAAATGGATTACAGATCAGGATCCTAAAGCTTTTGCAGAAAAGAAAAAACCTGCAGCTAAAAAAGTTGCCACAACTAAAAAGGCAGCTACAACAGTGAAAAAAACTGTAGCTAAGAAACCAGCAGCAAAAAAATAAATTATATTTAGAATAATAGAAAAGCACAGATTTTAGTCTGTGTTTTTTTCATTGATAATCAGTTGAAAAAATATAAAACTGCACATGATAAACGTTAAATAAATTTCCCTATTTAGGGAGTTACCTTTGTGGATGATGATGGTTACTAAGCTCTAAGTATAAATACGGAAATTGAAATTTCAGTACTAAAGCTATGATACACAGTGTTTTAATTCTCTAGCTTTACACCGTAATATTACAAAAGGTGGAGCTCAGAAACCACTTTAAAAACGAGGCGGATTCTGAAAAGCCAAACGAGTAAGAAAACTAAAACTATCAAATCATGGCAGAATTTAATTTTAGCGAAGAAGCTATCTCAAATGCATTAGAAGCAGCAAAAAGATCAAACGAAGACAGCCAGGCAAATCTTTCGTTCATCAGGAAAAGATTCAGATCTAAGCCTTGCGAGAGCAAGCGCAGGTTATCTACTTGTAACAGCAGAGTGTATCTCCATTACTGTTGAAAACAACAAAGTTTGCATCAATTTACCCCTAGGTTTTGGGAAATATTGTTTCAGCATACCATTAAGTATTCCTAACGGAACAGCTGGTCAGGCTTGTTTGGCTATATGTACAACTTGGGGAATTCCAACAGGAGTTAGAGTTACTATTAATATAGCTGGAATAACAGTTATCAGTCAATCATTCGGAAAGTGCTAATTATTTAGTACACGAATTAGAATAAAAAGTCCGTCTCACATAGCTTGTGAGACGGATTTTTTATTTTATAAATAATCTCAGTGAAAATTGACTATAAACGACAAGATACAATGTTGACAAGATTTTGAACATAAAAGGACAGCTTAATAATGGGTAATCTTTTTGTTTTCTATGAAAATACTTATTTCAAATTTTTCTTTCACAGGAATTCCATAAATGCTTGCAGATTCCCATGTATTTAATTCTTTTAATTTGAACGCTGTTTTAATAGATTTTTTAGTCTCCTGATCAGTGTATTTAAGTATTTCAATATTTTCTAATTTATTTTCTGTTCCAATGGTGACGAGAATACGGTTTTCACCAGTTGTAGTATTTTTTGGGAGTTTTAAATTATTAAACAAAACCACTCTGAAATTAGAAATTCCTTTTGGGAATTTTGCATACATTGTCATTATATCCCTGTCATCTATACATTCCTTATTTTTTTCTTGTTTACATTTTTCTAAGCTTTTCTCAATTGCTGAATTTATTTCCCGAATTTTTGCTGAATCCTTTTCATTTGTTGGAAACACTTCTATGTTTTCTATTCCTGGTGAAAGAAAATAAGTAATTGAATGATTGTTTGAAATACAACTTACAAGAAAAAGAGTAGATATAAGCAGGTATATATTTTTCATAGTTTGTATTTAGAAAATAAAACCTCCAAACTTGGAGGCTTTATATTATTGTTTTGGCAGTATTCAATTATTGAGGTCCTCCATTTTTATTTGTTAAACCATTTGTATCCCAAAACGTGATATTTTTTATAATTAAACTTTTGTAAAAATTTTCAGCAGTTGTATTCCAAAACCAATGATATTGATTAATAATTGCTGTTGCTTGTTGGAAGTCAAATGTTTGAGTGAAATAAATATCTATATAAGGGTTAGCATAATCTTTTTTGCGAATTTCAGACCTTGTTTCTGCATCGCCAACAAACATTAATCTTAGATATCCACTATCCGGATAATAAGACTGTATCGACAGGTTATTTTGAGATAAGTTTTGTAAAAAAACTGAAAGAGGTTGATTATAATAATTTGTTTTATTGGGAATGATATTGTTTAAGTTACTTATCGTTTGGTTATAAAAATTAGGATAATCTACCATTGTAATTGGCTGACTTGTTTGTGATTTAAAAAAAGTAAAAGAAATAATTGTAATTAGGAGTATAAATATTTTTTTTGTTTTCATAATGATAATATTTGATAGTTAAATATTATGGGCATGGTTGTGCCTTATAGCCTGTTATCTTTTTTCCACCAGATGCGGGAATTATATATTCAAAAGGTGTGGACGAAAGTGCTTTTAAGTTTCCGTTTCCATCAGTTTTAGCTAAACTAATACCACTATTATACTTTTCAAGAATATATGCATAGCCTGATTCTAAACCATCAGTTTGGCTATTCCCAGAATATGCAGGTAATCTTCCTGTCATATAGTTGTCTAATATTTCAAGAAAATCTTTACCCACTTCTGATTTATCATTAAAAATTCTCCCTTCGTTTGTAGTATTACTTGAAAATGGATATGTAGCCAAAAATTCTATTGCTTTATCTCTATCTGTAATTACAAATGCATATATTGTTCCATTACTGCTGAATACAAATGATGACTGAAATGTAAGGTATTGTTGACTACTTTGAAGAGTGTTGTATAGGTCTCTTACAGAAGGAGGTGGAGCGCCATGACTAGGGTGTGAGTGTGCAGAGGCGAGATAATCTCCTATGGAGGGAATAATTATTGAAACATGACCGGGATCATTAGGGTCATTGCTTGAATATGGATCTTGTGCTATAATACTTGTACCTGTACTTATAATTGCCGTTCCGTATTCATAATGATCATTTGTTGCATGTTGTTTTAAAGCACCTAACTCAGAAGATATTGTAGATGTATGTAAAAGGGTATTAACATTATTTGTAGGTGTTTTTGCTTTTTTACAAGGGTCTTTACTATCAAGTGGTAGATTAGGTATTGTAGGAGTACCATTATTGTTTCCTCCTGACCCTCCAAAAGGTCCACCACCGCCACCAGTTCCATCATCTCCCAATGCTGTAGAAGCTGGGAGAGCTTTACATCGATGGATTACTACGGTCACTTTCGTTGAAGGTTGATCTGCTTTGCAAGGACCTCCTTGCGTTTTTGGAAGTTCCCCATTAAAATGCTGACCTTCACTACAGGCAGTATAATAAGATTCTTCAATCCATTCACAAGATATATCAGACTTTCCTACTAATCCATTATATGTTCCTGGGTTGAGTTCTTCTATAGCCAGTTTACCTTTCGTGTCAACGGAACCTCCATTTGCCAGAACTTCTTTTTCCTGTGGTGTAAAATGATAGGTAATTAAAAGTTCTTTGTAAGTTCCATCAGGTAATAGGCTTAATACAAGGTTTTCCAAAGGAGCATTCACAGAAGCATTGTCCCTTGTCAGTTGAAATGTATAGCTGTGTACATTCGTTCCGCGCTCTATGTAGATCACATCATCTGTATTCACAGATACTCCGTTATTGTATTTTACAGATTTTCCTAAATTAAAGGTTTCCAGAGTTTTAAGCTTTTCATTAATCTTTTGCAATTCAGGAACAAGGTTTATTTTGTGCTTACTTTCCTCTAAAGAAATCCTTTTATAGGTATACCGGAAAGCATTATTGATAGTAGAAGCTTCCTGCTGGTCGGGGAAATAATCATTTCTGCAGGATTGCAGGGTAAGACTCAAGGTTGTTACCAGTAACAACCACGAAAATACTTTTTTCATCATGATTTTGTTTTTTTAAGTAGTTAAATATAATATTTCTTGTCACGCTGGCGTGATAATTTTTGCAATGTTATTTAAAGTTTTGATTCTGTACAACAACCAATGTTTTAAAAT
The DNA here is from genome assembly GCF_024158915.1 of Chryseobacterium sp. S0630. GTDB lineage: Bacteria > Bacteroidota > Bacteroidia > Flavobacteriales > Weeksellaceae > Chryseobacterium. The sequence goes on along the minus strand of NZ_JAMZGF010000026.1, from coordinate 15,630 downwards.
CCAAAACAAAAGTTTTAAATTTAGATAACAAAAAATAGTAAATTAGCTGAAAATTATTAGAATATGTCTTTAGGAACTAAACTTCGTGAATTGAGAACCAATAGAAATCTTTCTCAGATGCAGGTAGTGGTAGAGTTTGATGTTTCGCAAACAGCATATGGGAAATGGGAAAGTGATCAGACTGAACCAGGGATAGATAATCTTTTAAAAATTTCAGAATTTTATGAAACGGATATTTATAACTTAATGAAAGAGGAAACTGGGGATAGTATTTCTAATAACACCTTGGGTGATGCTAGTGCAATTAGTAAGGTTACTACAATAAATAATTATATTTCAGATAAACTAGTAGAACAATATGAAGCCCGTATCAAAGATCTTCAGGATAGAAATCAGGAACTGAAAAACCTTGCAGAATATTGGAAGAATAAAGCAGAAGCAAACAATTAGGAATTTTCTATGTTTCAGAAATTAACAGGAAAAGGATTGAGTTCTTTAAAAATACCAGCCGTTAACAATTTTTTGACGGCTTTTTTATGAACAAAATATACCACATTCTACTCAGTTCCTATGTTTTTTGTATGTTTGTTACATCAAGCGATTAATCAATTATTACATTTTAAATTAAAATATGGATTTCGAAGACTTTATCATTTCACCAAGAAATTTCAAAACAGAAAGCTGGCAGATAGGAAATCGGATTACAAAAGATATCAGAGAAGACAGTATTGTTCTTTTGTTTGTGTCAGATTATAGAGGAGCAGGCGGAGATGCGGAAGTACAGGATTTTACGGCAGTAAGAAAAGAATTTTATAAGCTTTCGCAGATGGACTTCGAAATTCCTGTTGTAGATCTTGGAGATTTGGTATCCGGAAAATCTGTTCAGGATACTCATTATATCTTACAGGAAGTATTGTCGGCATGTCATTATAAAAGAGCTATTCCGGTGATTATCGGTGGTTCCAATGATTTTGCTTTTTCATTATTTTCAGCATTGAATTTCCATAAGAAAAGCATTAATTATACCCAGATCAGTAATATTATTTCCCTTCAACAAGGGGAGACAATCAATGAGCATACTTTTTTAAGCAAGATTTTCGGAGCCAAGAATTTCTCCATTAAAAATTATCACCATCTGGGTTACCAGAAACATTTGAATGAAATGGATTCTGTAAGGCTGATCAAAGAAGTAGAGTTTGATATTATCCGACTGGCTGAAATGATGAATTCTACAGAAAAAACAGAGCCTTTCTTCAGAAAAGCAGATCTGGTAACTGTAAATTGTGATGCTATTGAAAGCTTTAGTGAACCTTTTTCAATGAATCCTCAAGTAAATGGTTTGAACAGAAGAGAAATCTGTGCCTATATGAAAGAAATCGGATTGAGTGAAAATCTGAAATCTGTTGGGATTTTTAATTATAATATTTATTCAGAGAACCAGCTGAACCATCAGCTTTTAGCACAAATGCTATGGTATCTGATTGAAGGAATCAATATCCAGCATTCTCACCCGAAAGAAAGACATTATGAGCTGTTCTATGTTTTGGTAGATGACAGACAATATGCATTCAGGCGTGATACTTTCAGTAATTTGTGGTATTTTGGTGATGATGAAAATATAGAAAACTGCATTCCCTGCTCCAGAAAGGATTTTGATGAAGCTAAAAAAGGCTGGCTGAATGCAAGACTGACGAAAATTTAATGTATGACAAATGTTCCCTCAAGAGTATCCATTATTGTTCCCGTTTATAATGTCGAAAATTATTTGACAAAATGCCTTGATTCCCTGGTGAAGCAAAGTCTTCCTGATATTGAGATTCTTGTAGTGAATGACGGAAGTAAAGATAACTCTGAACAAATAATTAAAGAATTTGTACAAAAATATCCGGATAAAATAAAAGCTTTTACCAAAGAAAACGGAGGTCTAAGTGATGCCCGTAATTTTGGAATTGATAAGGCTACCGGTGATTACATCGGTTTTGTAGACAGTGATGATTATGTCACCGAAACCATGTTTGAAGAAATGCTTCTTTTAGCAGAAAAACACCGAGCGAAGATGGTGATCTGTAATATTCAGAAAGTAGATGAAAATGGGAAAATTATCCAAAAACTGACTCAGCTTCCCAATATGCCTGAGAAAATAGTACTTGGAGATTATTTTTCTGTTTTTTCGGATATCAGCTATTTCGCATGTAATAAGCTGTTTAAAAAAGAACTTTTTAATCAGAAAAGATTTAAAAAAGGAGTTCATTTTGAGGATATTCAGCTTATTCCACAGCTTTTGTTGGAATGTGAAATCATCGCGCAGACTCAGAATTTCCATTACCAGTACCTTGAACGTACTGATTCTATTACAAAAACCCACACAGAAAAGGGACTTGATATGTTAAAAGCCGTGTCTGATGTGGAAAAAATATTCAGTAAATCCCCATATTCCTACAAAAAAGAAGAGTTGAAAAATTTTCAGATTTTTGAAGGGGTTTACTCATTTTTGGCCTATCTGGCCTTTGTTAAAAAAGAAGAAATATTTTATAGTATGTCGGATCAATTAGTTCTTTTTATGAAGGAAAGACAAATAAAAATTCAAGATATATTGAAGTATAGTCGTTTTGGTAAGAATTATCTTTTATCTTTGCCCTTGAAGAAAAAGATTTTTTATCTGTTGTTTTTTGCGGGGCAGAAAAGATTGATAAGAAAATTGATTTAGTAAACACAAATGTAAGTACTATTGTTTCGGTCAATAGAAAATGATAATGACGTGCTTGTAAGTTCTGTATTATGATTTTTTATTTAGGAGATACAAGTGCTGAATAAGAAAAGAATGAAAAATTTTGAATTGTTCTTAGGCGGATCGGGAATACCTATTTTCTATATAAAAATAGGGCTAGGCTTCGTGTTCTCCTTTTTAATTACATTTTTCTCTATTCCTACCATTGTCAAGATTTCAAGAAGAAAGAATCTGATGGATGAGCCTGGGATAAGAAGCTCGCATCTTAGAGAAATTCCCAACCTGGGAGGTATTGCCATCTTTTATTCCATAGGAATCTGTGCCTCTATTTTTGCCTATGAGTTATTTGATCTCTACAAATTTTTATTTGCTTCATTAATTATCCTGCTCTATGTGGGCGTAATGGATGATATTGTTGTAATGAGGGCTTACAAAAAACTTGTTGCCCAAATTGTTGTGTCTTCCCTGATTGTTATAGGCTCGGATATCAGAATCAGAAGCTTATTCGGAATCTTCGGAGTATACGAGCTGGAGTATTTCGTAAGTATAATATTCAGTATTGTAACATTTATTATTCTGATTAATGCATTCAACCTGATTGACGGGATAGACGGGCTGGCAGGTGGTTATTCTGTGATCTGCAGTGCTTTATTTGGAATCAGTTATTATCGCTTAGGAGAGTATAACTATCCACTGGTAGTGTTATCCGTTGTTATTATAGGAACTGTACTGGCATTTTTGTATTATAATTTGTCAAATTACCGTACCCACAAAATATTTATGGGAGATACAGGATCTATGCTCCTTGGCTTTTTGTTAGCTTTTACATCCATTTGTTTTATAGATATTTTTATAGATAAGAAACTCATTGATGTTCCAAGATATCACCTTCAGTCTGCTCCTGTAGTAGCGGTAGCTATCTTGATTCTTCCGATCGTGGATACTTTAAATGTAATCATGATCAGGCTTTACAATAAAAAATCCCCATTTGATGCCGATAAAAACCATATTCATCATAAACTGTTGAAATTGAACCTTACCCATAGGAGATCAACTTTTTATATTATCCTTTACTATTTGATGATTGTTGGAATAGCTTATTATTTAAGACATATTAATGTCAATCTTTTATTATTGGTGATTCTTTCAATAGGTTTTTTTGGTGCTTATCTGCCAGATTTGCTATATCGATTAAGAAATAACAAAAATTAACAATTAAATATTACTTTTGTAAACAATATTATATATGATGAAAAACTTTAAATATTTATTTTTAATATTCCCTCTTTTAGTTACCTCATGTATTACAACAAAGGATGTAAGATACTTACAGCCAAGTGAGAGTCTTGTAATTAATGAAGAAGGGCTCGTTCCCTACAATATTCCTGTATACAGGATTACCAAAAATGATATCCTTAATCTTAACATTGTAACAACTCCCAAAGGAGATGCTGCACAGTTTTATTCCTCTTACAATTCCTCCGGAGGAATAGGAACTGGAGCTGGAACAGCAACAAGCCCTGCTATATCAGGTGGAGGTTCTGTGGGAGGAGGAATTGGTACTACCTCTGGAGCAAGCAGAGGAGGAAACATGAATTTTTATTTTAATGGGCTCAAGGTTGACTCCAACGGAGATGTCAATGTTTTTGGAATTGGCTATGTAAAAGCCGAAGGGAGAACATTAGAGGATATTAGAAAAGAAATTCAGGAAAAAGTAAATGAAAACTTCCAGGAAGGTAAGTCTGAAGTACGTTTAAATACAGATGGTATTACTTATTATATTCTTGGTGACGTAGAAACTACAGGCCTTTCAGGAGAGAAAGTAGCTCATAAAAATACCCTTACCATTACTGAGGCTTTGGCTATTAATGGCGGACTGAACAGAACGATCGATAAGAAAGAGATCGTTATCCACAGAAAACTTCCTGAAGGAATCAAAATTGCCAAAATAGATCTTACCCGCGAAGATCTTATGAATTCACCTTTCTACTATGTACAGAATGGAGATGAAATCTATTTGAACACCAGAGCAAAGAGCTTAAATGGATTCGGAAAAGATCCTATTCAGACTTTAACAACAGGAGTTTCGGTGATTACTACAGCATTGTCTATTTATTTACTTCTTAAAAATCTTTAGTCATGATTCCAGAAAGAGTAAACGCTGCAGAGAAGAATAATTCTCAGAAAGAAAAGTATGGATCATTTGCATTATTTGATTTAGAGCACTTTTTAAGAAGGATTCTTAAGAACTGGTATTGGTTTGTATTCATGTTTTTTATCGGCTATGGGCTTGCATGGGGATACACGCATTACTATGCACAAAATATTTATGCATCAGACTTGTCATTAAGTACTTCCAGCAAAGGGTCTGAGTTTTTACCAACACAGAATAATCAATCGATCAATTTCATTTGGGGTGATACCGGAAATCAGGATGGGCTTTATCTGAAGAAAATGCTTTTATCCAGATCACATAACGAGTTTTTGGTAAAAGAACTGGATCTTTTTGTTAATTATTCTACCAAAGGACTGATAAAATCTACTTACCTGGATAAAGATGATTCACCTGTTTTTCTTCAGATTGATAAAAAACATCTTCAACAGATTAATTATCCTATTACCCTGATGCCAAAAGGAGATGGAGCATATCAAGTAGTTTTACCCGAAGAAGGCGAATCTACAAACTTATACAATTATGAAGTTGAAGGCTTTCAGAGCATCAACTCATATGGCAGACCCGCTGATAAAATCATTAAAATCAATGAGTGGTACAATTCTCCTAACCTGAGATTCAGGCTTATTAGAAATCCAGTACCTACTAAAATCAAACTGGATAATATCATTGTAAACCTGAGTTCTGTAAATGAGAGTGTGAATGAAATTGTTTCGACTACAGGTGTTGACTTTGATAAAGAAATCAGATCTATTATGATTATTACCAAAAAAGGATATAATCTTAATAGTACAGTTAATTTCCTTAATAAATCTGTTGCAGAATTACAGAAAAAGAGATTGGCTGATAAAAATGTGGTTAATAAGAACACAGACATCTTTTTAAAAGACAATCTGGATAATATCCGCAAAAAGCTTGATTCAAGTGCTAATGTGCTGAATTATTTAAAAACCTCGGAAAAACTTTATAACATTAAAGACAGAGATGAAAAATCTCTTGAAAAAATAAAAGAACTGGAGGCTAGAAAAGCAGATATCATAAGCAAAATCAATTCACTTAACAATATAAAAAACACGCTGCAGTCCCAGAATTTTGATAAAATGATTGGAACCAATGCCGCAGGTTTTGAAGATGGAGTATTCTCAGCAACAGTCTCTGAACTTAAAGCTTTATATACCAAAAGAGCAGAAATGGCTTCCATCTATAAGCCTTCATCAGAGCCAATGAGAGAAATCAACAGGCTTATTGATGAAGCAAGAACGGGATCATCAAACAGCTTAAGAGGATATTATAGCAGATATTATGACGAGATCAACAAAATTGATCGTGATATTTCAGGTGCCAACTCAGATTTAGCTTCTTATCCTGAAAAAGAAAGAAGATATTTGGATGCAGAGAGAGGATATAATATGATTGAGGCTACTTATAATAGTCTCTTGGGAAGACAGAGTGATACGAAGATGAGAATGGCTACCAACCAATCTGATATTACTGTGATTGACCCTGCTAAAAACCTGGGACAAAGGGCTATCGGACCTAATGTAAAGCTAGCAAAGACTGCTATTATCTCTGGGTTACTGCTACTTCCATTACTGTTTATCTTTGTGGGTGAAGTATTAGACAGTAAAATCAGAAATATCAAAGAGCTGTTAAGTGCTACGAAAATTCCACTTCTTGGAGTAATAGGAAATAACAGCAATGAAAATATGCTTACCGTTCTGGAACAGCCAAAATCATCTGTATCTGAGGCTTTCAGAGGAATAAGAGCAAATATGAGATTCTTAATGGATAATGAAAGTGAAAAAGGTAAAGTTATTTTGATCACATCATCCATTGGAGGAGAAGGAAAAACTTATATTTCTATCAATTTGGCATCTGTAATAGGATTGAGTGATAAAAAAACAATCTTATTAGGAATGGATCTTAGAAAACCAAAAATCTTTGGAGACTTTAAGATTGATAATAAATATGGGATCTCAAATTATCTTACAGGAGAAGTAGATATTGACCAGATTATTAACAAAACCAAGATTCCTAATCTTGATGTTGCTACTTCAGGTCCTATCCCACCAAACCCATCTGAGCTTTTAATGAGCCAGAAAAATATCAGATTTATAGAAGAACTTAAAGAAAAATATGATTTCATTATTATAGATTCACCACCTGTAGGTCTTGTGGCTGACTCATATGAGCTGATGAAATATTCTGATACTAATATTTATGTAGTACGCCATGAATATACAGAAAAGTATATGCTGAAAATGATTACTGAAAAGTATCATAATGATGAAGTTAGTAATTTAGGACTTGTTTATAATGACTATAACACCAAACAAGGCTACGGATATGGCTACGGTTACGGCTACGGATATGGTTATGGTTACGGATATTTTGATGAAGATAAAAATTATAAAGAACCTTTATTAATAAGGATCAGAAATAAAGTACAGGTATTATTCAATAAAAAATAAAGCATTAAACCCTCATTTAATGGGGGTTTTTTCATATTTAAAGTATTTTCATTCTATGAAAAAAAGAATATTTTTGCCACTTTGCCGTTTACTTTATAACAAATTATGTTTTTTTGTTTATTTTTAACTAAACATTAAGATTATCATTAATATAAAAATGTTTTATATTTGCAAAAATTAAATTTTAAAATAACCATAAATCCATATTCTTTTATGAATAAAAAATTATTGTTTAGCTTCCTTGCCTTCCTTGGAGTGGTAAGTGTTAAAGCACAAAGAAACGAATTGGGAGTTCGTCTAGGTATGAGTAACCTAGTGGGAGATGTAGGAAGGACAAATTATATTTTACAGAAGCCGTTGGATTTAAGCAGAGCGTCAGATTGGGGCATCCCATTTTATGGTGGTTTATTATACAGATTTAATTTTAACCCGCATCAGACCGTTAGATTGGATTTGGGATACAATCAGATTCAGTTTAGTGATAAAGCGGCGAAAGAGGATTATAGAAGAAATAGAAACTCATACGGAAAAAACAATGTGTATGAGGCGAGTTTAATGTTTGAATATAACTTTTTCCCTGTAAATAACGAGCAGATCAGCATGCTGAGCCCTTACATCTTCGGAGGTATCGGTGCTTTGATGTTTGATGCTCCTAAAGCTACTCTTGTGAATGATTTCAGGAGAGATGCTGATGGTGTGGCACTGGCTCCGATCAATGAATTGGATTTTACAACCACCACAGATTATTCATTAGGGAAAAAAGTAACAATGCATATTCCTTTTGGGGTGGGTCTGAAGTATAAATTCAACCATTCCTGGGCTATATTTGCAGAAGCTACATTCAGATATACATTGACGGATCAGTTGGATCATAGTAAGATCCTTTCCAAAGATGTAAAAACTTCTTTTAATGCTGATATTTTGGATCCCGCTACAGGTGGGTCATTATTACAGTCAGGAAATTATTATGCGGTTTCTAAAGAAAGAGAAGCAGAGTTTATTAAAAAGAGAAATATTGGAGATGGAAGATCCAACGACTGGATAAATACTTTCAGTTTAGGACTTACATATTCGTTCGGAAGACCTCCATGTTATTGTGAATAATATGTCGTTGATTAAAGAAAAAATAAATTCTGAGAATTTACCAAAACACGTAGCCATCATTATGGATGGTAATGGAAGATGGGCAAAATCTCGTGGCGAAGAAAGAACTTTCGGTCACAAAAATGCCATTAATGCAGTAAGAAATGCTATTAATGCATGTAATGAGATTAATATCCCTTATTTAACACTGTATACATTCTCTTCAGAAAATTGGAATCGTCCAAGTGAAGAAGTGAATACCCTTATGAATCTGTTGGTAGAGACCTTACTGCTGGAAGCAGAAGAGATCTTCAGCAAAGGATTGAGAATGCATGTTATAGGGAATCTTGAGAAACTGCCTACATTAGTAAAAGAGCAGTTGGAACGTGTGGTAGAGCTTACAAAAGAAAACACAAAAGGAAACCTTGTATTGGCTATTAGCTATGGCTCACAAAATGAAATACTGGAAGCCGTAAAAAATATAAGTTCTGATGTAAAAGAAGGAAAAGTAGAGATAGAAAATATAAACGAAAGTTTATTCGAAAACTATCTATATACAAAAGATTTTCCTCCTGTAGATTTACTGATCAGAACCAGCGGCGAAATAAGGATAAGCAACTTCCTGCTTTGGCAGATTGCTTATGCAGAATTACAGTTTTTAAATGTGCTGTGGCCGGATTTCACCAAAGATATTTTCTTCCAATGTATTGTTGATTATCAAAACAAGGAAAGAAGATATGGTTTAACCGGCGAACAGGTGAAAGGCCAATAAAATTTTAAGAAAAGAAAGACTCGATAAAATGAAGTTTAGACTATTACCCATCATTATGTTTGCTGCTTCTGCACATTTTTATGGACAAGTAACTCCACAAGACAGCACAAAAGTAAATAATGCTGTACATGCAGAAAATGAGGCAGGAACTTATACACTTAAAGACATCGTTGTAGATGGGGTAAAAAAATATACACCAGCTCAGATCTTAAGATTTACGGGCCTTACAAAAGGAGAAAGTGTAGACATTCCGGGACAGAAAATCAGCAATGCTGTAAAAAAGCTTTGGGATACCCAATCTTTTTCTGAAGTGGAAGTTTACGTTCAAATTATTGAAGGACAAACGATTGTTCTGAAATTTCATCTACAGGATCTGAAAGAACTTGGAGAAGTGAAATTTGCAGGAAAAGGAATCGGTAAATCTAAAAGTGAAAAACTGGCAAAGGATAACAACCTTAAACCAGGAACTAAGATTACTCAGAACTTAGTTTCAAGCCTTAAAACCCATGTCCCTAAAGACTATATCAAAAAAGGTTTTGCAGATGCTAAAATCACTATTCAGGATAAGGTAAATGCAGGAGATCCTGCGTTGGTAGACTGGACAATTAATGTTGATAAGGGTAAAAGAATCAAAATTGATCATATTGAATTTGAAGGAAACGAGAATGTAACCGATAGAAAACTTAGAAATAAAGCTTTCAAAGAAACTAAGCAAAAACGTTTCGGTATTGGTGGTATTTTGAAGTCCTCAAAATTCATTGAAGATAAATATCAGGAAGACAAGCAAAGTCTTATCAGTTATTACAACTCCCTTGGATACAGAGACGCTAAAATTGTTTCAGATTCAGTATGGAGAAACAAAAGAAATAATTACGAAATCAATGTAAAACTTAGCGAGGGTAAAAAATATTATATCGGGGATGTTACATTCACGGGTAATACTGTATACTCTACAGAATACTTACAGAGATTATTAGGATATAAGAAAGGTGATATTTACGATGCTGTAGGTTTCAACAAAAAAGTTGGTGAAGACGGTGGTAAAGAGGATGATTCGGATATTAAATCTGTTTACATGAACAATGGTTACCTTTTCTCAAACGTAACACCTGTTGAAAAATCAGTAGCAGGAGATGCCGTAAACCTTGAAGTAAGAATTAATGAAGGAGAGCAGGCTACCTGGAATAAAGTAACATGGCAGGGGAATACAACAACCCATGACCATGTAATTCTTAGAGCACTAAGAACAAAACCAGGAGAGCTATTCAAGAAAACAGAAATTAAGAGAACCTATTTCGATTTAGCAGGGATGTCATTCTTTGACCCTCAGCAAATCGGACAGGATATCCAGCCAAATCAGGTGGATAATACCGTAGATATCAATTGGAAACTTGTAGAAAAAGGATCTTCTCAGGTTCAGCTACAGGCAGGTTACGGTGGTAACAGTTTCATCGGTACTTTAGGATTGACATTTAATAACTTCTCATTAAAGAATTTTCTTAAGTTTAAAGATTTCAAACCAGTACCTCAGGGAGACGGACAAACGTTCTCAGTTCAGGTGCAGGCAGGACAGTACTTCCAGAACTATGGAGTATCATTCACAGAACCTTGGCTATTTGGTACAAGACCAACAGCTCTTTCTGTAAGTTTGAATAACTCAAGAGTAAGATATACAGATCAATATGGAGACGCTCAGAAATTGAACATCTTCTCTGCTTCAGTAGGTCTGAACAGACTATTGAACTGGCCGGATGACTATTTCTCTCTTTATACTGGACTACAGTTCCAGAAGTATGACTTCAAAAACTATCCATTCCAGTTTGGAGATTCCACTGAAAATAATGGTACTGCCAATAACTTCAGTGTCAACTTAGGACTGAGCAGAAACTCTGCAGGTATTGACCCGATTTTCCCAACAACTGGATCCAATATCGAGCTTTCAGCAAAACTGACTCCTCCATACTCATTGTTTAAGAAAAAGGATTACTCTACAATGTCAGCTATTGACAAATATAAGTGGATGGAATTCTATAAAATCAAGTTTAAAGCTGATGTTTACAATGAAATCATTGGAAAACTGGTCTTGAGATCTTCTGCAGAAATGGGATTCATGGACGGATATAACAGCCAATTGGGTGCTCCGCCATTCGAAAGATTCTATATGGGAGGAACAGGTCTTTTCGGAGGTCGATATGACGGTAGAGAATTGATTCCTTTAAGAGGTTATGAAAATGCCACTACAGAAGGAGGTCAGGGAGAAGATATTACACAGAAAGGAGGAGGTACAATCTATAACAGATTTACTTTAGAATTAAGATACCCGATCTCAATGAGCCAGACTGCAAAAATCTATGCTTTGACATTCGCTGAAGGAGGTAACGTATGGAATTCATGGAGTTCTTACAGCCCATTCCAGTTGAAAAGATCTGTCGGAATTGGGGTAAGAGTTTATATGGGAGCATTTGGATTGATCGGATTTGACTTTGCACTAGGTCTTGATAAAACTATTTCTGGTGAAAAGTCTGGATGGAGAAACCACTTCTTGATGAACCAAACATTATAATTATAATTATGAAGCACTTTAAAATAATTTTCACGTTCGCATTACTCTTGCTTTTCGGGTTGAACAATGCCCAGAAAATCGGAGTAGTGGATACTAATGAAATTTTGAATAAATTACCTCAGTATAAAGAAGCTGAAGCAAGGTTGAATTCTCAGATCGATACCTGGGAGTCTGAACTTCAAAGCCTTCAGTCTGAATATGAAAGAAAAAAAGCTGCTTTTGAAAGTGAAAAAGTTTTATTGATAGGTGACCAGCTTAAACTTAGAGAAAAAGAAGTTACCGATCTTGATAAAAATATTAAAACAACAACAAGCTTACGTTTTGGAGCTAACGGTGAAATTACAAAACTGAGAACAAATCTTGTTCAGCCTTTTCAGGATCAGATTTGGGGAGCTATCAAAACAATGTCCGAAAAAAATGGCTTGGGCATAGTTCTTGATAAAAGCAATAACATTAGTGTTATTTTCCTTCAGTCAAAATATGATTACACCGAAAAAGTATTGTCTATTCTATTAAAAGGGACAGACAAGAAGGAAAAAACAAATAGCAAAGGCAAAAAATAATCAAAGAATTAACTTTTGCTATATTTTAAAATCTAAAAACAAATTAAATTATTTATTTACCAGTTATGAAAAAATTAAGTGTATTATTTGCAGCAGTAATGATGGTTGTATCTGTAGGTATGGCAAAAGCTCAAAAAATTGCTACTTTAGATGTAATGGGAGTTCTTAACGCAATGCCGGAGAAAAAGAAAGCAGATGCTGATCTTAAAACATTCTTAGATACTAAACAAGCTGAGATTAAGAAAAAAGCTGATGCAGCTCAAACTAAATATCAGCAATACCAAACTGAAGCTCCTAAGAAAACAGCTGACGAAAACAACGCGAGAGAAGCAGAAATGAAAAAATTAGCTGAAGAAATCCAGCAAATGCAGGAAAAAGCTCAAAAAGATCTTCAGTCTAAGCAAGACTTAGCTTTCGCTCCAATTGAGAAAAAGCTAAACGATGCAGTAGAAAAAGTAGCTAAAGCTAGCGGATACGATTATATTATGGATGCAAACTCAACAGCATTCCTTTATAAAGCAGGACCAGACGCAACTGCAGCTGTGAAGAAAGAACTAGGAATTCAATAATTTCAGCAAATTAACAAAGATTTATAAAACTAACCACCTCTTTTAGAGGTGGTTTTTTTATTTTTGCGGAATGGAAAAAGAAGTATCAACTACGGTCAAAGTTAGGTTTAGTGACTGTGATCCAATCGGACATCTGAATAATGTAAAATATCTTGAGTATATGTTCAATGCCAGAGAAGATCATGTAGAAACATTTTATGGATTTACCTATGAAGAATATACCAAACAAACCGGCTGTACCTGGATTGCTATTCAAAATGAAATAGCCTATCTGAAAGAAGTAAGATATAATACACAGGTAGTGATCAGCAGCAAGACCATCGATGTACAGGATAGAACGGCAAAAGTCGAAATTCTGATGAAAAGCCTTGATGAAAAGACAATTCATGCTGTACTTTGGGTGACCGTTATTTATTTTAATGTTAAAACAAGAAAATCTGAAGTTCATCCCGAAGATATCAAAGAGGTTTTTGATAAATTTTATGTGGATCTTATCCAAAAAGACTTCCAGTCAAGAGTGAAGTTTTTAAGATCTCAGAATGCCAAGAACTCTTAACCTCATTTCTTATTGAAGGTTCCAATTTAAAAATTAATAATAAACAAATGAAAAAAATAGCAGTAATAGGGAGTAACGGACAATTAGGAAACTGCATAAAAAAGATTGCCCCGGATTTTGAACATCTATATGAATTCTTATTTACAGACTCGTCCACTTTAAACGTTACCAATGAAGAGCAGGTGAATGATTTCTTTTATGATAACAAACCTGATTATTGCATCAATGCCTCCGCTTACACCGCAGTTGATCTGGCGGAAAAGGAAAAAGATAAAGCCTTTGCCGTAAATGCTGATGGAGTAGCTCATCTTGCTCAGGCATGCGCAGATCATAAATCTGTTCTGATCCATGTTTCTACAGATTATGTTTTTGATGGTACCACAAACCTTCCTTACTCTGAAGATGACTTTACAAACCCGATTGGAGTATATGGAGCTTCAAAAAGAGAAGGAGAAGAACTTGCTCTGGAAATCAATCCAAAGACAATCATTCTGAGAACTTCATGGCTGTATTCTGAATTTAATAAGAACTTTGTGAAAACAATGTTAAACCTTTTCTCTCAAAAAGAAGAGTTGGGAATCGTTGCGGATCAGTTTGGACAGCCTACTAACGCAAACGATTTGGCAGAAGCTATTATGAGGATTATTGAAGCACCGCAGAAAACCTATGGAATTTTCCATTTCTCAAACTATCCGGAGACAACCTGGTTTGAATTTGCAAAAAAAATTGCAGAATTTTCAAAGTCATCAATACAATTAAATCCATTAACAACCGAACAGTATCCAACTCCCGCCAAAAGACCTGTAAGAAGTACCATGTCTTTGGATAAAATAGAGGAAGTTTACAAAATAGAACCCAAACATTGGGAAAACAGCCTTGAAGAATGTGTTGAGATCCTTTCACACTAATACTATATATATGAAGAATATTGCAATCCTCTTTTCAGTGTTATGTATCCAGCTGTGGAATGCACAGAATGTTTATATGACCAGAGTTGAAAAAACAAATGACAACTCAGATAAATTCTTATTAAGAAAAGAAGCTGCTGCTACAGATGCTATTTATTTAGGGGAAGTAGAAGTACAGGGTTTTTCAAAAGATGATGCACTCGTATTTTCCTTGGTATATAAAAAAGCAAAAGAAATTGGTGCCAATACATTTGAATTAAAACCTTTCGAAAATGTTGATGGTACACCTCAGGCATTCAATGCTGCCAATTATAAAATAGCTTTATATTATACACCCAAAGAAAAATTAACGGCTACACATGGTGACATGTATATATTTGCCTCTTCTGAAAAAGACCAAAAGATTAGCATCAACCGTAAAGACTATAAAATCTCTCCCAGATCATTTTTGAAATTAAAAGTTGTTCCGGGAGAAATCTATACCATCTCAACCAAAAAGCTTTTAGGTTCTACAGTGAAAGTTCAACCAAAAGCCAATGATGACAACCTCTATTTTCAGGTTTCTTCTCTAAAAGTAAAACCAGATAACTCAGGAGTAGGAGGTTTGAATCTGAAATCCGGAGATATTATTGGTCTGGAGAAGTCCTATGCTGAATTTTTGAGCGTAATATATAAAGAAAGCAGACCTTAGAAGCTGTCTATACTAAACAATTATAGGTTTACCTATATAAACCATCAATACGAAGAGGCTGTCAA
The DNA here is from genome assembly GCF_024158915.1 of Chryseobacterium sp. S0630. Lineage (GTDB taxonomy): Bacteria > Bacteroidota > Bacteroidia > Flavobacteriales > Weeksellaceae > Chryseobacterium. Next base: position 488 of record NZ_JAMZGF010000026.1, on the reverse strand, counting down.
AAGGTAAACCAACGCTCGGAGAATTCCTTAAATAGGAGTCCGAGAGAGGGAGACTTTTGGAGACAGCCTCTTCTTTTATATGATCTTTGTCTTGGGCTTTAATCCAAACGTATGACCAGTCGGACTTTTTACAGGCTTTGTTGGAAACCCTCCTTATCTTATTATATATCAATAGTAGCCTGTTCTCATGAAAATTTTCCGATCCTCAGGCTTCAGCCCAACCCTACATCTATCCTTATTATTATATATCCCTTATTTTGATCCTTCCACACCCCAAAACCCCGCCTCCCGCCCTTCGAATCATCCCCTCTCACTCTCTCAAACCCTCCCACACTCTCACACTCCCCCGATCCTCCAAACAAATGTTTAAAATTTTTCTCCCTGCCTTCCAGTAGATTAGGGTAAAATATTGTTTCAATATGAAATTTATGTTAAATAAAGTTGCGTAGTGTGTGTGAAGTTTCTATCTTTGCCCCACTGAAAAACGA
>NZ_JAMZGF010000025.1 GCF_024158915.1 Chryseobacterium sp. S0630 | reverse complement strand
TAATACTTCAGAAATTTCTTTGCGTCTTAGCGTTTTTGAAATCTATTTATAGTGTCTTATTAAACAAAAAAATCCTCTCTGAAAGGCGTAAAAGCATCAATGAGTTTTCCTTCTTCAAGACACTTCACCCCATGAAAAATATTGGGCTGTGCAAAAAATCCATCTCCTTCCTGTAAAATTTTTGTTTCACCATCTATGGTAACTTCAAACTTTCCGGAAGCAACATACGTGATCTGAGAATGAAAATGCTGATGTAATGCTCCTACAGCATCTTTCTCAAACTTTACAATAACCATCATCACCTGGGAATTATATCCAACAAACTGCCTGGAAACACCATTTCCTATATCTTCCCATGCTGAGTTTCCATCGAAGAAAGGCTCTTTTTTGAAATCCATTTTATATTTTTTAATTACAATTTTGTGGAATCAATACAATCCGTGTTATTTAATATACTTCTCCAAGCCGGTTTTCAAGGCTTTTAAAGAGGTAGCTGCCAACCTTGCAACAGATTCGGCTCCCAGCTTTGACAAATGAGTATCATCATCTTTTCCCTCAGGGTAATAAGATTCGTCTCCCTTTTTATAATGCAGATGCAGTTTCTTTGAGTTTTCAGGACCATAAGAAATTTCAAGCTGTTCGGATAATAACTGCAAGTCAACAAAGGGTACTTTAAGATCATTGGCCACCATTCTTACCACAAGAGGATATTCTTTGTGTGTATCCACTAAAACACCGTTTTCGTTAAAATTCCTTCTTGCAATTGACGTCATAAGTATGGGAATAGCACCTTTAGATCTTGCTTCGTTTACATATCTTTCAAGATTGGCCCTGTATTGTGTGTACGGATTGGTAAAGCGTGCCGAGTCATTCACTTTCTGATCATTGTGCCCGAATTGAATGATGACAAAATCTCCTTTCTTAAGTTGATTCAAAACGGTATTCCATCTGCCTTCCGTTCTGAAACTTTTGGAGCTTCTCCCGTTGGTGGCGTGATTTTGAACAGATATTCCTGTTGTTAAAAGGGATGGAAGCATCTGCCCCCAGCCATGCTCTGGATTTTTATCTGGATTTTCTTTATTGGCCATGGTAGAATCACCAATGAGGAATAACGTAGGTTGTTGCGCATAGGTGATGAGGGAAAGGAAGAGGATGAGAAAGGTGAGTTTTTTATTCATTTTTATTTTGCTTAGTATAATTCTTTTGTCTTGAAATAGAAGATTCGACATTGTTGAGCAAAAAGGTTGGGGAAGCGCAAAGACGCAAGTTTTTTTCAAAGTTTATGCTATAAGGCGCAAGGATTTTATCTCCGATAAAATTGTAAATTGTATCCTTTGCTGAAAATCTTCCATTGAGCGAAGTCGAAATGTTCTTGCGTCTTAAAAGAGTATGATGCTTACAAAACCTTGCGTCTTTGCGATTATCCAACAATTATTTAATTAGGGGTTCCAGCCGTCAAAGATTTTTTCTAAGGTGTAATTTTTAATTTCTTTTTTGGTCAGTTGATGTGACCAGCTAGCCCGTTTTGAAGGATTTCCTCCTTCGCCTTTGCTTCCGGATTCTGCGTAATAAGCTGTTTTTTCTTTATCAGGAAACATTTTGTCTCCTTTCCAGGGATTCCAGCCTTCGGGAAGAATGTGTTTTCCCATTTCCGTATTGATAAAAACTGTTTTGGCGTAAGGTCTCCACGGTCTTCCGAGATACACTTTAGAAACCTCATCTTTAGCAGTAAGCCTGCAATCGAAAAATACAAATCCATTTTTTCTGTCCATTTCCGTTGCGGCAGCGGTGATGTAAGAATCAGCCAGACTTTTAATCGTACAGTTTTTAAAAACAGCAGTGGCCTGTCCGAAAATAAAATCGGTAGTTCCTTCTATATAACAGTTTTCAAAATACTGTCTGCTATGGTTGGAAGCGGAGTAAAGAGTGTCCTGACAGCCAAGGATATCAGAGTCCTTAATCACAAAACGATCTCCTTCTACATGAAGCGAAACTGCCTGTCCTTCGTTGCATGAGCTATTTTGAATGGTCAGATTGCTGATTTTGATATCATCGCCCATTACCAAAAGAGTGTAGGAGTTGAAAGTCGTCATCTTTTCATTGAAAGAATCTGTTTTTCCTGAGAAATCATTGTTGGTAATTATCGTATTGCTTTTATTTTCCCCTTCCAGCGTGATTTTATGCTTTGAAGAGGGAATAATTACTTTCTCATGATAGATTCCTGTTTTGATTTTGATTAAAGCTTCTGCCGGCCCAAGATCTCTTACAGAATTGATAGCTCTTTGAATGGTGGTAAAATCTCCGCTTCCATCCTGAGCCACTGTAAGAGTGATATAAGGTTTACTTTGCGCCCAAAAAGATTGAGCAACTGCGAGAAATAGTAATACAAATAATTTTTTCATAAGATCCGGTTAAAAACTATTTCAACACTTTATTTAAAAAATCAACAGTATAGTTCAACGTTTCTGTAAACCATGGCTCTGCAGACCAGAATGAATGCGGAGAATCTTTAATTTCATGAAATTCAGTAGGGATATTGTAAGCCTTTAATTTTTTCATCATATCGTCTCTTCCGGCATGAAATCTAGGCTGAGAACTGTTGATAAAAAGGGTAGGCGGAGTATTTTCATTCACATATTCCAGCGGTGAAGCTTCTGTCCAGTTTTTTAGGTTGGTATTCCTGTCTCCATCCAGCCAATAGGAGGCGTAAGTACTTTCCTCTGCTTCAGGATGAATGAAGGATACAATTCCGTCAATATTGATGATCGCTTTGATATTATTTTTCTTCTGTACTCCTACCAGAGTTGCCATTTGTGCTCCGGCAGACTCACCCAAAACGGCCATTTTCTTTTTGTTTAAAGAATATTTTTTGTGATGAGTCTGCAACCATTGAATAGCTGTTTCTATGTCTTCAATTCCGGCCGGATATTTTGCAGCATCTGCAAGACGGTAGCCAACAGCAATCACTACAAATCCTTTTGAAGCTAATTCCATAGCCATATATTTTTCATTTTCCTTGCTTCCGGAAATCCATCCGCCACCATGAACCATTGCAATTCCTGCATGCTTTTTTGAATCATCAATAGGGTAGTATACATCGGCTTTTAATGATAATCCGTTACTGTTTTTGTATTCAACATTCCTGTCGATTCGGATATTTGGAGGAACCGGACGATCAATAGGGGTAATGAAAGGGTATTTTTTCTTTAATTTTTCAAAAGTTCCTTCATTGGTGTAAGGAGAAGCATTCGGTCTGCTTACCTGCCCGAATGCCATCGTCCCTACGAAGAAAATAGAAATATAAGTATGTCTTTTGTTAAAAATCATTTTGTCAGATTTTTACATTGAAACCATTAAGAATCTTAAGCTATTAAGATGAATGAAGAAAATCCTTCTGATTTTTAAGTGGAATTTGTAGTGCGAAGTCTAACTTAATATTCTTAAAAATTTAACTCATCTTAATGGTTTAATAATTGTTTAATTTTATAAATGTTGGAATACACAAAGGCGCAAAGTTTTGTTCATTTAATCTTTTGCGTCTTTACGATAATCAACTATTTTACTGAGTTCTTAGCTACATCCGTTCCTATAGAAACTGTGTTTTTATCAGAGAGTAAATCTTTAGGTACAGCTACAGCTCCCGTTTTGTTTCCTAAAACTTTGATATAAGGTTTTATTGGTGATTCAAATTTCACAGTAGATAGGTTAATGTTCTTACTATTATAAACCGTTGCTCCCGTTCCTTCAGTATATTTCAGGGTTACATTCTTTAACTGGATTCCATCTGCATCTACAATAGTCAATGCTTTTTTTGTATCGAATTTTGAATCTTCAATCACAATGTTTTTAAGATTCATTTCGGAAAGCCCAAACAAGGTGATAGCTTCGTAAGAGTTGACTGCATTAATATTTTTAAAGAATATATTTCTGAAAATCGGAGTTTCTTCTGTTATCGGATACACTTTTTCAGGAGTTTTGTTTCCTTCCTGTTTTTGTCCATCTTCTAAAACCGGGGAAGAACCTTCGTAGAACATATTAAAACCAATCGTCTGTGTCGGAATATTAATCATATCAATATTTTTGATGTAAATATTTTCAACAATTCCGCCTCTTCCACGGGTGGTTTTAAAACGAAGTCCGATGTCTGTTCCGATAAAAGTACAGTCAGAAACATGAATATTTCTTGCACCGCCGGACATTTCGCTCCCTACAACAAATCCTCCATGACCATGGTACACGATATTGTTTTTGATGAGGACATTTTCGGTAGGCATTCCTCTTTTTCTGCCGTCTTCATTTTTTCCTGATTTAATACAGATCGCATCATCACCCACATCAAATGTATTATCATAAATAAGTACATTTTTACAGGATTCAAGATCTACACCGTCACCGTTTTGAGAGAACCATGGATTTCTTACGGTAAGGTTTCTTAAAATCAGGTTGGAACACATCAAGGGATGAAGATTCCACGCCGGGGAATTCTGGAAGGTAGGACCATCTAACAATACTTTGTCACAACCCACCAGACTCACCATTACCGGACGCAGAAAGTCTTTTACCGTGTTCAGTTCGTCTTTCGAGATTTTATCAGGAACATTGAAGCTTGAGCTGCTTTCAAATCCTTTTTTATAGCTTTCTGAAGGGTACCATGTTTTGCCGTCGGAAGATAATATTCCACCGGATTTGATGATTTCTTTCCACTCAGACTCTGCCACTTTACTTTTTTTGATGGCTCTCCATGCATCTCCGCTTCCATCAATGACTCCTTTTCCTGTGATAGCGATATTGGTTGCATTTTTTGCTGAAATAGGTGATTGACAACGAGTTGTATTTAATCCTTCAAAACTTACATCTACCAGGGGATAATCATTTTTATCTTTGCTGAAAATAATGAAAGCACCTTCTTCTACGTGAAGATTGATATTGCTTTTCAGTTCAATAGGCCCAGTAAGCCACATTCCTCTGGGAACAACCAGTTTTCCACCTCCTTTTTTGCTGAGCTCATCGATTGCTTTTTTGAATGCCTGTGTATTTTTTACATTTCCCCCTGAAATTCCACCAAATTGCGTGATGGATACGGTATTGGCAGGAAAAGATGCTTCTACAACCTGAGGCATTGTAAACTCAATGTTTTTATAAATATCCAGATTCTGAGCATAGGCATGCCCGGAAAACATCATTGCTACTGCTAAACTGATAATGGTAAGTGACTTCTTCATGTTATTTTTTTTGAGTTTTAATTATATTTTTAAATTCCTGATAAACCAGTGAAGCGACTATCTTTGCTCCCTCAGGCTGAAAATGGGTGTTGTCTTTCTGCCCTTTAGGATAGGCTTCGTAAGTATTTTCCGGAAGATTCATAAAATAATGACTGGTGGTGAAATCCTGTCCTTTTTTAGTAAAATACTCCATGGATAGTTTGTTTAAATCAATATAAGGAACGTTCATTTCTTTAGCGATATCAATAGGAGCCTGCCAGTATTCACCGTGTACATTTTCAAGCTTTCCGTCTTTCCAGGGATAATTTCTTGCTGCAGGAGTTACAATAACCGGATTTCCACCCTTTTGTTTGGTCTGGGAAACAAATAATCTTAAAAATTCTTTATATCCCTGAATATTCACATAACGCTCAGGATGCTTTTCTGAACCGTCATTGTGCCCAAACTGCATAATTACATAATCATTAGGCTGAAGATGTTCATACACATACCGCCATCTTCCTTCCTGAAAAAAAGTTCGTGTACTTCTTCCACCATGAGCTCTGTCAATAACAGCTACTGAATCTGTGTTGATACCAGGTTTCAGAGTTTCAATGCTGTCTTTTGCAAAGAAAGGCTGAAATACCTGCCCCCAACCTGTGATAGGATAGCGTACTTTCATATAATCTTTTCCCGGATCATAATCTCTGGTATAGTCAGCCATTGTGGAGTCTCCAATGAGGTAGATATGCGTTACTTTTTTATTCTGTTTTGATATCGTTTTTTTTGCTCTATCCTGCGACTGGCATGCTGATAACAATATTACACTGAATAAAAATGAAACGGTTTTGTATATGCTTTTTTTCATTACTTTTTTTGTTGGATTTCCAACATAACTTTCTTTTTACTCTCTCGCAGATTGAACTGATTTTGCAGATGATTGTGTATCAATTTATCATTAAAATCTGCGTTATCTGCATAATCTGCGAGCGTTTTATTTATTTTTTCTGTATGACATTTTTGTTGAATAATCGCAAAGGTGCAAGGTTTTATATTCTTTATTTTGTTTTTAATGTGTAAGAACACTTCGACTTCGCTCAATATAAGATTTTCGGCAAGTTGAGCGGTATTCAATTTTATCGTAGATAAAATCTTTGCGTCCTTATAATTATTTACATTTTGATATTTCATCACGTCTTAGCGTTTTCCAACATAACTTTCTTTTTACTCTCTCGTAGATTGTGCTGATTTTGCAGATGATTGTGTATTATTTTATCATTAAAATCTGCGTTATCTGCATAATCTGCGAGCGTTTTACATTTTATTTCTTTGTAATTCTGAACCAATCAAAATCTGCATATCCTCCACGTGGAGCTTTTGTTGTACTGACGCTGTACAAACCTACTTTTGCTCCAATCCATTTTCCCGGTTTTGCCTGGAAAATCTCACCGGCTTTGATGAAATTTTTGCCGTTTTCACTGTAGCTGAACTGGCATAAACCATTGGGCTCATTTACATTGACTTTTAAATAAACCTCGTTACTTTTTAACGGGGTTTCAAACAGTATTTTTTCTTCCCCGCCTTTGTCTGCCTTTTCCGCCTTCCTGAGTTGGAGATAATAACCGTCAGGTTTGTTCGTGATCACTAAAGATGCATGATCTGACCCCATGATTAATAATCCGGCAGTTTTTCCTTCTTTGGCATCTTCCGGAGTCAGCTTCACCTTTGTGGAGGCTGCAAAATTCGGAGCTGGAAATTTTTGGGTTAAAAGATTCGGGGTATTCCATAGATTTTTTTCTCCTTCCGGAATTTTTATAGAGAAAAGTCTTAAAAATTTTTGCCCGGGAAGTTTGGATGACCATACAATATTTTCATTGGCACTCCATTGCCATTGCAGTCCTAGTTTTTCACCATCAAATTCATCGGTTTCAGGAGGCGTTGAAGCAGGGTAGTATTGCCCAATATCAGGCTTTTTATAGGTTGAAACAGGTTCGCCAATTCCGTTTTTATTATGATCAATTCCCATTACCGGCCAGTCTTTTTCCCATTTCATCGGCTGTAGGTGAATGATTCTTCCTCCGGCATCCACATCCTGAAAATGATAAAACCAGTCTTCACCGGAAAGAGTATCTACCCAAGCTCCCTGATGAGGTCCGTTGATGGTTGTTGAACCCTGTTCCAATACTATTTTTTCTTCATAAGGGCCATAAATATTCTTTGATCTCAATACCAGCTGCCATCCTGTTGCCACACCGCCAGCAGGCGCAAAAATATAATAGTAGCCATTTCTTTTATATAGTTTAGGACCTTCAACGGTAGGATGAGCATCATGGCCGTCAAATACATGAACGCCTTTATCCAGAACTTTTGTTCCTTCTGGATTCATTTTATTGAGTGTTAAAATACTTTTTACTCCTGCACGGCTTCCCGCCCAACCATGAATAAGATAAGCGTTTCCGTCTTCATCCCAGAACGGACAGGAATCTATTAATCCTTTTCCTTCCATTACCAAGACCGGCTTTTCCCAGGTTCCCAATGGATCTTTGGTTTTCACCATATAAATTCCAAAATCAGGATCTCCCCAATAAATGTAGAATTCTCCTTTGTGAAATCTTATGCTTGGTGCCCAGACTCCATCACCTCTTTTGGGAGTAGAGAAATGTTCCAGAGGAAGAATATCCTGAATGGCATAATTGACCAGTTTCCAATTGATCATATCTTTAGAATGAAGGATGGGAAGTCCAGGTGTTTCATTGAAGCTGGATGCTGTCATATAGTAATCGCTGCCCACGCGGATAACGTCCGGATCGGAATAATCGGCATACAAAATGGGGTTTTTATAATTTTTTCCCTGATCGGCCGTCCAGACCTCGGAAACATAGTTCTTTTCCTGTGCCTGAAGATAGGTAGAAGCCACAGAACATGCTGTAATGGCAATGATATTTACAATATTTTTTGTCTTCATACAATCAATTATACTTTTCCTGACTTACCAATCCTTGTCAAGGATGAGGATTTCTCAATCTTTTTTTATTTTTCAAATTCTAAACTTGCCAGGATAAAAGGACCTGTTCCTTTCGGATCATTGGAGCGTACTTCTTCATTCACGTAATATTCATAAGAACCGCTTCTGTAGGGTGTTCCGCCTAGTCCGGCTACTGCACAGCATTTATTTAAGCTTACGACACCATTTTCATCTACTGTGATCAGGTTTTTGATAATTCCTTCATATCCCTTTTTTGCGTAACCTTTATAGGATTGGGGTAAATATCCTTTGTTTACAGATTTTATCATGGTATATACAAACATAGATGAGCCCGTAGCTTCCAGGTAGTTCCCTTTTTCTCCGCCTTTATCCAGTACCTGGTACCAAAGTCCTGTTTTGGAATCCTGTACTTTGATGACGGCATCACAATACGATTTTAAATAGGAAAGTAATTTTGCTCTTCCGGGATGGTTCTGAGGTAAATAATCCAAAACATCTACCATAGCCATTCCGTACCAGCCCATTGCTCTGGACCAGAAATTGGGAGAAAGTCCTGTTTCTTTGTCGGCCCATTGTTGTTGACGGCTTTCGTCCCATGCGTGATAGAGTAGCCCTGTTTTTTTGTCTAAAAGATGCTTTTGAATCAGGTTAAACTGGTTGATGATATCATTGTAGGCTTTTTCAGCATCTTCTCCTTTTGAAAAATAGTGAGTGTAGTGCGCATAAAAAGGTTCGCCCATGTATAAGCCGTCCAGCCACATCTGGTTGGGATAAATTTTCTTGTGCCAGAATCCACCTTCTGATGTTCTTGGCTGACCATCTATCTGAGAACGCAGGGTTTGTAAAGCTTTTAAATATTTATCTTTTTTCTCCTGTTGATACAGGTAAAGAAGAACGTTCCCACAATTCAGCATGTCGATATTGTATTTGGAAAGATCGTAAGAAACAATGCTTCCATCTTCTTTTACCATGGTATCACCGAAGGTTGTGATATACTGATAATATTCTTTGTTCCCGGTTTTTTCGTATAATCTTTCTGCGCCTTCCAGGACAATTGCCGTTGGATAGCTCCATTTCGGGGCTTTATTATAATCCAGCATCCAGGCTTGCGGAAATCTTTTTATTTCAGAAAGGAGCATCCTTTGAGACCATGGAAGCTTAGCTGAAATTTTGACATTTGCTTCTGAATGTATTTCTGATGAAGTGTTTTGCAATGGCTTTTGTGCACAGGAAAAAAATAATCCGGAACAGGCAGCTGCCACAGCGTAGATTTTAATAGTGTTATTGATAAAGTTCATGATGTTAAACTTTAAAGTTGATGAGTTTTATCGAGAATATCCAGTTTTTGATCCAGATCCTGGTAAAAAGATTCTTCGGTTGTTAAGCCGTTGGATTCCTGAGACCAGGCTCCCAGAAAGTAATAGGATACATTTTTCGTCTTTTTGAAAACGATGGTATGGGTAGATTTTGTTTTCACATATTTATCAAAGCTTTCCAGCGGATAGAAGACTGCCATTCCCAGATTGTCTTCTTTTTTAGCCAGAGTTTGTTGTCCGTAAGTGGCAATATAAGCCCATTTTTTATTTTTACTGATTCCCTGTTTCATAGGGATGTCTTTGAAAGCAACGATTCCGGTGCAAAGACCTGAAAGACTGTTACTCAGATTGAGATCTACTTTTACGAAACGGTCTTTGGGGAAAATGGTCAGTTTTGATTGCAGGTCTACAGCATCACCCCAGGTTTTCCAATCTTTGTAAGTGATAAGGGCATAAGACTGATCTTTTGCATTCACTACTTTTGCATTCGTGCTTTTTACAATTTTAAAGGTTTCAACATAATCATTCTGCTCATCATATCTTCCGTAAGAACCAACTCCTATGGTACGTCCGGATTTCAGAATATCCTGTCCCCACGGAGCATCGTGATGATAAGATTCAAAGCCGTCTTGGCCTACTTCCGGCAATACGAGTCCTGTTACTTTTTTACCGAAAATATCTGTAGCATTTCTCCAGTCCAGATAAAGTCTGTAGCCAATCTGATTGTTTTCAAGACCAATTCCTTCGTATCTGATATAAGAAGAATGATTTGTGTGGGCTTCGGGAAGCGTGAGTTCCTGAACGTTTTTGAAAGTTCCTCCAATGTATTGATTACCTTCCCATTTTCCGCCTTCTTTTACAGAAAGTTCAGCGTAAGAAAATGGTGCTTTTGGGTTTTTCTTAATGGCTTCAATCACAGAAGTCTGCGCTGAAAGATGGGTGCTGATAAAAGCGCCTGCTATGACTATTTTAAATAAACTGAGTTTCATACTTTTTCCTGTTGGGTTACCGATTTCTGTTGATGAGTTTTCATGGTTATTAGTTTTGGTCATCGGTTATTGTACGGACAATATCATTTATATACACTTCTATATTGTCATAGTTTTTATCAAGATCTCTGCCGTTGGCATTGGCTGATTTTGGGTTCAAATGATGTTTGATTTCCCATTCATCCGGCATTCCGTCGTTGTCGGAATCGGGGAGAGGCTTTACCTGTTTTAAATGAGGAAATCCGCCTGTGTCATTTTGAGAATCAATGATTCCGTTTTTACTTCCTTTTGAGCCTGTGTAAGTAAAGCTTCCGGTTTCAATGTCTTTTAAAACATGAAGATCAACAGCATCTCTTACCAGGCTTGCTCCGCTGAATTTGAGCACTTTCCTGTAAGCTTCGTCTGCAGAATGGGTTTTAATGTTATTCTCAATATTATGAGGTTGATTGATTTTAATGGAATTTTTATCCTTTTCTGTTAAGTTATAGGATGGTTTCATCTGACTAAAAACACCTTCTGTCCAGTTATCTTTGGTAACTTCCGGACTTCCTTCCATCACATTTCCGTTGATGTAGTATTTCCCCCAGATATTATAGACTTCGGTTTTCGGGTTTTCATTTTTATCGATGGCGACAATTCTTTGTCTTGTAAGTGTTGCCGGTCCGGGTTTGTAATAATTATTAACGATATTCACGTTCATTCCTTCACCTCCATAAATACTGTTGTGTCCCCAGTTGTAGATCAGATTATTTCTGAAATCAGTAAGGTCTGTCAGCGCAAATTTACTTCCTGCATATTCGCCTAATCTTGGATTTCTGCTGTCATGATGCGCGTAGATATTATGATGAAAGGATGCGAATTTACCTCCTGCAATTCCACCATAGCCATGTGCGCCTTTCTGATGAACAGAATTTCTGAGACTTTCAGCAATGAGACACCATTGAAGAGTTGTTTTTTCATTGGCGTAAATCGAGACTGTTTCGTCTGTAGACCAGCTCATAGAACAATGATCTACCATCAGATTTTTGATAAATCTTGCTCCCAAAGCATCGCCCTCAAATTTTTTCTGATCACCCATTCTGAATCTTAGGAAACGGATGATAACATTATCTGCAGCTACAAATGTTTCATAATTGGCAATCGTAATTCCGTCTCCGGGAGCGGTTTGTCCGGCAATGGTGACATCGCCCTCTTTCATTTTCAAAGGAGACTGCAGGTAAATAGTTCCACTGGTTCTAAATACAATATATCTCGGACCTTTTTGATTCAAAGCGAATCTTAAACTTCCTGCAGAGTTATCGTCTTTCAGATGGGTGACGAAATAGACCTTTCCGCCACGTCCGCCTTTTGTGAATCTTCCAAAACCTTCAGCTCCGGGAAAGCTCAATATTTCCTGCGCATCAACCAGCGTAGAAATACTGCATAAAAGTCCCGTGGTGAATAGTTTAATGAAGTTTTTTGTCATGATTGAAGATGCTTGTATGAATTATTGTAAGCTCTTTTTTATATTCCACTGATCATTTCCTTTAAGAATATTTTCCGGAGTGTATTTTTTTCTTTCTTCTTTATTTAATTGATGCGACCAAGGAACTCTTTGAGTCATATTGGCTCCGGCTCCTTTTGAGTTGCTTTCTGCGTACAATGTGGTCTTTTCTGCTTCCGTTTTGTTCCAGTTGTGCCATCCTTCAGGCTTTATCGTTGAGTTAAGCTCACAGTCGATATAAACGGTTCTTGCAAAAGGTCTCCATGGTCTTCCCAGATAGACGGAATGGTCTTTTGCATTTCCAATAATCTTTGAATTGATAAAAACGAACCCAAATTCATTTCCCTGTGGAGTAGAAGCGGCTGTAACATAGCTTGCCGTTTCTTTGGAGTAAATAATACAATTTTCAAAAACAGCTGTTCCAGCCCCAAAAATATAATCCGTTGTTCCTTCGATATAACAGTTTTTGAAGTAGTTTCTTGATGGTTTTGTCTTGTCCTCGAGATCCTGAACTCCTTTTAAATATAAAGTATCCTGATTTCCTAAAAATCTGCAGTTTTCAAAGGCGATTCTGTCACCGGAAGTTAATACAGCAACTGCCTGTCCGACTCTTCCGGAACTGTTTTCAAATGAAATATTTTTTGCTGTAAAATCATTTGAATAAATAAATATTGTGGATGAACCTGTCGTCCCGATCTCTTTTCCTTCAGCATTCTTTTTTGAGGCATAATCATTGTAAGTAATGATTGTTTTTTCTGGATTTTCACCTACCAGAAGTATGACTCCTTTTGTTTCCTGAATGGTAATCTTTTCTTTATAAGTTCCGTTTTTAATAAAAACTTTTGTTCTTGTTGAAGAATTGTTTTCAATAGCGTTAATTGCCTGCTGAACGGTTGTGAAATTACCTTTCCCATCTTTCGAAACCACGATGGTTTTATCCTTGATTTTGAAAGAAAGAAGACTGACTAAAGCCATCAGAGCAACAGAAAACAGAGCCGTGTTTTTAAAAAAGATGGAAAATTTCATAAAGCAGTTTTGAGGTAAAATACAGACTGATCTTGGTGGAAGACAGCCTGTATTTTGATATGAATGTTGAACTATCTAGTATCCGTAATCCTGGGTAAGGTTATAATTTGAATTGATCACATCCAGCGCAATAGGAAGAAGTTCCTTTTTGTTAGGCTGGAAATAATACGCATAACTTTTCACCGGATCTCCACTGATGTAAGGCTGTGTCATAGCCAGTCTCCAGTTCACTTTTGTGTATCCTGTAGGAGTAGCCACACTTTGATTTGGATTGTAGAAAACATCAGCCTTGTTGATTCCGTTCACATAAATGTCCATATCCAGAACGTTTTGCTGTGCTGTTTTTGTGGGAACATAATTGGCAACAGTGGAAGCCGGTTTTTTGTAAAAAATATACTCGGGAACATTCGCATAAGCTCCTGTGCCGTTCATGAAATCTGTAAGTTTCTGTCGGGTTTCATTGATCTTTGTTTCCAGAAGGTTCCAGCGGATCAGATCATATTTTCTCAATCCTTCACCTCCGAATTCCAATAATCTTTCCTGAACAATATATTTAAAGAAGTCATTCTTGGAAGTAGGAATGGTTCCTATCTGACCCAAATTACCTGTATAAGCTCTTTGTCTTACAGCCATTACAGCATCAATGGCTTCCTGAGAAGGAGCACTGTGAAGTTCATTGTCTGCTTCAGCAAACATTAATAAAATATCGGCATATCGTAGCAACGGCCAGTCGATTCCTAAGTTCTGGGAAGTTCCCGTAATGCTCGTCCACGACTTTCTGAATTTTCCGTCATTCCAGTTGATGGAAGTCTGAAGATCCTCCTGTTTTGATGTGCTCACCCTGAAAATGGCAATATTAACATCTCTTCTCAAATCATATTTACTGAACTCATAGAAATAGGTAGGAATAGCACTGATTCCTCCGGCTGATTTCCAGTCAGAATCATCATGCCTTAACCCATTATAATATCCGATTTTTGAATCTGTTCTAGAGTTTCCGCCAAAAGCTCCGACAGCAAAAATAATTTCACTCGTTGTATCCGGAGTGTTGGTATGCAAAGATCTGAAAAGCCCTTCATAGCTAGGGTTCAGCTTGTGCTGCCCGGAAGTGATGATATCTTTGCATTCATCATACGCAATCTGATAATATTTCTGAGGATTTGTTCCTTGCGTCATGAGTTGCGGACTTCTTCTCAAAGAATATCCGGCTCTTGCCAAGGCTATTCTGGCTCTTAATCCTTTTACTGCTGCTTTGGAAAGTCTTTGTGCAGTAGTTCCTCCTTCAGATTTCCATGGCACCAGAGCAGATGCTTTTGCCAGATCATCAAGAAGTTTTTCATAGATGATATCACGGTCTGTTTTCGGAATATAAACGGATGGCAGATCTGCAGAAGGGACATCCTGAAAAGGGACATCACCCCAGTTTTTAATAAGATCATAATAAAACAATGCTCTTAGTGTTAATGCTTCGCCCAGATAGCGGTCCATCAGTTTTTTATCAGCTGCAGATCCGGTTTGATAAACTGGAGAAAGAGGAATGTTTTTGATTACAAGATTCGCTCTTTCGATGCCTGTGTAAGTATCCAGGAAAGGTCTTAATAATTCCGTATTGGTGGGAACTGCTCCGAAACAGCTTATTCCTCTTCTGTCGTTGGCATTATAATCTCCGGAGGTTCTGAGATCGTCCCCGGACTGGGAAAGGATGAGATTCATTCTCTGTCCATACGTATTGTCACCCATAGCACTGTTATAAACCCCTACAAGTGCAGCAAAGGTGTCTGGTGCTGAGTCAAATTGTTGCTTCTCAGCAGTATTGGAAAGATTTTCTACCTCTAAATAATCACTGCAGGAATTAAGAGTAACCACGCAGGCAAGAGATAAGAAAAAACTTGAAAATTTATTTTTGTTCATAGCGTTCGTTTTAGAAAGTAATATCTACTCCTGATAAAATAAATCGGCTTCTTGGATAAGCAGAATAATCTACTCCCGGAGTTAATGGATTTCTTCTTGTATTGGCTTCCGGATCAAATCCTGAATAACCCGTAATCGTAAATAAATTATTAACGGTAGCATACAGCCTCAGGTTTTTCACTCCAATAGCATCAAGAGATCCTTTTGGAAGACTATATCCAATGGTAAGGTTATTCAGTCTCAAGAAAGAACCGTCTTCAATAGCATAAGAATGAAGGAAATAAGCTCCTGCGGGAGGAGTCCACATCGTTGTATTGGCATTAAGAGCGGCAAGAGCAGTAGGATCTGTTACTTTATTTCCGGCATTATCAAACCATCTCCAGCGGTCTGCTACTTCAGCAAGCATATTATTATCCTTATAAAGATATTGAGTGGTGTATTCTAATTTGTTGGCATTGTACACTTTATTTCCTATGGAGAAATTGAAAAGCAAACTCATATCCCAGTTCTTATAGCGGAATGTTTGGGTAAAACCTCCGTAGAATTTAGGCTGTGCACTCCCAAGATCAGTCATATCTTTGTTATCAATTACTCCGTCTCCATTCAGGTCCTGAAGTTTAAGGTCTCCTGGTTGTACGGCTTTTGCACCGTTAGCAACAGCAGCAGAACTTGCAATTCCTGCCTTTAGTGTATAAAGTTGGGTAGCTGCGTCATAATTAAAATCACTTACTTCATATCTTCCTGCTGTAACATATCCCCAATAAGTACCTACCGGTTTACCTACCTGTACAAGGAAATCAAACAGGTTATTCTGCCATCCGGAAGGGTAGTAGTAAGAATTGGCACTGGCAGAGGCATTGCTTCCCAAGCTTTTGATGGTATTTCTGTTGGAAGAAATATTGGCATCAATTTTCCACGAAAAGTTTTCTTTGCTGATGATGGTACTTCCCATTGATAGTTCTATCCCTTTATTTTCGCTGCTTCCTGAGTTTTGGTATTGATACTCGTATCCGGAAGTCTGTGGTATTTTGGCTAATAATAAAAGGTCTTTGGTATCTGTTTTATAAACATCCAGAGTTCCATAAAGCCTTCCTTTAAACAACCCAAAATCAATTCCGGCATTGTATGAAGTGGCTGTTTCCCATTTTACATTAGGGTTGGCCATAATATTTCCGGTGGTAGCCCCTGGGGTAACACTGGTTCCGAAAGCGTAGCCGTAATCTGACGATGATGTAAAGAAGGTATCATATAAAAAAGCTCCGATTCTGTTATTTCCTGATTTTCCATATCCTAAACGAAGTTTCAGTTCATTCACAAAATTGCTCTGCTTCAAGAAATTTTCTTCCTTGATTTTCCAGGCTAAAGAAGCTGCAGGAAAGTATCCCCACTGATTGGGACCAGGTTTGAAAACACTGGAACCATCGGCTCTCATGGAAACTGTTGCAATATATTTGTTGTTGTAGATATAATTTACCCTTCCAAAGAAAGATGCTAAACGGTCTACCTCTCTTGCCGTTTTAGGAGCATCCTGAACCATTCCTGAAGGTGGTGATGCCAGCTGTGAATTAGCAAAGGCTTCCTGTGCCGAAGAAGATTTAGGGAACCATTTGATATTGATGGAGGTAGATTCACCATCGGTTCTCACGGTTTCCTGACCTGCTAAAAGATCAAACTTATGATTACCGAATGTTCTTCTATAATTCAATGTGTTGGTATTGGTAATTCTTCTGGTTTGAGAATTACTCATAAACACCACTGGCTGATCATTGTTCTGTCTGGCAAGGCTGGTAACCGGACCTGAAAACTGATTGACGATCTGATCTCTCTGTACATAACCGATCACACTTCGGAACGTAAAATCTTTACTGATCTTATATTCAATTGTTCCGTTCAGTAATAAGTCATTTCTTCCGCTTTCCTTTACTTCATCATTGGCCAGTAAAACAGGATTGACAAGATTCGTCTGATCTGCAAATAAAGGATCAAAATCATCAACATCTACCGTAGAACCACCTTCAAAAGGCTGATATCTGATGGCATTTCTCAACCGGTTGGTGGTTTGTGAACCTGAGGCAGAAGTTCCCGCTCCGTAGATCATCTGACGGCTGTAGCGGGCGTTCAGACCAATACTCAGCTTTTTTGAAATATCATAATCATATCTGAAGTTGGCCATATTACGTTTGAATCCGGATCCAATCATCACTCCGTCTTCCTCCACATTATTAAGTGTCAATGAAAATGCAGAGTTTTCAGATCCTCCGGATAAAGATACATTGTGCGTAAAATTGAATGCTTCTCTTCCGAAAAGCTTATCCTGCCAGTTTACATTTTTTACAGACTTATATTTGTCAAGCTGATCAAAAGTTCCGTAGCGTGTGTTAAAAGTTTCAATATCTTTTGCATCTCCATTCTTATAATATTGTTCATACTGATAAAGAACATACTGGTAAGGATCAAGTACACTGATCTTATTCTGAATGCTTCTTACCCCTACAAAACCATTATAGTTAATTGTTGTTTTTCCTTTTTTGCGGCCGCCTTTTGTAGTGATCAGAACTACACCGTTAGCTCCTCTTGATCCGAAAATAGAAGTGGAAGAGGCATCTTTTAATACTTCAATTGATTCTATTTCTTTGGGAGATAAGATGGTCAGGGCATTATCCATCTGCACACCATCTACAATATAGAGTGGGGCATTGCTTTGGGTAATGGAGTTTCCACCGCGGATTACAATGTCCACATCTGCTCCGGGAGATCCTTCACTCAGAGAAACCTGTACACCGGCCAGTCTTCCCTGGATAGCTTCAGCAGCATTGGTAGAAGGCATATCTTTAAGAGCTTCGCCTTTCACAGAAGAAACAGCGTTGGTAACGTCTTTTTTGGAAACTTTTGTATAGCCTACCAAAACCACATCATCCAGTTTGGTTTCTTTATCTTTTTTCGTTTCTTTTTCCTGAGCCATGGAAAGGACAGGAAGCAGAAAAACAGTTAAATATAACCACTTTATTGATTGTACTCTTTTATCCATTATGTATCCTTATAGTTTTAATTCTTGGTTGAAAGTTTTTTCAATCGTTTTTGATTAGGATTTTTAAGTATTCTGCAGATTTTAGTGGCCATTATGTACTTTAATCATTTTCTTACGCTTTTGTGCAATCGATTGCGTAATTATTTATAATAAATTAATCTGGCTCCTAAACTAATATTATTTTTCAATACGCAAAGAAAAAAATGTTATTTTTTCATTAATTTATGTGTTTAATACAATGTGTTTAGCCTTACAAATGTTTGTTTTATGAATTTAATTTATTGTTAATCAATTGTATATAATTGTTTTCATTTTGTTCTAAATCTTAACAATAAAAATGTGTTAAGGAAGTGTTTAATGTTTATAAAACTTAAATTTTGATTAAAACTATGTCTGTTTTCGGATATAAAAAATCCCGAAATTGATGCCTGGGA
Source organism: Chryseobacterium sp. S0630 (assembly GCF_024158915.1). Lineage (GTDB taxonomy): Bacteria > Bacteroidota > Bacteroidia > Flavobacteriales > Weeksellaceae > Chryseobacterium. The sequence goes on along the minus strand of NZ_JAMZGF010000025.1, from coordinate 46,932 downwards.
AGAAAAATTTTAATCATTTTCTGATTTTTGTCATCTTTTTGAAATTATCAGTACTTCTGTATTTTGTACTTTTTATTAATATTTACGAGTATATATCATATGTGTATTAATTTGATGATATTTTAATCAATATTTCATTGCTTGTTTTCTGTGTTATTTTGGCATGATTTTATATTTTAAGTCCGGTTAGTTTCTTATTTTGGGAAATTTATTCTATATTTTTTTTCTCTTTTCCAACTCTTTTTAAATCTATTTTTAATTTTATTTATTTGATAATCAGCTTATTTTAAAATAAAATTAATTTTTTGTTAACTACTTAAAGAATAATTATATATTTAACCCCACAAGTATTTCTGCAATTTTAGTGTAATTTTATGCAATCGATTACATTGAGTTTAACAGGTTTGCGAAAACCGTAAAAAAGAAAAAGTAAAAATAGTAGTATGGCACAATCAGAATTTCGTTACGCCCATCATCCTGAAGATGTGAAAAAATATACCACAGAAGATCTCAGGAGGGAGTTTCTAATCGATGATTTATTCAATGAGGATAAGATAAAACTGGTGTATTCTATGTATGACAGGCTTATTGTAGGAGGAGTAATGCCTTCCTCCAAAGCGTTGAAACTGGAGCCCACTGATGATCTGAAAGCTGAAAATTTTCTTGACAGAAGAGAGCTGGGAATCATCAATGTAGGAGGAGCAGGAAAAGTAACTGTTGACGGAAATGTATATGAGCTTGGAAATAAAGAAGCTTTATACATCGGAAAAGGATCTCAGGAAGTGATCTTTGAAAAGACAGGTAAAGAACAGCCTTATTTCTACATCAATTCAGCTCCGGCGCATCATGCATGTCCCACAAAGAAAATCACCAAAAACGAAGCTGAAATTGTGGAACTGGGCGACGAGAAATATGCGAATAAACGTACTATCAACAAACTGATTGTTAATTCTGTGGTAGAAACCTGCCAGCTCCAAATGGGTATGACTGAGCTGCATCCCGGAAATGTCTGGAACACAATGCCTGCGCATACCCACACCAGAAGAATGGAAGCCTATTTCTATTTTGATCTGGAAGAAGGGCAGACAGTAAGTCATTTTATGGGCCAGCCCCATGAAACCCGTCACCTGTTTATGAAGAACAGGCAGGCAGTGTTGTCTCCGGAATGGTCCATCCACTCTGGCGTAGGAACTGCCAATTATACTTTTATCTGGGGTATGGCCGGAGAAAATATGGACTATGGTGATATGGACGGTATTAAAACAAACGAACTAAAGTAATTTTTCCAATGAATTTATTTGATTTATCCGGTAAGGTAGCTGTGGTTACCGGAGGTACTCACGGATTAGGAATGGCAATGGCAGAAGGACTTGCTGCAGCTGGTGCTGAGCTGGCCATTACCAGTACAACGCCATCAAAGCTGGAAGAAGCGTTGAATTATTACCATGAAAAAGGGTATAAAGCAACAGGCTATATTTTTGATGTGACGGATGAGCTGGAAGCTGCCCAAAAAGTAGCTTTAATGGAAGCCACTCATGGAAAAATAGACATCCTTGTCAATAATGCGGGAATCATCAAACGTATTCCGGCTATTGATATGGAAGTGGATGACTTTAGAAAAGTAATTGATGTAGATCTTACCGGACCTTTTATCATGTCGAAATTAATCGGGAAATATATGATTAAAAGGAAATCGGGGAAAATTATCAACATCTGCTCGATGATGAGTGAGCTGGGACGTGACAATGTAGTAGCCTATGCTTCAGCAAAAGGCGGCCTTAAAATGCTTACCAAAAATCTGGCAACAGAATGGGCAAAACACAATATTCAGGTGAACGGAATCGGTCCCGGATATTTTGCAACCTCCCAGACAGAACCCATCCGTGTGGATGGAAATCCTTTCAATGATTTTATCATCAGCAGAACGCCGGAAGGGAGATGGGGAAACCCGGAAGACCTTGCAGGAACCGCTATTTTCCTTGCTTCTGATGCAAGCAGATTCATCAACGGACAGATTATTTACGTAGATGGAGGAATCCTGGCGACTATTGGAAAACCTGCTAATGAATAACAACAGATTAGACAAAAAATGAAACCTTTTATAACAGACCAATTCTTATTACAAAATAAATACGCTGAAGAACTTTACTTCAGATTCGCAGAAAAACAGCCGATCATCGATTATCATAATCATTTGATTCCTAAAGATATTGCAGAAGACACTGTTTTTGACAATATTTCCAAAGTCTGGATTGCTGGTGACCACTACAAATGGAGAGCTATGAGAACGATGGGAGTCAATGAAAAATTCATCACGGGAGATGCTTCAGACAAAGAAAAATTCGAAGCATGGGCAAAAACAGTTCCGTATACTTTGAGAAACCCTTTGTATCACTGGACTCATCTGGAATTGAAAAGATATTTCGGAATTGATGAACTGTTGAATGGAGACAATGCATCGGAAATCTATGAAAACATCACCACTCAGCTTCAAACCCCTGAAAAATCTACCAGAGGTCTTTTGAAAATGATGAATGTGGAATCTCTATGTACTACAGAAGACCCTACAGACACCTTGAATTACCATCAGGATCTGGCGAAAAGTGATTTCAGTATCAAAGTAAGCACTGCATTCCGTCCGGATAAGGCGATTCTGATTGAAAACCACAACTTCGCAGATTACATTGCAAAACTGGGAACATCAGCAGGGATTGAAATTAATTCTTACCAGACTTTATGTGATGCTTTGCTTAAAAGGATCGAATATTTCCACGAAAATGGATGCAGACTGTGTGATCACGGCTTAAATAATATTTCTTTTGAAGAAGCTACAGAAGCGGAAGTGAATGCTATTTTCAATGATAAATTAGCCGGAAAAGTGATTGCTGAAAAGCAGGTGAATCAATTCAAAACAGCCATTTTATTATTCTTAGGGGAAGCTTATCATCAATACGGATGGGTTCAGCAGTTCCATTTAGGAGCTTTGAGAAATAATAATGAAAGAATGCACAGAATTTTAGGACCGGATACCGGCTGGGATTCTATTGGAGACTTTGTACAGGCAGAAACGCTTTCCAGATTTTTGAACACTTTAGACGGAAAAGATAAACTTACAAAAACCATTCTTTACAATTTAAATCCTGCGGATAACGAAATTTTCGCAACAATGATCGGGAATTTCAATGATGGAAGCATCAAAGGTAAAGTACAGTTTGGCTCCGGATGGTGGTTTCTTGATCAGAAAGACGGAATGATCAAACAGATGAATGCCCTTTCCAATATGGGATTAATAAGCTGTTTTGTGGGAATGCTGACGGATTCCAGAAGTTTCCTTTCTTACCCGAGACATGAGTATTTCAGAAGAGTGTTGTGTAATCTTTTCGGGGAAGAAATGAAAAACGGCGAACTGCCGAATGATATAGAACTGATCGGGAAAACCATTTCAGATATCTGCTACCATAACGCAAAAAATTATTTTGATTTTTAGTTTTCAGAAGAAATAATATCCTTTCGCAGATTGAGCAAATTTTGTTGATTTAAAATGATCCGCGTAATCCGCTAAATCTGCGTGAAAAAATATTTTTAACCATTAAGAGAATTTAAAAGGTGAAGAATTGTTAAGAAGAAAATCAAAGATTTTTAAATGATATGATCTTTTATTTTCAATGTATTCAACTTCAAAATTAATAAAGTGTGAATAAAACGCTTGTGTCTTTTGTGGTTAAAAAAAGCTAATTAAAATTATGAGTAACAAAATAGTCACATTCGGTGAAGTGATCATGAGGCTTTCCCCACCCGGAAACAGAATGATGAAGCAAAGCCACGAAATGGAATTCTTTTTTGGAGGAACAGAACTAAACGTTGCTTCTTCATTGGCAACAATGGGTTGTGAAGTAAAACACATCAGCTGTGTTTCAGATGATTTTGTAGGAGAATCTGCTGTTTCTTTCATCCAAAGTTTTGGAATTGATACCAATTTCATTCATAAAAATGAGCATCCTTTAGGACTGTATTTTCTTGAAGTTGGTTCATCTGTCCGTGCCAGCAGAATTGCTTACAACAGACTGAACGGTTCTTTTGCCAATATCAACCCTGAACATATCAACTGGGAAAAGGCGCTTGAAGATTGTGAATATTTTCACTGGACAGGCATCAGTCCTGGTATTTCAGAATCTGCTTATGAAGCATTGAAAGAAGGTCTGAAAACTGCACAGAATAAAGGAATTGAGATTTCCACAGATCCTGCTTACCGTTCCAATCTCTGGAAATATGGAAAAAAAGGGCATGAAGTACTGAAAGAACTGGTTTCTTATTCCACCATTTTTATCGGAGGAGTAAACGAAATCAATGAAATTCTCGGAACTCAGTTTTCTTCCGATAAAGAAGGTTTCATTGAAGCCTGTAAAGAATTAAAACAACAAATTCCTTCTGTTCAAAGGATTTTTGATAAAATAAGAATTGGGGTTACAGCAAGTACGCAGCAAACACAGGGAAGAGCTTGGGTAGATGAAGCCTATTTTGAAACGGAACTTCTGGAAATTAATCCTGTTGTTGACAGAATAGGAACGGGAGATGCTTTTGCTGCAGGGTTGATCTATGGTTTAAAGCATTTTGATCCTAAAAAAGCGCTGAGTTTTGCCAATGCAGCCTGTGCAATCAAACATACCATTCCCGGAGATATCAACTATGCAAGTGTAGAGGATATTCTGGAAGTAATGAAAGGAAATTCAGGAGGAAGAATAAAAAGATAATTATGGCAAGATTTAATAGGATAGAAGTAGCCTTAATGGCAAAGCAAACAGGGATTGTGCCTGTATTTTATTATGCAGATATTGATGTTTGCAAGAAAATTGTAAAAGCTTGTTTCGATGGTGGTGCCCGTGTTTTTGAATTTACCAACAGAGGTGATTTTGCTCACGAGGTTTTTGCTGAACTGGTGAAATACGTTGCCAATGAAATCCCTGAAATGATCCTGGGAATTGGATCCATCCTTGATCCGGCAACTGCTTCTTTATATATTCAGAATGGGGCGAACTTTATTGTAGCTCCTGTTTTAAATCCTGAAGTGGCCAAGGTCTGCAACCGAAGAAAAGTTGCGTGGATGCCCGGCTGTGGCTCTGTTTCTGAAATTTCTTATGCTGAAGAATTAGGAGCAGAAATTGTGAAGATCTTTCCGGCAACGCAAGTAGGCGGTCCGGAATTTATCAAAGCTGTGAAAGGCCCGATGCCATGGTCAAACATAATGCCTACAGGCGGAGTCATTCCAACAAAAGAAAACATCAGTGAATGGATTTCTGCAGGGGCTTACTGCGTAGGACTAGGTTCGCAGCTGTTTGTGAAAAATGAAACCGGGGAATACGACTATGTAAAAATCACAGAAGCTGTAGCTCATTCTATACAGATCATTAAAGAACTAAGATAATTTTTTTATCACTTTAATAAAACCATAAAGGGAAATCAGACAGGTTAATTAGAGGTCAAATAAGATAAAACATTCAATCTAATTAATATCAATCCCTAATTAAATTCAAATGGTTTAAAAAATCAATTATTTCCGTGCTAAATTAGTATGGATAAGGAGTTTTTTGTCCCATTTTGTTGTTAAAATCAATAAAAATCAATACTATTAACGATTGATATGAATAAAGAAATATCCCCGAAACCGACTCAGTTCAGATGGACGATCTGCGTGCTTCTTTTTATTGCAACGACCATCAATTATATGGATCGGCAGGTGCTGTCACTTACCTGGAAAGATTTCATCGCTCCGGAGTTTCACTGGAATAATAATGACTATGGAAATATCACGGCATTATTTTCTATTTTCTATGCTGTAAGTATGCTTTTTGCCGGAAAGTTTGTAGACTGGATGGATACCAAAAAAGGTTTTCTCTGGGCTATAGGAATCTGGTCTATAGGAGCTGTTATTCATGCTTTTTGTGGAATTGCCACTTCAGGAGTTCTTACGGGAAACTGGCTGGTAGGTTTTCAGGAATCTAAAGAGATTATCGGAAGAGTAGATAATGTGGGCGCTATTATCAGTACAAGTGTTACCTTGTTTATTTTCGCCCGTTTTGTTTTGGCGGTCGGGGAAGCAGGAAATTTTCCAGCAGCGATAAAGACTACTGCAGAATATTTTCCAAAGAAAGACAGAGCACTGGCTACAAGTATTTTTAATGCCGGAGCAACAGTAGGAGCTTTGGCTGCACCGGTTACCATTCCTTTTATTGCAAAATCGATGGGTTGGGAATGGGCATTTATCATTATTGGTGCTTTAGGTTTTGTGTGGATGGGGCTTTGGGTATTTTATTATAAAAAACCTCACGAACATCATAAAGTCAATGAACATGAGCTTACTTATATTCAGCAGGATCAGGATGATTGGGTTGGAGAAGGTTCAGCAGGATCAGAAAAGAAATTTTCCTTCAAAGAATGTTTCAGTTACAGACAGACCTGGGCTTTTGCTTTCGGAAAGTTTATGACAGACGGAATCTGGTGGTTTTTCCTGTTCTGGACACCCGCTTATCTGAGTTCTGTTTATAAAATGGATTCTACACAAAGTGCCTTACCGTTATTTGTTCTCTATATGATTACATTATTTTCCATTATTGGAGGATGGCTTCCGAAGTATTTCGTGGAGAAGAAAGGAATGGATGCATATTCCGGAAGGATGAAAGCGATGTTGATCTTTGCTTTTTTCCCTTTGTTGGCTCTTTTAGCACAACCTTTAGGCTCTGTTTCATATTGGATTCCGGTATTAATCATTGGAGTAGCGGGAGCAGCTCATCAGGCTTGGTCAGCGAATATATTCTCCACAGTAGGCGATATGTTTCCCAAAAAAGCGATTGCGACTATTACAGGAATTGGCGGAATGGCAGGCGGAATCGGTTCTTTTTTAATCAATAAATCATCAGGAGTGTTATTCGATCATGCTCATAAAACCTGGACTACTATTGACGGAATGCCTTTGCTTGAGAAATATCCACAATACATCAATGAACGTTTACCGGAGAATTTTCTTCACGATCTGGAAAAATCGGGCGCTATTATTTCTGATGGAATTGATAAAGGATACATGATCATTTTCTCTGTGTGTGCAGTCGCTTACCTTATTGCATGGAGTGTGATGAAAACACTGGTTCCGAAATATAAAGTGATAAAATAAAGATGAACAAAAGGCAAAAAGCTTCTTTGCTGAGTAAACGTCTTTGCGAACGAAAGTAAGCGCAATTTTACAGGTCTTTGCAGACATTGCGTTACAACTCAAAAATATAGTAAGATTAGAAAAAATGGAAAATCAGATAAAACAAAAACTCAATCGTGAATTCTATGGTTCTCAGGAAAAGCTTCCTATTAAAATAATACAGTTTGGAGGTGGGAATTTCATGAGAGGATTTACAGATTATATTATAGATCAGTTAAATAAAAAGACAGATTTCAACGCAGGAATTGTAAATGTTCAGCCTACACCGGGAGGTTCTGTTCACAAGCTTGAAGAGCAGGATAATCTGTACACCCTTTTTACGAGAGGAATAAAAAAAGGTGAAATTATTGATGAAAAACAGGTGATTTCTTCCATTCAGAAGTCCATCAATCCTTATACACAATATGGCGAATTTCTCGCTTTAGCAAAGGAAGAAGAGCTTGAATTTATCTTTTCAAATACCACAGAAACCGGGATTGCATATGATGAAACCGAAGACTATCAGGCAGGACCACACAAAAACTTTCCTGCAAAACTGACGGTTTTAATGTATGAAAGATTTAAATATTTCAATGGTTCACCGGAAAAAGGAGTGAGAATCATTCCTTGTGAACTGATTGAAGATAATGCTTTGGCTTTAAAAAATATCATCCTTCAATATGCTGAACTCTGGAATTTAGAAGAAGGTTTTGTGCGATGGATTGAACAATTTAACTGTTTTCATAATACATTGGTAGACAGGATTGTTCCCGGTTATCCAAAAGACGATGCAGAAACCTATGAAGAGCAGTTGGATTATGAAGATCGGATGATGGTTGTTTCTGAAGTATTTTTACTGTTTGTCATTCAGGATGTTAAGAATTTAAAAGAAAGAATTCCTTTTGACCAGATTAATGAGCAGATTCTGGTGGTAGATGATATTCAGCCGTACCGTCTCAGAAAAGTAAGAATTCTGAATGGTGGACATACTTTGATGCTGGCTCCAGCCATTTTATCAGGAAAAGAAACGGTAAAAGAATCCATTGATAATCCGTTCATCGGGAAGTTTTTAAAAGACACCATTTTCAATGAAGTCAACCCAACTTTAGGATTGGATGAAAATGAGTTGAGAGATTTTGCAGAAGAAGTTTTCGACAGATTTAGAAATCCTTTTATTAAACATCATCTGGCAAGTATCGCTTTATATTTTGTGTCTAAATTTAAAGTAAGAGTACTGCCGAGTTTATTGAAATATGTGGAAACTAACCAAAAATTACCGCTTAATTTAACTTTCTCTTTAGCAGCTCTTATCAGATTCTATCATGGGAATTTTCAGGATAAAACCCTTCCGTTAAATGATGAGCAGACGATTGTTGACCGATTCAAAGAAATCTGGTTAAACAATGAGTATGAAAAAGTAGCAGAACTTGTATTAAGTGAAATTTCTTTCTGGGATACAGATCTCACAGAAATTGAAGGCTTGAAAGACGCTGTAGCAAAAGCTTTGTGGGAAATTGATCATCACAATGTAGAAGCAGCGTATCACCATTTTGTTCAATTCTATTCTTAGAAATCATGCAGAAGAAAGTATTGAAGGTAAATCCCAAAGATAATGTTGCCGTAGCTCTGGTTGATCTTCATCAGGGCGAAACGGTTACTTTGGATGATCTTACCTATGAAATCATAAAAGATACAAAGGCCAAGCATAAGTTTGTCACGGAAGATCTTTCGGAAGGTGATGCCATTATCATGTACGGTGTTTTGGTGGGAAAAGCCAGCCAAACGATTCAGAAAGGTGAAGTTATCACCACTGAAAACGTAAAACATCAGAGCGCAGAAGTAGAAGGTAAAACAGAAACAACTGCCTGGACAGCTCCTAATGTAGAAGAGTGGAAAGACAGAACATTCATGGGATATCACAGAGAAGACGGACAGGTAGGAACAGAAAATGTATGGCTGTTTTTTCCTTTGGTTTTTTGTGAAAACAGAAATGTGGAGATTTTAAAAGATGTTTTTGAAAAAGAACTCTTATTCGAAAAAGTATCAAAACACCAGCTTTTGCTGAGATCTCTGGTTAATAATTCAGATACGGAAACCATTGCTGAGGAAGATCAGAATGAACGTGTTTTAAAAAATATTGAAGTTAAATTCATCACCCATCAGGGCGGCTGTGGCGGAATTCGTCAGGATGCAGAAGCTTTGGGACGTTTATTGGCGGGATATGTCAATAACCCGAATGTAGCCGGAGCCACTGTTTTGAGTCTGGGATGTCAGAATCTTCAGGTACAGATTTTCAAAGATGCTTTGGAAAAGATCAGTCCTGGGAATAAAAAACCAATTATTGTTTACGAACAGCAAAAATCCGGAACAGTAGATGAAATGCTGAGCGGAATTATCAAAGATTCTTACGAAGCGATTAAGAAAGCTAATGAGATTCAAAGAAAACCAGCATCTATTTCAAAACTGGTATTAGGCTTGGAATGTGGTGGTTCAGACGGTTTTTCAGGAATTTCTGCCAATCCGGTTTTAGGGCAGCTGTCAGATTTAATGGCCGGAATTGGCGGTGCAACTATTCTTTCAGAATTTCCGGAATTGTGCGGAGTAGAGCAGGAGCTGGTGAACCGTTGTGTGAATGAAAAAGATGCAGAAAGATTTTTACAGTTGATGAAAGACTTTGAAGAATCAGTCGTTGCTGCAGGATCTGGTTTTGATATGAATCCGTCACCGGGGAATATTAAAGACGGATTGATCACTGATGCCATGAAATCTGCAGGAGCGGCTAAAAAAGGAGGTTCATCACCTATCAATGATGTTCTTGATTTTACGGAATATATTAAGAAACCGGGATTGAATTTATTGTGTACACCCGGAAACGACGTAGAATGTACAACAGCTCTGGTAGGCTCAGGCTCCAATATTGTATTATTTACAACAGGTCTTGGAACTCCCACCGGAAATCCTGTTGTTCCCGTAGTGAAAATATCTTCCAATACTTCACTTTCTGAGAGAATGCCTGATATTATCGACTTCAACACCGGAGATGTGATTACAGGTGAAAAAACAATTGACGAAAAAGCAGAAGAGCTGCTGGAATATATCATCAAAGTAGCCAGTGGAGAAGTAAAAACAAAGGCTGCCATTTTAAATCAAAACGACTTTATTCCCTGGAGAAGAGGGGTTAGTTTGTAAATATGTTTTTTTAATTATAAATATTAATTAGGATTGAAAATGCTTTCTACATGGTAGGAGGCATTTTCTTTTAGATAATAATATTAGAATTACAAACATTTACATCAATAGGAATGGGCTGTTATCCTGAGCGTAGCCAAAGGAAGCCCATTAAAAAAAACATCATTATTGGCCAAAACCTACAAATAGAATGTAATTTAGATTCTTCCTTCGTCAGAATGACAAACAGGCTGTTGATGGCTGGTGTGGCATATCTTAACGGAGTACAATAGTTGACACAGTAACTTTAAATCAATAGAAATGGGTTACTATCCTGAGCGTAGTCGAAGGAAGCCCGTTTAATGAAAAGAGATACGATCATTGGCTTTAGCCAAAACCTACAAATAGAATGTAATTTAGATTCTTCCTTCGTCAGAATGACAAACAGGCTGTTGATGGCTGGTGTGGCATATCTTAACGGAGTACAATAGTTGACACAGTAACTTTAAATCAATAGAAATGGGTTACTATCCTGAGCGTAGTCGAAGGAAGCCCGTTTAATGAAAAGAGATACGATCATTGGCTTTAGCCAAAACTTATAAATAGAATGTAATTTAGATTCTTCCTTCGTCAGAATGACAAACAGGCTGTTGATGATTTGCGTAATGTATTAATCTCAAGGGAAAAACTATTTTCTCTTAGACGACTTCCTGATATAAAGCTGTGGTGTAAGCACTACCTTTTTCTCAATAGAAACCCCGGAACCATTTTCTTTGACGCTTTCTAAAAATACCTGTCCCGCCATTTTTCCCATCAATACAGGCGTCTGGTCAACAGAACTGATCGGAAGTTCCATAAATTGGGTAAAAGGCTCATTGGAAAATCCGATGATAGCAACTTCCTGAGGAATTTTGATGTTTCGTTTCTTCAACTCCTGGCAGGCACCTAATGCGGCAAAATCGCTGGACGAAAATATAGCATCGGGAACAGATTTTTTGCTCCAAAGTTTTTTGATGGCTTCTGTACCTTCTTCAATAGAACTGCCTGTAAAAATAATATTATCCTCTTTTACAGGAAGGTGATGATCTGCTAAAGCCTGTTTATATCCGTTAAGACGGTTTTGATAAATTTCAAGGTTAAGATCTCCTGCAAAATGGCAGATATTCTTATAACCTTCTTTAATAAGATGTTCTGTAGCCATGTAACCGCCACGATAATCATCAATAGTCACTGTGCTGATCCCTGCAATATCTTTTTTACGGTCAAAAAAGATAACCGGAGTATTGGACGTATCTATAATGCTTTGAATATGACTGATATCCGTTGTCGTTTTAGAAACTGACATAAAAATACCATCTACCTGTGCATTCAGCAACGTGTTCAGCTGTCTTTTTTCAATATTGACATCTTCGTGGCTCTGGCAGATAATGACATGATAGCCTAGTGGAGAAAGTTCTTCCTCAATTCCTCTGATCACCGATGAAAAGAAATTGGTATTGATATATGGAACAATGATCCCTACGTTTTTGGTTTCACCACTTTTTAAAGCTTTGGCAAGGTTATTTTGCTTGTAGTTCATTTCCTTGGCCGTTTTACGAACCAGCTCTTTGGTAGCCTCGCTTATTCGCGGGTGGTCATTCAATGCTCTTGAAACAGTTGCCACACTTACGTTGAGCTTATTGGAAATATCATAGATCGTGGCACTTTTCTTATTCATACTGATTTTTTCTGAGCGTTTTTATGAGGTCTGAACAGCAGACGTTATTGACGTAAATTTAATCAAATTATGGCTATTTGAAAGGAAAAAGATACATTTTAAGTGGGTTTCCTGCAGATTTCGGGAATATTATATTTTTATCAAGTTTAAACAGTTGATTTTATGAGGGATAGATAACAAAAAACCGAAAGAAAAACTACTTCCGGCTGTATATTCTATTTTCATTTTATTATGGGATCAAAACAGCTCTGCCTTTGATCTTTCCGTTTCTCATTCGATCATAAACTTCATTGGCCTCATCCAGATTATATTTTTCAATTTCAATATGAATTTTTTTCTGTCTTGCCAATCCTACCACTTCCATAAGTTCAACTCTTGATCCCCAGTAAGGATTTGTCATACTTACCCCAAATGGAAGTCCAGACATGCTGTATTGATAATGACCGCCTCCCAATCCGACAATGGTAAGATCACCATCCAGACTCACAATTTTAGTTCCAAGTTCAATGGTTGATGTTGCCCCTACAAAATCAATAACCACTTTTGCTTTTTTGATCCCTGTAATTTTCTGAATCTGTTCCGCTGCATCTGCATCTTTGGAATTCACAGTGAATGTTGCGCCCAGTTCTTTAGCGAAGGCCAGTTTTTCGTCCGTTACATCACACGCAATAATCGTACTGCCGCTCACTTCTCTAAGGATCTGCAGAGCAACGTGTCCAAGGCCTCCCACGCCAATCACTACAACATATTCATCGGGTGTTAGTTTAGACAATGATCTTTTAATTGCGGAATAAGGAGTCAAAGCTGCATCAGTAAGCGGAGCGGCAATCACAGGATCCAGATCATAAATAGGAACTAATAATCTTGAAGAAGGAACAAGCATGTAATCTGCCATCCCGCCGTCCAGTCCCAAACCACCTCCATAAGCCATTTCTGACTGATGGTCACAATAATTTTCTTTGGATTGCTGACAGGGTTTACAATGGCCACATCCCCATGGCCCATACACCAGAACGGCATCTCCTTTTTTATAGCCTTTCACATCAGGTCCTATTTCTTCGATCCAACCTGCATTTTCATGGCCTAATGTGAATACTGAACCTCCTACAGTTCCCTCGTCAATAATATGAAGATCAGAGTGGCATACACCAGCACCTCCAATTTTCAATAGAACTTCATCTCCTTTGGGAGTTGGTTTTTCCATATCATTTACAATACGGACATCTTTGTGCCCGAAAAAACGTACTGCTTTCATAAATTAATATTTTTAAACTTATACTTTAAATGTACGAAAATTGATCTTGAATAACGAGTGATTTAATTGATATTAAACTAATATATGTCAGTAAATCAGAGGGGAAATTCCCTGGTGGTCTGGCTGTAAATCATTATATTAAATTATATGTGAAACGGTTTTGGGGACAGTATGATTCAGATCATATTCGAGGGAGTAGGCAGTTAATTATATTTGAGCATTGAAAATTTCATATTTCTGACAAATTACAGTATAACCTTTCGTTGATTCGGGAGGTTTTTTTGTGGAAAAATTTCAATATAAAATTAGAAATACTGATTTACAGGATACAGGTAGCCCCAACGGATGATTTAAAATAAACATCCAAATTAGGTAACTCTATATTTAAACGACCTAGATTGTACTCATATTCCAATATCTGCTGACAAATTTCTAAATTAATTTGTTAATATTATAAAATGATCTAATTTTAGTATTTTATTACAAAAATACTATTTAATGCCAAAAAAAATTATAAGAAATCTTCAAATTGGAGTAGTGATTTCTTTGATACTTCTGATTACTAGTTCTGTAGCATCTTATATAAGCATCCATAAGCAGATGGAGAATAGGAAAGAATTATTAAAAAATAAGGAATCTATAAGCTTAGCAAAAGATATCTTAAATACTCTTTTAAATGCTGAAACAGGAAATCGGGGATATCAGCTTACCGGAAGAGAAGATTTTCTTGAACCTTTCAATAAAAGCAGGAGTGAATATCCTTTGCTTGTTTCTAACAAAGGTAGACTTCATCTTAGAGATAAAGATCAGATTAATATCCTAAATGAATTGCTGCATACTTCAGAAATAATGATGAAAGAATATGTGTTGCTTATTGAGAATCGTAAAAAAGGGATATTAATGAGTCCTGAAGAACTTGTACAAAACAAGGAAGCTATGGACAGATGCCGCATGCTCGCTCAGAAATTTGTAAAAAAGGAGGAAGTTCAACTTGCCATAAAAAATGAAGAACTGAACAAGTCTTCCGAGTTGACTGTTTTGTTCATCGTCTTTTCTGCCATGGCAGCCATTGGGGTAACTATTTTTGTTTATATACAACTAAAATCTGACCTTATCCGACGCGGGAAGTTAGAAAAAGATCTGTTTAACACTAAGGAAATGCTTGAGGAAACAAGCTTAGTAGCCCAAGTGGGAGGTTGGGAAGCCAATATGAAGACCGGAAAGCTCTTCTGGTCTCAAAGTACAAGAGAAATTCACAAACTGCAAGATGGTCTCCAGCCTACTTTTGAAACTGCCTTTGAATTTTACAAAGGAAAAAGCAAGGAGAGAATAAAATACCTTTTTAACAGGGCAATACAACAAGGAATTACTTTTGATGAGGAGCTTCAGCTTTTGCGTAATGATGGAGTTACGATCTGGGTAAGAGTAAAAGGGATTCCCGAATTTGAAGGTGATAGCTGCAAAAGGGTTTTCGGAATCATTCAGGACATTGATGCCTTCAAAAAGATGTTTCTGGAGGTTACCCGGAAGGAAGCTATAATGCAGTCTTTTGCCACTGATGTTCCTGTTCCTTTGGCTATGTTTGATAAAGACCTTAACTATGTTGCTGTAAGCAACAGATGGAAAGAGGAATTTAGTATGAATAATGTAGATCTTATCGGTAATAATCTTTTCACGATATCACCTGATATTCCCAAAGAAAGAAAAGAGATTTATGACAATGCGCTGTTGGGAAAAACCTATATTAACAGTGATTATACGCTAAAGGTAGAAGGAAAAGAAGAAATTCAGCATTACGACCTTAAAGTCGGACCTTGGTATCTTACAAAAGATGAAGTAGGAGGGGTAATTATTTCCATACAGAATATTACAAATGCTGCAAAGATAAATGAAGAACTGAAAAATGCCAAGGAAACAGCAGATATAGCCAGCAAAGCAAAATCCGAATTTCTTGCCAATATGAGTCATGAGATCAGGACTCCTTTAAACGGAGTTATTGGTTTTTCAGACCTTCTCCTCACGACACCACTGAATGAAACACAGATGCAATATCTGAATTATATCAATGAGTCAGGGGAAAACCTGCTTAGCATTATCAATGATATATTGGATTTTTCTAAAATAGAATCCGGAAAAATGGAGCTTTTGATTGAAAAATGTGATGTTTATGATATGTTGAGCCAGGTTATCAATGTTATTATTTATCAATCCCAGAAAAAAAACATCGAACTTCTTCTCAATATTGAACCGGGTCTTCCAAAAATACTTTTTATGGATGAGGCAAGGTTAAAACAGATCTTGATCAATCTTCTTGGGAATGCTGTGAAATTTACAGAAAAGGGAGAGATCGAGCTAAAAGTAGAGAAATTACGCATGGATGATAGTACTATTGCTTTGCGTTTCTCGGTTAGAGATACTGGGATCGGTATCCCTGTTGAAAAACAGAAATACATTTTTGATGCCTTTACTCAGGAAAACAGTTCCATCAGTAAACAATATGGTGGTACAGGTCTAGGGCTTACTATTTCGAACAATATCCTGGGATATATGGGAAGCCATTTGTCGCTGAGCAGTGCAAAGGAAAGTGGTTCTGTATTTTTCTTCGACATTGAGATTCCTTACGAGATCTCTCAATTGAGAGAAGAGGAGGAAATAACTATTAAAACAGCCCTGGTGGTTGATGATAATGAAACCAACAGGATCATTCTTGAACACATGCTTAGCTATAAGAATATCAAATCCACCCTGGC
This sequence comes from Chryseobacterium sp. S0630, assembly GCF_024158915.1. Lineage (GTDB taxonomy): Bacteria > Bacteroidota > Bacteroidia > Flavobacteriales > Weeksellaceae > Chryseobacterium. The sequence continues at coordinate 30,859 of NZ_JAMZGF010000025.1, read as the reverse complement.
TTCTAATGGGATGGAAGCATTAGATATCTTGTTGAAAGGTGAACGGTTCGATGTGATCCTGATGGATTATCATATGCCTCTTATGTCCGGATTGGAAACGATAGATAAAATGACAGGATTGTTCAATCAGCGAAATGAGACTTCTCCATTTATAATACTTTCTTCTTCTTCTGAAGAACTGGGCATATTTGCTTCGGTTAGGAAAATACAAAATGCACATTTACTGTTGAAGCCTATCAAATCACATGAACTATACAAAACCTTAAAAAAAGTAGATCGAAGTTATACCGTAGAAATTAATAAGGATCAGTCTGAAAAAGTTTCGCATTTAATTGCCCCGGAATTAGAAGTGCTTTTGGTGGATGATAACGTTGTGAATATGGTCCTGAATAATAGAATGATGAAGTCTCTTGCTCCCGGTATACATCTAACGGAAGCGGTCAATGGGCTGCAGGCTGTGGAGGAATGCAAGAAAAAGCAGTTTTCCATTATCCTGATGGATGTACAGATGCCGATAATGAGTGGTATTGAGGCAACACAAAATATTAGAATGCTGCCGGGGTATGAACATGTACCTATCATAGGCGTTACAGCCGGAAATGTGCTGGGTGAAAAAGAAAAATGCCTTGAAGCCGGAATGAATGATTTCCTTCCCAAACCTGTAAGAAAAGCAGATCTTCTGGAAGTGCTCAAAAAATATATTAGTGTTTAGAATTTATGAAAAAATGGTGCTTGATTTCTTCTACTAAGTTACTTTTTACTTGGAATTACTTTTACAAAAAAGATTTTAAACAATGACTAGTCCTGAAAATCCGATACAGATTAAAGGACAAAAATAAATAATTAAACCAGAGCAAACTTCTTTTTGCTTTGGTTTTTACTTTTATAGGTTTTCATCCTGATTTCTGATTGATTGTGCATTTGATTTGGAGTTAAATAATGATTTGAAAAATGCGGTCTTATATCATTATAAATTTTGATGGATTCGTCTACAAGTTTTGTGGCCTCACCAGGAATCGAACCTGGATCTAAAGTTTAGGAAACTTCTATTCTATCCATTGAACTATGAGGCCTTGCTAAGATCATAAAATTACAAATTATTCGCCGGAGTAGCGTAATGATCAGGATGTTGATTCATGAGGGAAACTTTAACAACAAATGCTCAAGTAGGTTTTAGGACTTTTATAATCCGGCTTTCTCTGAAATGATAGAAAGGGATGAGCTTCCTTAATCCTCATTTTATTCCTATTTAAAGCATAAAATGTGGTATGAATTAGTTATTCATAATACTTTAAAAATTGCTATGTTTTGAAATATTGTAAGTATTTTTGAGGTTTAAATATCTGTAACTAATTATTGATTTTAACTTCTATGATTTTAATTGTTGATGACAATCAAAGTAATCTTTATTCACTGCAAAAATTACTAGAGTCCAAGGATTTTCAGGTGGAAACAGCCAATTCCGGTGAAGAGGCACTGGGTAAAGCCCTTAAGAATGACTATGCCCTCATTATTCTGGATGTTCAGATGCCTGAAATGGATGGCTTTGAAGTAGCAGAAACACTGGCAGATTACAGTAAAACAAAAGAAGTTCCCATTATATTTTTATCTGCTGTTAATACAGACAAGAAATTTATAACGAAAGGCTATGCTTCTGGTGCTAAAGACTATGTCACCAAACCTGTAGATCCTGAAATTCTTTTACTGAAAGTAAAAACATTCTATAATCTTCAGGAGCAGAATATAGCGATGAAGAAGACCCAGCAGAATCTTGAGCTGGAAGTTAAAGGAAGACGTGAATCACAAGTGACAATGAAGTCTCAGATTGACCATTTTCACTTAATGCTGGAGTCACTTCCACAAATTGCATTTACCCTTAATGAATCAGGAACGGTGGATTTCGTGAATGGTAAATGGTATGAATATTCAACTTCAGAGCAGAATTTTCCTGAAATATATCCCGACGACCCTGATATCACAGAGGAGTTTGAGAGATGCAGAAAAAAAGGAAAAGCTCTTGAACTGGAAGTTAGAATTAAAAATGTGGTTTCAGGTAATTACCGTTATCATTTGCTTAGAGTAACGCCGGTATATGATGAAGGCCGTATTAAAAACTGGGTGGGAACTTTTACCGATATTGATGATCAGAAGAAAGTTGAAAAAGAAAAAGATGAATTTTTAAGCATTGCAAGCCATGAGCTGAAGACTCCTTTAACGAGTATTAAAGCCTATGTTCAGTTATTAGAAAGAAAATTGAAACTCGACAAAGAAAGCTCTGAAGCAGGATTTGTAACGAAAGTTCAGGGACAGATTGAAAAACTGAATACATTGATCACTGATCTGCTGGATGTTTCTAAAATAGAAAATGGCAAGCTAAAAATTAATAAAAAGCCGGTGAATCTGGAAAATTTGATCAGTAATGCGATTGAAACAATCATACAAACTCATGATCAGCGTGAAGTGAAAATTGAGCGTCACGGAACAAAACCGGATATTTTAATTCCTTTAGACGAAATCCGTATAGAGCAGGTTCTCATCAACTTTCTGACCAATGCCATAAAATATTCACCAGATAATAATCAGGTTATTGTTACCACTTTTGTAGATGAAGAAGCTGAAGAAGTAAGAGTGAACGTAACCGACTTTGGAATTGGTATCCCGGATTTTAAACAGGATGCTGTATTCAAAAAATTCTACCGTGTAGAAGAATCTTCACTGCAGTTCCAGGGAATGGGAATCGGATTGTTTATCTGCTCCGAGATCATCAAACAGCACCATGGACACGTTGGGGTTTCCAGTATAGTAGATGAAGGCTCTACTTTTTATTTCACATTACCACTAAACTAATTTTAATGCCGAAAAAAATAATAAGAAATCTTCAGTTTGGAGTAGGTCTTTCACTTTTGATTTTAATTACCAGCTCTCTGGCCTCTTATTGGAGTATCCAAAATCAAATGAACCATCGTGAAAGTCTTTCCAAAAGCAGACGATCTGTAACAGCTGTGAAAGACGTGCTGGTTGCTTTACTGGATGCAGAAACAGGAAACAGAGGGTATCAGCTTACCGGAAGGGAAGATTTTCTAGAACCTTATAAACGGGGATTAAGAGAATACCCTAAAGCTTTGGTACGCGCTGAATCTTTGGATATCAATGATCAGAATCAAATCCAAAGACTTGCAGGTTTAAAAACAGCAGTTGATCAGGTAATGCAGAACCTGAAACATTTGGTTGAGAACAGACGAAGAGGCATTATCATGACACAACAGGAGATTACTGAGGGTAAAACCTATATGGATCAGTGCCGGAAAATTGTCAATGATTTTGTACAATATGAAGAAAGCCAGGTTGAAATTAAAAATACTGATCTCAACCGTTCGTCCGGTACAACTGTTCTTTTTATCCTTTTTTCCGCTATTGCCGCAGTGGTTGTCACGGTGTTTTTCTATATAAAAATGCGTGCAGATCTTATCCGCAGAGATAAGCTTGAGAAAATGCTTAAGACAAAAGATGAAGAAATGACACGCCGTGTAAGTGCTATTCAAAAGATTGCCAACAGAGTAGCGAACGGGGATTACAGTGAAAAAGCAGTGGATAATGCTCAGGATGATCTTGGAGATTTGGTAGAGTCTCTTAATCATATGACGGAATCTCTCAAAATCTCTTTTGATACCATTAATAAGAGCGACTGGCGTCAGAAAGGGCTTGCGCTACTGAATGAATCCCTGGTAGGGAATAAGACTGTACAGGAAGTTTCCAATAAATCTTTAATGCAGTTGATTGAATACGGAAAATGTATTAATGGTTCCCTGTATTTATATGATGAAGGCATTTTAAAACTTAATAAAGCATTCGGGCTGGAATCCAATATGAAAAAAGCTTTTGAACCCGGAGAAGGAATGGTGGGACAGGCTTTTGTTAATGCTAAGACACAGGTTTATAATAACCTTCATGAAGAAGACTTTGTAGTCACTTTTGCCAGCAGTACGATTAAAATTTACGGAATTATATTGCTTCCGCTTTTTGCAGACGGCCATATAATAGGAGTGTTGGAGCTTGGTTCCACGTCTAATTTTGAGGAAGACAGAATACACTATTTTGAAGAATGCTGTACCAATATAGGAATCGCCCTGAGTGCTGCAAAAAGCAGAGAAAAAGAGCAGCAATTATTGGAAGAAACTCAGGCACAGTCTGAAGAACTGCAGGTTCAGCACTCTGAGCTTGAAAATCTGAATACTGAACTGGAAGCACAAACCCAGAAGCTTCAGGCATCTGAAGAAGAGCTTAAAGTGCAGCAGGAAGAGCTTATGCAGGCTAATGCAGAACTGGAAGAGCGTTCCCGATTGCTGGAAGAAAAAAATCATTTGATTGCTGAACGTAATAATGAAATTCAGAAAAAAGTAGAAGAGCTTGCATTAAGCACCAAATACAAATCTGAGTTTTTAGCCAATATGTCTCACGAACTGCGTACTCCGCTGAATTCAATTCTTCTTTTATCCCGATTAATGACGGAAAATCCTGATGAAAATCTTAACGAAGATCAGATGGAATCTGCCAAAGTAATTCATAGTTCGGGCACAAGCTTATTAACCCTTATTGATGAAATTCTGGATCTTGCCAAAATAGAATCCGGTAAAATGACTCTTGAATATCAGGATGTAAACCTTGAAGAAGTGGTAAAAGACCTGAAGAGTCTTTTCAATCCGGTATTTCAGGAGAAGGCGCTTCCGTTTAATATCGAAATTGATGCAAATGTGCAGAAAGTAATCGAAAGTGACCGCCTAAGAATTGATCAGGTATTGAGAAATTTATTATCAAATGCGCTAAAATTTACCACAAAAGGAAGCATCGGTTTACACATCAAAAAACATTCTGAAAAACCTGATTTTATCATATTTTCAGTGAAAGATACAGGCGTTGGAATAGCCGAGGATAAGCAGAAAATTATCTTTGAAGCATTCCAGCAGGCTGACGGATCTACCAAAAGAAAGTTCGGAGGAACAGGTTTAGGTCTGTCCATAAGCCGTGAAATTGCAAGGCTTCTTGGAGGTGAACTGGTTCTGAAAAGTGAGATAGACAAAGGAAGTGAATTCAGTTTTATCATTCCTGTACATGCGGCGACAGAGATTATCCATTCTGAGACAGATCAGGATCTTGTAGAGGTGATTCGTGAAGATGTGGAAGAAATTCAGAATATTCTTGACGAAGGAGAAACTAAAGTAATTCCCGTAAATACCCTTGAAATTCCTGAAGATGTAACAGACGACCGGGAAAATATTCAGGAAGGAGATAAAGTAATTCTGATCATTGAAGATGATATCAATTTTGCAAAAGCTTTATTGAAATATGCCCACATGCAGAGCTATAAAGGTGTGGTTGTGGTAAGAGGAGATTATGCTCTTTCAGCGGCTCAGAAGTACCATCCGCATGCCATTTTACTGGACGTTCAGCTTCCTGTAAAAGATGGCTGGGAGGTCATGGATGAACTGAAATCTGATCCTTATATCAAACAGATTCCGGTGCATATGATGTCTGTTCTTCATCTTAAAAAAGAAAGTCTGATGAAAGGTGCTGTAGACTTTATTAACAAGCCGGTAGCACTGGATAAAATGACTGATGTTTTCAGAAAGATTGAAGAAGCTTTAGAAAAAGGATCTCAAAAAGTGCTGATTGTAGAAGAAAATGCCAAACATGCCAGTGCATTATCCTATTTTCTGAGCAATTTTAATATTTCTTTATCTGTAGAACATACCGTGGAAGATAGCGTAAAAGCCCTGACTTCTGATCTTGTAGACTGCGTTATTCTGGATATTGGAAGCGCAAAAGGAAATGACTATCATGTAATAGAATCCATCAAAAGCCATGAAGGGCTGGAAAACCTTCCTATCATCATCTTTACAGAACACCATTTATCTAAAGAAGAAGAACTTAAAATAAAGCAATACGCAGATTCAATTGTTGTAAAAACAGCACATTCGTACCAAAGAATTTTGGATGAAGTAGGATTGTTCCTGCATCTGGTGGAAGAAAAAAACAATTCCGCAGAAAGTACTGCAGGCAGAATGCTGGGATCTCTAACGGAGGTTCTGAGTGGCAAAAAAGTCCTGATTACCGATGATGATGTACGCAATATTTTTTCTTTAACCAAAGCTCTGGAAAAATATAAAGTGGAGGTTATCGTAGCCATGGACGGAAAGCATGCCCTGGAACAAATTCAACACAATCCTGATATAGACGTGATCTTAATGGATATGATGATGCCGGAAATGGATGGCTATGAAACCATAAAGCAGATCAGAAAAATGCCGGCATTTAAAAGGCTGCCTATTATAGCGGTAACTGCAAAATCAATGATTGGAGACCGTGAGAAATGCATTACGGCAGGAGCATCGGATTATATCTCAAAACCTGTAGATATTGATCAGCTGTTGTCGCTGCTTCGCGTTTGGTTATATGAAAGTTAAACAGATAAAATTCTGATGAAAAAGAAAATTTTAATTGTGGATGATGATCCACGCAATATATTCGCATTGAAACTCACCCTTAAGGCCCGTGGATATGCAGTAGAAACCTGTACAATGGCTCAGGAAGCTCTGGATATGCTAAAAGCTGACCCTGATTTTTCAATGGTACTTATGGATATGATGATGCCTGGAATAGACGGCTATGAAGCAGTAAGAATCATAAGAAACACGCCTGAAATCAAAGATATTCCAGTTATTGCTGTAACCGCACAGGCTATGCCTGAAGACCGTCAGAAATGCATTGAGGTAGGCGCTAATGATTATGTTTCAAAGCCCATTGATGTAGACCTTTTACTAATGGCAATAGAAAAACTTTCATAGATGCTGGAACCAAGTATCGTAAAAGATGAAGAAATAGAATATCTGATCAACGATGTCTATGAAATGTATGGCTATGACTTTTCCGGTTATAGCAGGGCTTCGTTTAAAAGAAGAGTAAACAGGATATGCCTTTTGGACAGGTTTACCAGCTTCGCAGAACTCAGGTATACCCTCATGAATGATGCAGAATATCTAAAGCGCTTTGTGGAAGAAGTTACGGTAAACGTCACAGAAATGTTTCGTGATCCTTCTTTTTTCAAAGCATTACGGGAGAAAGTTCTGCCGCAATTAGGCACTTATCCCCTGATCAGGATCTGGATTGCTGGTTGTTCTACGGGAGAAGAAGCTTATTCTATCGCTATTTTATTGAAAGAAGCAGGGCTGTATGATAAATCCCTGATTTATGGTACAGATTTAAATCCCGCAGTTCTTGAGACAGCCAGAGCCGGTGTTTTCCCGTTATACCAAATGAAATTATATTCTGAAAACTATATGCTTTCAGGAGGGAAACGTGATTTTTCAGATTACTATACGGCCAATTATGATAGTGTAAAGTTTGATGAAAGCTTACAGGAAAAACTTATTTTATCTACCCACAATCTGGTTTCAGACAGTTCTTTCAATAGCTTTCAGCTGATTATATGCAGGAATGTTCTGATTTATTTTGATAGAGAACTGCAGGAAAGGGTATTCAAACTTTTTGATAATAGTCTGGAAAATTTAGGTTTTCTGGCTTTGGGAGCAAAAGAGACACTCAGGTTTTCCACTATTGAAAAGAATTATCATCAGATTGAAGACCAGAAAATCTGGAAAAAGCTTGATCATCATTAATAACCAATGCTATGGAATCACAGAAAAACATTGAATTAATTGTTATAGGAGGATCAGCAGGCAGTTTACAGGTCATTATTGAAATGATCAAAAACCTGAATGATATTCTAAAAATCCCAATTGTAGTGGTGGTTCACCGTAAAGCCCAATCAGGAGACATTCTGAGAACCTTATTGCAGCAATTTACGAAGATACCGGTGATAGAAGTAGAAGATAAAACTGAAATGGACAATAATGCCATTTATATTGTTCCGGCAGATTATCATTTGCTGTTTGAAAATAAGAAAAATATGTCACTGGACAGCTCAGAAAAAATGAATTACTCTCGTCCTTCAATAGATGTCACCTTCAGGTCTGCAGCAGAAATTTATGGAGAGAATATGATTGGAATTCTTCTCTCCGGAGCCAATGCTGATGGAGTAGAAGGGCTGTCTTATATTAAAAAAAATAACGGACAGGTATGGATTCAGGATCCTGAAACGGCAGAAGTGGAATATATGCCCAAACATGCCGTAGAAGAGATAGATTATGACCAAATTATCAAACCGGATAATCTGGCAGATTATATCAATCAGTTGTAATAGAATAACCTAAATAATATGAACAAAAAGAAAATTTTAATTTTTGATGATGACGCTGCTATTTTGGAAGTGATTACCATCATATTTGAAGAGAATGGCTACGAGGTCAGAATCTCAGAAACTTCACATGATATTCTGGAGAAAGTGGCTGAATATCATCCCGATGTTATTCTGATGGATAACTGGATTCCGAAAATTGGAGGAGTGGAAGCTACAAAACTTTTGAAAAACAGCGAAGAATTTAATCACATTCCTGTCATTTATGTTACGGCAAACAATGATATTGCTGCCTTAGCTTCCGAAGCACAGGCAGATGATTATGTTTCAAAACCTTTTAATCTGGATGATCTTGAAGAAATGGTGGCAAAACATATAAAAGAACAGGTGTAAATCTTTTGACTTTTCAAAGTAAAATAGGCTGTCTCGAAAGTCAAACAATTTGACGCTGTCATTCTGAACACAGACTGAAAGTCTGCGAACGTAGTTCAGAAATGTAGTGAAGAATCTTATATTATCAATTATGAATGAGATTCTTCCTTTGTCAGAATGACACTTTTGAGATAGTCTCTTTTTTATTTATTGTTCAGAGCAGAAATCATTTGACTTTTCGTTATGTGATAACTGTTGATGTTATGAAGTAAAGAACGTAATAAAAGATAGAGCTGGGGATTTTCCATAATGACATGAGAAAATGTCTGCACAAGAATTAATTTTTTTGAAACTATATTATGTGCAGTGATATATTCAGAGCTAAGATCAATGTCAATATTTAATTCCTTATTCACTTTAAGTTTAAAATATTCATCTATTAAATACTTATCATTAATCAGGTCTAAAGATTCTATTTTCGTTTCGTCCATAATGTTGATAATTAAATTGTAAAATACAAATGTTATACCGTACAGGGGAAAAAACAGAGGAGATTACAACATCATAAAGAACAATCTGATTAAAATGAATTTTGCATTGATGAAGGGCTTTCTGCCCGGCTCATTGATACAGCTTAGAATGAATAGGTGTTCAGGGATTAAAAAACTCTAAAAACCTTATTTGAAGGGATATATGGATAAAAGAATCTACCCTTTAGGGGTAGATCCAGTAGATAAATACATCTCATTTTTTTAATTAGACAACAATAAAAAGCACAGCCGACAATGCTGTGCTTAAATTTTTATTTCAAATTTAATTGCAATTTCAAGAGTAGTAAGAAAAGCAAATAAAGTTTCCACTTCGATGTTTATTACATAGTAAATGTAGTAATAATTTTAATACGAAATATGAATTTAATGTTAAAATTCACAAGTTATCCACATTTTTTTGTGGATAAGTCTGGAACTAATTTAAAATCCAGTTTTTTGCGGTCTCAATATCCATATCCTGACCCTCTTTAGATTCTACTGGAACGTCCGGATCAATTTTTCCGTAATACACTTTCCCGTTTCGGTCCATTTCATAAGAAGAAGCCAGCGCAAAGCTTTTACCGTCACTTAGCGGATAAACACTGTTGGCTGAAGTATAACCTGCCGATGGTTTTCCAAAGAGTTTTACATTGCTTTTTCCAATAAATGCAATCGTTGTAGCTTCTCCGGAGCTGGCCGTGCTCGGGCCTATCAGAACTGCAATTTTAGACTGCCCGCTTTTAAGGTCATAAGGTTCTGTAATTTTGTTATCACCAAACTTTCTGTTCTTATAAACCCATGGAGATTTTTTGTCTTTGTAAACAAAATATCCCAATGTTCCTTCTCCAATCAGGCTTCCGAGACCTGAAATCATAGGGTACATATTTCCTCCCGTATTGCCTCTCAGATCTACAATCCAGCCTTTAATCGTATTTTCAGAGTCCAGTTTTTTAATCATATTGTGGATCTGTAAGGCGAAATCATTTCCAACTTCTGTGTTTAAGGAACCAAAACCGGGAACTGAAATATAGCCAATATGCTGATCTATCAGTCTGGAATCGGGTTTTGCTTCATTGGTATTGCTTTTCTTTTGCTTTTCAGAACGCTCTTTTCCGGAAATAAATGAATGATTATCACCAGCCTGTCTTAGATTTTGTATAATATAACCCAATGCAGGATCGGTATCATCAATAGTTTTCATTCCTTTTGAAAGATGTTCAAGATTGCTATCAATATTTTTCCAATCTAGTTGATCTGAAAAAATTGAATTCTTTTTTACAATATTTTTAAAATCCCGAATGTATTTTGAAGATACTTTTGAAGGTTCTTCATCTGATAATGAAATTGTTTTCAGCTCAAAATGATCGAACCAAACAGTTCCGCTTCCTGAGAATACTCCTCCAAGAAGAAGACTTTTTACATTTTTATCAACAGTGAAAATCAAAGAATATCTCGTCCAGTCTTTATTGACAGCTATAACCTTTTGCTGTGAGTCTGAATTTCCAAAGTCAATCATTTTTCCACTTTCGTCCTTCACCTGAGTCCATAGAAGGATTTTCCCCTTGGTGTTCTTGGATTTTATATAAGCACTGATTTCTATTTTCTGTAATTGCTCAATATTAAGAGGAACTTTTTGAGAAAAAGATTGAAAATCTTTGTAATTATCAGATTTTCCTGCGATTTGCATAGAGGCTTTTCCTCCGAAATATTGGGTGTAATCTATTTTACCCTCGTATGAATCTGTTTTTTTTATATTCCAATGGTTAGGTAATCTATCGGTCATGTTTTCAAAACCGGCATTTTGTATTTGAGCTTCCACTGAACAGAATAAAAATGCTGCTACAATGGTGTAGGTCAATTTTTTCATAAGTTATTAATTTCAGCTAAAATAAAAGAACTCGCCAAAAAAATCATGCTTTGTTAACAAATTTTAGTAATGGTTTAGAAGGATTAACAGTTTATCATCAAGAGGAAGCTGCTAAAAGGCAGGATCGATCGTACTTCATGAATCGTTTATCTGACAGAATAAAAGAATGATCTTAACTCATCTGCAAATAGATAAGGCAATTCCAATGCAGCAAAGTGTCCTCCTTCATTCATCTTTTTAAAGCTGGTTACATTTATAAAACGTTCTGCCCATTCTTTCGGAAACTGGGCCTCACGGGGAAATACAAGTACTCCTGCAGGAACATTGCTTTTTTGATGTACTTGCGTACCGCTCCATAAAGCCGCTGCATCTTCCTTGTACATTCTGGCGGAAGATCCTATAGTTTGTGTTACCCAATAGATCATAATATTAGTAAGCATTTCATCTTTCCCTCCGAATGCTGCTTCAATCAGTTCCGGAGAAGCTCCTGCATTGGTAAAGCTAATGATCCAGGCAGCCAGCCCTACAGGAGAGTCATTGAGACCATAGGCCAGCGATTGTGGCTTGGTAGACTGTACCATTGCGTAAGCGCCTTCGCTGTACCACCATTGCTGGACAAACTGTGCGAATTCCTGTTCTTCTTTACTCATTGTAGTGAAATCTTCCTGACCGGTAGGATAGCCTACGTCGGTAAGGTGAACAGCTTCCAGTACTTCAGGATATTTTGAAGTCAATGCTTTTACGACGCCCATTCCTATATCTCCTCCGGCAGCACAGAATTTTTCATAGCCAAGTACTTCAGTCATCAGTTTTTTCCAAAGATCTGCCACTTTTTCGCTGCTGACTGCTGTTTTATCAGAAAAGCCAAATCCCGGAATGGAAGGAATAACAAGATCAAAGCTCTTTTCACCTTCTGTAAGTAACGGAATAATTTTATGAAAACGGTAATAGCTGTCCGGCCAGCCATGGGTCAGGATTAATGGCTTAGGGTTGGGACCTTTTCCTCTTATATATTGAAAATGGATAAGAATTCCGTCTATCAGGGCGATATACTGAGGATGTTGATTCAATTGCTGTTCGTGCATTCTCCAGTTATAGGTGTTGATCCAATAGTGGGTAAGTTCTTTCAGGTAAGCTTCGCTGGTTCCGTAGTTCCATCCTGAGCCTTCGGGTTCTCCCGGCCAGCGGGTATTTTGTAAACGGTTTTTAAGATCGGTTATCACTGATTCGGGAATGTTTACTGTAAAGGGTTCCATATTATTATATTTTATTGGTGTAAAGTGGATTTAGTGGAATATATTGATAGTAAGCTTGTTATCAAAGTTAAAAACTTTCTCTTTTAATAAATGTTGTCAAAATCATAAATTTTAAATTTTTTTAATAAGGAAAATAGGTAACTTTAATTCATTAAAATCTCGTAATACATATTACTGTGAGTCAGGTTTTGACCTGAACATCTTAGGTTCAATTTTCTGAACCCAATACATCTGTTATATCTTATCTAAAGTAAAGACAATTCGTCTTTTGTAATATTAATGGTCATTAGCGATGAATCAGCTGTTGATTATTGATATTTAATATTAAAAAAAATCATTATGAAAACCTATAAAATTGCCATCATTGGCGGAACCGGAAAATCCGGACAATATCTGGTACAAAACCTTCTTGAAAAAGGATATTCTCTTAAACTTTTATTAAGATATCCCGAGAATTTTACTCTCCAAAATCCATTAATTGAAGTGGTAAAAGGAGATGCAAGGGATGAAGTAGCTATTCATACTTTGATTGAAGGAACTGATCTTGTCATAAGTACTTTAGGACAGCCAAAAGGAGAGAAGGCTATATTCAGTGATGCTGCAAAAAATATCATCTCTGCAATGAATCATCATGGAATAAGGCGGTATATTGTAACCACTGGTCTAAGTGTAAATACACCGTTCGATCATAAAAATGAAAACGTAAAAATGGCGACAGACTGGATGTACCAGAACTATCCTGAGACTACAGCAGATAAACAGAAAGAATATGAAGTTCTTCTGGATAGCAACCTGGATTGGACATTGGTAAGACTACCTCTGATTCATCTTACACAGGACAATTTTCTAACGGAAGCAAACCTTACAGACTGTAAAGGAGAAGGAATCAGTGCTGCTGATCTGGCTGAGTTTTTGGTGTCTCAGATTGAAGACTCAGAGTATATCAGGGAAAGTCCGTTCCTGTATAATCTGAAAGAGTAAAGAACCTATAAAGAAGAAGCTGCTACAATTTTGTCATTCTGAATGAAACGAGTGTAATGAAGAATCTCATATCATTGGTTATTAATGGGATTATTCCTTCGTCAGAATGACAATTGTGGCAGTTTTTTAATTGAGTATTAAGATTTTCTATTTTTTGCGGCCATACATCAAAATGCGTTTAAATGCATAGATAGCAGGATATTTTGTAAACCTTTTTGCAATACGCGATTTAAATTCAGAGATGAATTTTTTTTTCTGTTCTCCTTCAAGACGCTCTAAATAAGGCAATAATGCAGTTCCTGAAATAAACTCATATAAGGCTTCGTGATCATCTGCAATGATAGGATAGACCTTCTGAAATATTTCAATATCCTGAATTCCGTTATCAAATAATATCTGGGCATAATCATCCATTGAAAGCACCGGAGAATCACGGTTAAAATGATTTAATTGGGATGAATAAGGCTCCTCATCTGCCATTTCCGCTAGAATCTGGTTCAGAATATTTTCTTTCTGAACGGGCATTTGTATGGCTAATTGTCCATTTTGCGAAAGCAGTCCAATGATTTTAGGAAATAAAGTTTCATGATCATCAGCCCACTGTAAAGCGGCATTACTGAAGACAAGATCCCATTTCTGGTCAGATTGTGCTACCTCTTCAATAGTCTGAAGCTTAAAATGAAGATTATTATTTTCAAATTTCTTAGATTTTTCAAGCATTTCTGCTGATGAATCTATTCCTAAGAATGTAGAACCTGTGAGTTTTTCCGTAAGAATAGAGGTTTGTTCTCCGGTTCCACAACCTAAATCAATGGCTTTTATATTATTTTCGGGCTTAATTAATGCTGCTAAATCATAAAAGGGTTTGTAACGTACATCTTTGTATTGATCGTATAATTCGGGATTCCAAGGCATAAAAAATAATTTTGTAATGGGTTAATAAGTTGAATAAAGATAAATAATTGACTAGTCCTAACTAATCGTTACAGATTAATAATATAAAAATACTAATATTTACGCTATGAATTAACAGGTCGCTCCTCCGGAGCTCTAATTTATGGGGATTTCATTTTTTCTACTAACAGTAGATCCCGACGGGATCAAATTTAGCTCCTATGGGAGCTGACTGTTAATAGAACGTATTTGTTTTTAAATTAGAGCTCCGGAGGAGCGACCTGTTAATTCTATTTAAATTTTATCGAGCAAGAATGTTTTTTTATATAAAGTGTCAGATCTAAGGTTGATTCAAGACATTTATATGACTCTCAGACTCTTCTAAACCTCCATAAAAATCGGCTGTTTTAAAACAGCCGATTGTATTTATTGTTCCAATTTTTCTTTGATGTATTTTGCCGTATAGGACTTTTTATTTTTAGTCAGATCTTCAGGTGTTCCTGCAAATACAACTTCGCCACCATGTTTTCCGGCTTCCGGACCGATATCGATAATATAATCGGCACATTTGATAATATCAGGCTGGTGTTCAATAACAATCACCGAATGTCCCAGATCAATCAATGCCTGCAATGATTTCAGTAATTTCTGAATATCATGGAAGTGAAGCCCTGTGGAAGGTTCATCAAAGATGAATAATGTTTTATCCGTGGTTACGCCTTTTACAAGGAATGAAGCCAGTTTTACACGCTGTGCCTCACCACCGGAAAGGGTAGAAGAGCTTTGTCCCAGCTGGAGGTAACCTAAACCTACTTCCTGCAAAGGTCTCAGCTTCGTTACAATCTTTTCTTCATTATTATCTTTAAAGAACGCCAATGCTTCATCTACTGTCATATGAAGGATATCAGAGATGTTTTTCTCATCAAATCTTACTTCAAGAATCTCATTCTTGAATCGTGTTCCTTTACAAACCTCACATTCAAGCTCAATGTCTGCCATAAACTGCATGGAAACATTGATCACCCCTTCTCCTTTACATTCATCACATCTTCCGCCATCCACGTTGAAAGAGAAATGTTTAGGTTTATAGCCCATCATTTTGGCCACTTTCTGCTTGGCAAAAAGATCACGGATATCATCGTAAGCTTTTAAGTACGTTACAGGGTTTGAACGGGATGATTTTCCAATTGGGTTTTGGTCAATCAATTCAATATTTTTGATCAGTTTCTTAGGGAATTCTACAGAATCATAATCTCCTTTTTTACCACCCATTCCAAGCTGGATCTGGATGTCATTGGTAAGGATCTCTTTCATCAAAGTAGACTTTCCGCTTCCTGAAACTCCGGAAATCACGACCAGACTTTCCAAAGGAACATCTACATCTATATTTTTAAGGTTATTCTGGCGGGCTCCTTTAATATGAATCCATTCTTTTCCTTTTCTTCTTTTCTTCGGAACTTCAATTTCAAGCCTTCCGGTAAGATATTCTGAAGTAAGAGTATTGGCTTTTTTCAGGTCTTTATAATCCCCGGCAAATACCAGTTCACCACCAAGATAACCTGCTTCCGGACCGATATCAATAATATAGTCTGCAGCTCTCATCACATCCTCGTCATGTTCTACTACAATGACGGTATTTCCAAGATCACGAAGGTTTTTCAATACTTCGATCAGGTTTTCGGTGTCTTTAGAATGAAGTCCGATAGAAGGCTCATCCAGAATATAAATAGAACCTACCAAAGAACTTCCTAAACTGGTTGCCAGGTTAATTCTCTGACTTTCTCCTCCTGAAAGGGTATTGGACGTTCTGTTTAATGTTAAATAGCCTAAACCTACCTTTAATAAAAACTCAAGACGGGTGGTGATTTCGTAGATCAGTCTTTTAGCTACTTCTTTGTCGTGATCTGAAAGCTTTAATCCATTAATGACCGGAGCCAGCTCATCCAAAGGCAGTTCAATCATTGATTGAATATTGTGTCCGTCTACTTTTACCCAGCTCGTTTCTTCACGAAGTCTCAAGCCTTCACACGTAGGACAAAGGGTTTTTCCTCTGTAACGGGAAAGCATTACTCTGTACTGGATTTTGTATAGATTTTCTTCAAGCATTTTGAAGAAATTATTGATGCATGGGAAATTACTCTTTCCGTCACCTTTCCAAAGGAAGTTTTTCTGTTCTTTTGTTAATTGATGGTAAGGTTTGTGGATAGGGAAGTCACCTGCTTTTTTGATGAAATCTTTTTTCCATTCGCTCATCGTTTCTCCTCTCCAGCAGACAACAGCATCTTCGTAGATGGATAATGTTTTGTTAGGAACTACAAGATCCTCATCAATTCCGATTACTTTTCCGTATCCTTCACATGCCGGACATGCTCCGTATGGGTTATTAAAACTGAAAAAATGAACATTGGGTTCAAGGAACTCCATGCCGTCCAGCTCAAATTTATTAGAGAATTCCTTTACTTTTTCCGTTTCTGTGTTCTTTAGTGAACAATAGCCGCGTCCTTCATAGAATGCCATTTGAATAGAGTCCGCAAGTCTCTGTAAAAAACTTTCGTCTTCTTCGTACGAGAAACGGTCGATTACAAGATTGATGGTCATTCCTTTCTCAGGAGCGAATCCAAAGCTTTCCAGGTCTTCAATTCCGGCAACATTTCCATTGATTTCAAGCCTTGTGAAACCTGCCAGTTTTAAAATATTTAAGGTTTCTTTAAAATTATCAACATCATATTCCAAAGGAGCGGTCAATAGAAAAGAAGTATCCTTTTTAGAAGCTTTAATGAAGTCTACCACATCAGACACCGAATCTTTTTTCACTTCTTCTCCGGAAACCGGTGAAAAGGTTTTCCCGATCCTTGCAAATAAAAGCTTCATATAATCGTAGATCTCCGTAGAAGTTCCCACCGTAGAACGCGGATTGGAAGAAATTACTTTCTGCTGAATGGCAATAGAAGGCGCAAGTCCTTTGATATCATCCACTTTTGGTTTTTCTAATTTTCCCAAAAACTGACGGGCATAAGAACTTAAACTTTCTACATATCTTCTCTGTCCTTCTGCATAAATAGTATCAAAGGCCAAAGAGGATTTTCCACTTCCTGAAACTCCTGTAATAACAATAAGTTTATTTTTCGGAATCAGGACGTCTATATGTTTCAGATTGTTAAGATGTGCATTCTTAACGAAAATCTGTTTTTTTATGTCTATTTCTGTTGTGTTAGCCATATTTTGTTTATTCATAAAAAGACTGTACAGCATTAAGGCTGCCAGTAATGGTGTTTTGCCTTGGAATTTTCCTAGGCTGTCATCAATTGAACTCTTACCTGTATTCCCAGATTCATCTGATATTCGCAGCTATATTTTTTTAGATTGCTGACAGAAATACCATTGAAAAAAGAATAATTTCATCGTAAAATTAAGACCCACAAAATTACGAAATTTTAGCGAAAAATTTACGCTTATCTTATTGTTAAAAATTGTTATTATCTGCATGAAATAAGAAGACAAAAAAGGAAATAGATCTGTTGATGAATGATAAAAATGAATATTTTTTGTGGACTTAATGTTGTTTTACGGTTTATTTTACAGTGTTTTATATAATTTTTAAAAATATATTGTGTTTTTTTATTTAACTATTGTTTTATGTTGTAAAATTATTTAAAATTGTAGCCGTAAATATGTAATATAGAAATGAGAAAATTATTCAGAGATCTAGTTATACATTTAATGAGAAAAAGATAGAATTACTCCCTCACACAGATGCAGCATTACGTTGCATCTTTTTTTATGACAACTATCATTTGCCTGTCTTGGTGAACTCCCTTACTTTTGGACTCTGTTAAAAAAACTACGAAAACGATTATGATCAAAAAGATAGGAAGTGCTTTTTTTCTGGGATCTTTACTTTGGGTAAATGCACAGGAAAAGACAACAGATATTGAAAGCATCGAATTTCAGGGAAAATTTATCTCTACACCTTATAAAAGTGCCAATCAAAACATCAGTGTTATCACCAGAGAAGACATTGTAAATTCTCCGGCTAAAAGTATAGACGAAATCCTTCAACAGGTACCGGGAATGGATATCAGAAGGAGAGGAGCTAATGCAGTGCAGAGTGATATCGGTTTTCGTGGAAGTTCTTTTGAGCAGGTTTTGCTGCTTCTGAACGGAATCAGGATGAATGATTCCCAGACCGGACACAACAATATGAATATTCCGGTAGATCTGGATGAAGTAGAAAAGATTGAAATTATAAAAGGCCCTGCAGCAAGACGTTTCGGACAGAATGCTTATGCCGGTGTTATCAATATTGTTACCAAAACTACTCCAGGGAAGAAAGTGAAAATCAGTGCGGAAGGAGGTGATTATGGTTCTTATGGTCTTGGATTTAACGCTCAGATTGGAAATGAAAAGTTCACGAACTCCCTTCAGGCGAATTCTGCTTCTTCAGAAGGGTATATGTTCAATACAGATTATGAAATCAGAAATGTATTTTATCAGGGAAAGCTGAATATTAAAAACGGAGATGTGAGAGTACAGGCCGGGTTTTCAGAAAAGAAATTCGGGGCCAATGGCTTTTATGCTTCCAGCGCTGCTACAAAGCAGTATGAGGAAACACAGGCTTCTATTGTAAGTGTGGCTCATCAGCAGACTTTTGGAAAGCTAAAGCTTAGCTCTAATGTATACTGGAGAAGAGGACAGGATATGTACCTTTATGACCGATGGAATCCGGATTTTTACCGAAATATGCACATCGGAAATAATGTGGGTGGAGAAGTGAATTCCAGCTATCAGTGGGGATTGGGAACAACCGGAATTGGGGTTGAACTGAGAAAAGAATTTTTAGTAAGCAGTAATTTGGGTGACCGAAACCGTTTTGTGTCTCAGGTTTTCTTTGAACATCATTTTTCATTACTGGATAAGAAATTAAACATCAGTCCGGGAATTTCATGGGCTAATTATTCTAAGGAAGGAAATTTCTTCTATCCGGGGCTTGATGTAGGCTATAACTTTAATGCTAATTCTAAAATCTACGGAAACATCGCAAAAGTACACCGTGTACCCACTTTTACCGAGCTTTATTATGTAAGTAAAACGGAACAGGGAAATCCTGATTTACAGCCTGAAAATGCTCTGTCATCAGAAGTAGGATATCAATATCAGAATAACAGAATTTTGGCAAAAATCAGCGGGTTTTTAAGAAATTCCAGCAACTCTATTGACTGGATAAAAAAAGACCTGAGTGATAAAGTATGGTATGCTCAGAATGTAGGAGATATCAAAACCAAAGGAATTGAAGCAGAGTGGAGTCATAGACCGACAGAATGGTTAAAATATACAGTTGGCTACACATATATTGACAGCAAATATGAGGAAAAAGCTGGTGTGGTTTCAAGATATATTCTGGACAATCTGAAACATCAGTTTGTTTCCAAGTTAGAGGTGAAATTCCTGAAAAACTTTACCAATGAGCTTGTTTACCGCTACAATGAAAGAGTAAATCTGGGAACGTATAACCTTGTAGATGAGAAGCTGAGCTTTGCTAAAAAAGATTACTCAGTATATGTGTTGATTAACAATTTGACCAACACAAAATATACCGAAGCATTTGGAGTGGGAATGCCGCAAAGATGGTTCCATATTGGTTTTTCTTATACAATCAATATTAATTAATTGTTAATTTGAACATGAATAAAAGTTAATATTAACAAATTGTTAAAAAATATACATTTGCAAAAATTTTTTATGAAACGTCTTATAGGCTTAGGTTTATTACTTGGAATATCTTTTTTTAAAGCACAGGAACACATTTCCAGCTTCAATGCAGTGACTCTGACCTATAAGTTTCATCCGAAATTTTTCCTTTATGCTGAAGGGCAGATGCGTGGTAACGAAGATTATACCTACCCCGATTATTATGAAATAAAAGGAGGATTAGGGTATAATCTTACCAAAAACCACAAACCTTTCGTGGGGCTTGGAAGATATGTTAACTATAAAGAACATAGTCTGAGCAGAGAAGAGTTCAGGGTATGGCTTCAGGACGTTATCGATATCAAGAAAGGTATCGTAAAGTTTGAAAACCGTTTCCGTGCTGAAAAGAGCTGGTTCTATGAGCCAAAAACAGATCAGACTTCCCAGAGAATGCGTTACAGATACCGTCTGAACGTAAGTGTCCCTTTAAATGCAAAAACCATTAAGAAAGGAACTGTTTTCGCCAATGCTTATGACGAGGTGTTCTTTGTCTCTCCGATGAAGCCTACTTTCGCCAGAAACAGAGTCTATGGCGGTTTCGGCTATCAGATTGATGATTATTTCGGTATTGTGAGCGGATATCTGTGGCAGCGTGAATTTGAAGCAAAAGGAAACAAAAATTTACATTTCGTTTACCTTGCGTTAAACATCAATATCGATGGAACAGATCATCACACGAAAACTTACGATTTCCCGGGTGCGGATTAATATTTCTCTATCAGATAACGATAGGCTTTCAGATATTTATTGAATCTTTTAATATCCTTAGGAGTAAGCTCTCTGTTTACTCTTCTGAGGTCCATATTATCACGAAGATCATTCAGCTTCACTGCAACAGAAAGGAGAGAGCGTTCTGTTCTTTTGATGAATTCATCATAGTCTTCTTCCGGATCAAGCTTTGTAAGGCAGCTGATGGCAAAAATAATATATTCAGGGAATCCTTCCGATCTTAAATAATCCAGGCTGAATTCCAGTGGGTGATCCTCCACAACATCGTGCAGAACCCCTACAATCTTTTCGTCCAGTGTTTTACCATAATTCATTACACGCATTACATGGGCAATGTATGGAGCATGGTATTTATCGGTTTGTCCTTTATGAGCCTTATCGGCGATTTTGATTGCTTTATTAAGTAATTCTTCTTTTGTCATTTCTAATGAAAAATAGAGTACAAAAATAAAAAATGCCTTAAAAAAATAAGGCATTTTATGAAGAATATTTTATATGATTTTAAAAGTTTGTTTCATCCTCTATATGAGCATGTGGAGCATTGTTTTTTACGGATTCTATTCCGTTTTCCATGCCATTGTCAGATTCATACATCTGGCTGGTTCCTATGATTTGTCCGTTTCCTGCCTTTAGATTAAAATAGCATCTGCCGTCATTGGCCGTATTTCTTTCAAATTTTGCATCTTCCTGTGCATTGGTCTTTACAGATCCGATTCCGCTTTCGCAGGATGGTTTGGTGCTGTATCCCTGACTGGTCAAAATAACCTGTCCGTTTCCCGCTTTGAGGTTGAACTGAAAGTCTCCGTTTGTTTTTTTAGAGATGATAAATTTTCCCATGGTAATAGTTTTTGAGTTTGTGTTGTATTTATTTGGATGATAGTATTTTTTTCCGATTGGTCTGAAGCTTATCAGGAGTAATCGTATTTAAAATTTTATATTGTGAATAATCCTTTGAAGGTTCTTTTAAAGCCAGATATAGAGTGGTATCATTGGGCTTAACCGTTAATATTTTGTAAAGTTCTTTTTGAGGTTGATCTGGTTTCAGAGCAAAATATCCCGGGAATTTCCCTTTAGTAACCATTTTTGTGGTATCCATCTTGGGAACAGGAAGTAAATTGTCTTTTTTTTGTGCTGAAAAAGTAACGGAAATAAGGAGTATTGGAAATAATAAAATTTTCATGTGTTATTTTTTTAAAATAAAAATAATGATTTTTTTTGAATAAAAACACTGAATGCCAGTAAATTCGGTGGTTGTTATTATCAGCACATATAAAAAAAGCGCCTCAAAAATTGAGACGCTGAATCAAATTTATGTTATTAAAGACTAATAAGCTCCTTTCTCGATATAGTGTGCTGCTACTTTTTCAGTAAGCGCTACTACATTCGGATGGTTGGTATATTTAGTGAATCTTCTTAATCCTGAAAGCATCATTCTCTGCTCATCTCCTTCAGCGAAAGAAACGATTCCTTCTTTAGCGGCAGTGATGATTTTCTCAACCGCTTTGTAAAGGTTTAATTGAGCCATAGCTGCTTCTACAGATTCAGGAGAGAAGTGTTTCTCTGCTCTTAATACTGCAGATTCTGCCATATAAATCTGGTTAAGGATTTCAGAAGCATTCAATAATAAATGCTGTTGTTTTTCAATATCCATCATATATTTCTGAAGGGCAGCACCGGAAACCATTAAGAATACTTTCTTAAGGTTGGCGATAATTGCTTTTTCTTCGCTCATGAATTCTGAATAGTCAGGAACTTCAAATGAAGGAATACCCATCAATTCTTTGCTGATTGCCATAGCAGGAGATAAAAGATCTAATTCACCTTTCATTGCTCTCTTAATAAGCATTCCTACTGCAAGCAATCTGTTGATTTCGTTGGTTCCCTCATAGATTCTTGAAATTCTTGAATCTCTCCATGCAGCTTCCATAGGAGTATCTTCAGAGAATCCCATCCCTCCGTATACCTGGATTCCTTCGTCTGCTGTGTGTTGAGCAAGATCAGAAACGAATACTTTAAGGATTGAACATTCTACTGCAAATTCTTCCACACCTTTCAGTTCGGCTTCCTGATGGCTTAATCCACCTGCTACCAATTCGTCAATTTTATCCTGAACGTTTTTAGCTGCTCTGTAAGAACCTGCTTCACTTACGAAAACTCCGGTTGCCATTTCAGCAATTTTCTTTCTGATCGCTCCGAAAGTAGCGATAGAAACACCAAACTGTTTTCTTTCGTTAGAATATTGGATAGAGTGGTTTAAGATTCTTCTCTGTGCATCAAGACATGCTGCAGCCAATTTGATACGGCCTACGTTCAATGCATTCAAAGCGATTTTGAAACCATTGTTTCTCTCTCCTAAAAGATTTTCCACAGGGATCTTCATATCATTGAAGAAAACCTGACGGGTAGAAGAAGCACGGATACCTAATTTGTGCTCTTCCTCTCCGAAAGTTAAGCTTCCAGGGTTTTCAAGTTCAGATCTGTTGATTACAAATCCTGTGATATTTTTATCATCATCAATTTTAGCGAATAGTGTAAATGTATCTGCAAATCCTGCATTAGAGATCCACATTTTCTGTCCGTTGATGATATAATGTTTTCCGTCTTCGGAAAGTTTTGCTTTTGTTTTTCCTGAATTGGCATCAGAACCGGCATCTGGCTCTGTCAAACAGTAAGCTCCGAATTTTGTTCCCGTTGCTAAATCCGGAAGGTATTTTTTCTTTTGTTCTTCAGTTCCGTAAAGAACGATTGGCAACGTTCCAATTCCGGTGTGTGCTCCATACGCTGTAGCTAATGAACCTGTAGTTCCTGATAGATAATCACAAGCAAGCATTGTAGTCACAAAGCCCATTCCAAGACCTCCGTATTCTTCAGGAACAGCGATTCCCAACATTCCCATTTCGCCCAGTTTACGCATTGTCTCCTCAGTAAATGCATAATCTTTCTTCTCAAAACGTTCTCTTTGAGGAACTACTTCTCTATCTATAAATTCCTTCGCAGAATCACGAAGCATCTTTTGTTCTTCATTCAGTTCTTCAATACTGAAAATTTCGTTTGCAGGAATTTGTTTGATCAGGAATTCCCCGCCTTTTAATGTAGCCATATATTATTTTGTTTTTTAAATTTTTTTGAGATATTGAGATAATAGACGGATAGATGATAGATGATTTAGCGTGGTCTATTTTCTATCTGTCTATTATCTCTCTGTCTATTATCTTTTTGTCTATTATCTCTCTGTCTTTTTTATTAATCTCTATTTAAAGTATTCTGAAATACCATTGTCGCTTTTTGAAATTCTTCAATCTTAATTTCAAAGATTTCGGTTTTTTCATCAGATAAATATTTTCTATGATTTGCCAATAATATCTGTGTTTGCAATTCAAAGGAAGAACCTAAAGAAATATCTAAAAAATGACTAAAAGACTTATTTGTTCTGCTTGAACCTTCGGCTATGTTTGATGGAATTGAAATTGAACATCTGTCCATTTGACTTTTCAACCCATATTTTTCATAAGTTGGAAAAGTATCTGTAATATCTAAAGTCAACTTTGATAATTCCATACCCATTTGCCAAATTTTAAGCTTCTTAAAATTGTGCCTTTTAAAATCATTCATGCATTCCTTATATTTTTACCTTCTATTATCTATCCGTCTATCATCTATTTGTCTATCTAAAGCAGTTCAAAAATAGAAGCTGCTCCTTGTCCTGTTCCCACGCACATAGAAACCATTCCGTATTTATTACCGCGTCTTCTCATTTCATCAAGAAGTTGTACCGTTAGTTTTGTTCCTGTACATCCAAGCGGGTGTCCAAGGGCGATAGCTCCTCCGTTGACGTTTAAAATATCAGGATTTAAACCTAATTCTTTTTTAATAGCAACAGATTGAGAGGCGAAAGCTTCGTTAAGCTCGATCAAATCGATGTCTTTTAATTCTAAACCAGCCTGTTTCAATGCTTTTGGAATAGCATAAATAGGCCCCATTCCCATGATTCTTGGTTCTAATCCGGCTGCAGCATAAGCCACTAATCTAGCTTCAGGCTCCAGTCCTAATTCTTTTACCATTTCCTCACTCATTACCATTACGAAAGCCGCTCCGTCACTCATCTGAGAAGAGTTTCCGGCAGTTACGCTTCCTCCGTTGGCAAATACAGGTCTTAGTTTGGCTAATCCAGCTAATGAAGTATCAGCTCTAGGCCCTTCGTCTACTGAGAAATCAAACTTTTTAGACTGAAGCTTCTGATTTTCGTCAAGGAAATTATATTCTACAGGAATCGAAACAATCTGGTTGGCAAATTTTCCTTCCTGATTAGCTTTTAAAGCCTTCATGTGAGATTCAAAAGCAAACTGGTCCTGTTCTTCTCTCGTAATATTATATTGTTTAGCAACTTCTTCTGCTGTGTAGCCCATTCCCCAGTAGTAATCAGGGTTTGTTTTTGCGATATCCGTTTCTGGAACCGGCTTATAACCTCCCATTGGAATGTATGACATAGATTCTGTACCTCCAGCGATAATACAATCTGCCATACCAGCCTGGATTTTTGCAGAAGCAATAGCAATTGCCTCACTTCCTGATGCACAGTATCTGTTCACGGTTACTCCCGGAACTTTATCGGTATTTAACCCCATCAAAGAGATCAGACGTGCAACGTTCAGCCCTTGTTCAGCTTCCGGCATTGCATTTCCTACGATAAGGTCATCAATTCTGTTTTTATCTAATTGTGGTAGCTCAGCCATTAATTTTTCAATAACGGTAGCCGCCATTACATCAGGTCTTGTAAATCTTAAACTTCCTTTTGGAGCTTTTCCAACGGCAGTTCTGAAACCTTTTACTATGTATGCTGTTTTCATTTTTTTTGTTTAATTAAATTGTTTTAAGAATTTTTTGCCTCGTAGAGGTAAACTGTTCATAGATTTTTGTTTTTGCTTTTTGAGGAGCTCCGTAGGAGCGATCTGTTAATCATTAATCCATTCGAATAAATATTTTGGATCATATTCTATCTCAAATTTTGACATAAAATCCAGGTATTCTTCTCTAAAAGTTTTCTTTTTATGATGTTCTTCCTGATTTAAAATATATTTTACAACAGAATCAACACTGCTTTTAGAATAAGAAAAAGCTCCGTATCCTTCCTGCCAATTGAATTTTCCATTTACCCATCCTTTTTCATTGATGAATTTTGAAGAACCCGCTTTAATATCTCTTACTAAGTCTGAAACCGCAAGTGTTGGATTCATACTTACAAGAATATGTACATGGTCAGGCATTGCAAAAACTGCGAATAATTTTTGGTTTCTATTGGAAATAATACCTGTTATAAACTGATGTAATTCTTCTCTGTTTTCTTTTGAAATCAGATTTTGTCTTCCTTTTACAGCGAAAACAATTTGAATATAAATCTTAGTGTAGGTATTTGCCATACATTAACAGGTCGCCTCTACGAGGCTTTCCAATTTTAAATTATTCATGCTATTAACAGGTCGCTCCTACGGAGCTTCCGTTAGTTTCTCAAAGGTTTCCCATTTTGCAACATGTACTGAATTCTCTCTAAAGTTTTTCTTTCTCCACAAAGCTGAAGGAACGTTTCTCTTTCAAGGTTCAATAGATACTGTTCTGTTACCACTGTTGGTTCAGATAAGTTTCCACCTACCATTACGTTGGCCAGTTTATCAGCAATTTTCTTATCGTGTGCTGAAATGAAGTTTCCGGTTAACATCTGGTCTGTTCCTACGTAGAACATTCCTAATGCATCTTTACCAAGAACTTTTACTTTTTGCTCGATAGGCTGAGTATATCCTTGTTCTGCTAATAGTTTCGCTACTTTTTTAGCTTCAGCAATCTGTCTGTTTTTGCTTACAGAAACGATGTCTTTCCCTTTTTCAAGGATTCCCATATCGTAAGCTTCATAAGCAGAAGTAGCTACTTTACCCATGGCGATGTTCATGAAAGCATCACGAAGTCTGTTATTTTTAACATCATCGTTGTGGAATTCTCTGGAAGTTCTTAAAGTAAGCTCTTTAGTACCACCACCACCAGGAATTACTCCAACTCCGGTTTCTACAAGTCCGATATACGTTTCTGCCGCTGCAACCACTCGGTCTGCATGCATGGTCATTTCGCATCCTCCACCTAAAGTCATTCCGTGAGGAGCAACTACTACAGGAATAGAAGAGTAGCGTACTCTCATCATTGATTTCTGGAAGTAAGCAATTGCCATGTTCAAATCATCCCAATCCTGCTCAATAGCCATCATAAGGATCATGGCAAGGTTAGCTCCTACAGAGAAATTAGCTCCCTGGTTTCCAACCACTAATCCGTCATATTCTTTTTCAGCTAAATCAATGGCTCTGTTTAATCCGTCAAGAACTTCGCCTCCAAGAGAGTTCATTTTTGAACGGATCTCGAAGTTGATGATACCATCTCCTAAATCTTCAATCGCAGCACCTGAATTGCTCCAAAGTGTTTTATTTTTTCTGATATTATCTAAGATGATGAATGCATCCTGGCCAGGAATTTTGTTGTATTCTCCTGAGTTTTTATCAACGTAAATGCTTTGTCCTTCGTCGTTAACTTTATAGAACGTTTCCACATTTTTTACCCAATCAGAAACCTCGTATCCGGCATCTTTTGCCAGTTCAATACCTTTCTGAACACCTACAGCATCCCAGATTTCAAATGGTCCGTTTTCCCATCCGAAACCAGCTCTCATAGCGTCATCTATTTTATAAACTTCGTCAGAGATTTCAGGAACTTTGTGAGAAACATAAGCGAATAATGCTCCTAAAGACTTTCTGTACAATTCACCAGCTTTATCTTTACCACCGATTAATACTTTGAATCTGTCAATCGGTTTATCAATAGCTTTTGTTAATTCTAAAGTAGGGAATGATGATTTTCCTTGAAGTTCATACTCTAAAGTATCAAGGTTTAATCCGTGAATTTCAGATTTTCCTTCTGCGTTTTTCACTTTTTTATAGAAACCTTGTTCTGTTTTTGAACCTAACCATTTATTATCCATCATTTTCTGGATATAAGGAGGAAGAGCAAATACATCATTGAAGTCATTCGCTTCTGCACCGCTTTGACGAACTCCGTTGGCTACCATTACCAGAGTATCAAGACCTACAACGTCAGCTGTTCTGAACGTAGCCGATTTTGGACGCCCGATGACAGGACCGGTTAATTTATCAACATCAGAAACGGTAAGTCCTAATTTCTGTACATTGTGAAGAAGATCCATCATAGAGAATACACCGATTCTGTTGGCGATGAAAGCTGGGGTATCTTTAGCTAAAACGGTTGTTTTACCCAAGAATTTTGCCCCATAATTCATATAGAAATCGATGATCTCAGGATCTGTATCGTTAGTTGGGATAATCTCTAATAGAGGAAGATATCTTACAGGGTTAAAGAAGTGTGTTCCCGCGAAGTATTTTTTGAAATCCTCGCTTCTTCCTTCTGTAAGGAAATGAATAGGAATACCGGATGTATTAGAAGAAATCAATGTTCCCGGTTTTCTGAACTGTTCAATTTTTTCGTATACAGACTTCTTGATATCAAGTCTTTCTACTACTACTTCAATGATCCAGTCAGTGTTTTTTATTTTCGGCAAATCGTCATCGAAATTTCCGATTTTGATTCTGTCTGCAAACTTTGGTGAATAAAGAAGTGCAGGACTTGCTTTTTTAAGTTTTTCAAAGTTTTCGGAAGCAATTCTGTTTCTTACTACCTTGTCATCTTTGGTCAAACCTTTTTTTTGTTCAGCTTCAGTAAGTTCAAAAGGAACAATATCCAAAAGTGATACTTCAACGCCGATATTGGCGAAGTGAGCAGCGATTCCGCTTCCCATAATTCCTGAACCAAGAACCGTTACATGTTTGATTCTTCTTTTCATATGTAAATTTTTATTTGTATAAGATTATATGAGCCCTAAGGTTGCATCATAATTTATTTTCTGTTATTCAATAATTCGTTTGCGATTTTCATGATCTCAGTCATCACGTCTTTAAAAGCATCCAGTTTCTCCGGAGCTATTTTCTCCATCACCTTCTTGTTGAAGTTGACAACGACTTCCTTAGACATGTTTCTGGAATTTAATCCTTTGTCTGTAAGTTTAATGATCACCTCTCTTTTATCAGTGGTGGTCTTTTCTTTATAGATGTATCCGTTATCTTCAAGAAGTTTGATGATTCTTGTTAATGAAGTGGGTTCAATAGCCATCTTCGGACCAAGATTCGTACTTCTGGTTCCTTCTTTGGGATCTATTTTAAGAAGAGTGAGTGCCTGTACTGCAGTGGAATCATGTTCCTGAGCCAGTTCTGTGTACATTTTAGAAACAGCCAACCAGGTCTGTTTTAAAATTAAATCTACGTTTTCTATTTTTTCCTTATTATTATCCATCATTTTTGCGCCAATGGTTTTACCCAAATTTAATAAATATTATGCATGCATAATATTTATTAACGTTAAATTTTGTTAATAGGCTGTAAATAAACGGATTAAATTGTATGACTTGCATAATACTATGCATGCATAATATGTGAATAAATTAAAGAAAATTCAGTATTAATGAATGTTTTGAATCAAATTAACGATTTCTTCAAAAGATTCACATTGGTAAGTGTGGGAATCTTTATTAATTACCCAAAAACTGTTCTGAAATTCAAAATTTAGCTCAGACAGGTCTTTTTGGAAGTTTTTTTGAAGTAAAGAATACAGCATTTCCTTGTGAAATTGCGGTGCCGAGATAAAAGGTGGAATAAAGGTCTCGTTGATTTGAAATAACGAAGCATTAGTAAGTTCATCGTGCTGAAGCAAAATATCCTCCACAATCCCTGAATACAGGTGATTTTCCTTTATATACCATATTTTGTCTGCAAACTCTTTGGCGAGTCTCCAGTCGTGGGACGAAAACAGGATAAGTTTGTTTTGTTCCTTGGCCAGCTTTCTTAGGGTTTTTAGAATAATAATTTTGTTTTTTTCATCCAGATGGGTAGTCGGTTCATCCAGAATAATGATAGATGAATTTTGAGTAATAGCACGCCCGATAAATGCCTTCTGAAGATTTCCATCTGACAGGTTTTTCAAAAGAGTATATCTGTACTGATTCAGGTCCAGTTCTTCAATAATATGAGCCACTTCTTCACGGTCTTCTTTTTTTAGTTCAAAATAAAAAGGGTAGTAGATGTATTTTCCCAGAGAAATAAGATCTTCAACCGTATAATGCTGTGGAATAACCGACTTTGAAAAGACAATAGCAATATTTTCCGCAATTTCTTTTACGGAAAGATTTTTCACATTTTTTCCGTTAATAGCAATCTCTCCATGCAGTAAAGGCATTTGATGCAGAATAGATTTGATCAATGTTGTTTTCCCTACACCGTTATTACCAATCAGGAGGCATACATCGCCAAGCTTTAAATCTGCATTAGCATTGGAGATTAATGTTGTATTGTAGCCGATATTAGCCTGTTTGATCTGTAGGTGCATGTTTTTATTGGTTATACGCGAAGGCGCAAAATTGTTTTACAAAAATAATGTTTTAAGGTGCAAGGAATTTGTCTTTGCCTAACTTTTATTCTACAAATTGTTTACAATTCTTGTTACTCCGTTTTTGAAGACATCAGATTGAAAGTTGAGCAGCATACCCAATTTGCAATTTGACATTTTTAAATAGGTTAGTAATTGAGCTTTATGAGTAGGATTTATGTAGTCAACTGCTTTTATTTCCAGAATCACTTTGTTTTCAATTATCATATCAAGTCTGAAAGCGTTTTCTATTCTCAAATCTTCATAAATAATAGGAAGTAATTTTTGTTTTTCTACAAGAAATCCTGACTTTGTTAATTCATAGAACATACATTCTTCATATACATGTTCAAAAAGTCCTGCTCCAAGCTTTTTATGAATCTTTAAGCCTGCTTCAAAAACAATTTTTGAAATTTCATTTTCTGTCATTTGTGGTGTTTTGTTAAGTTTAAATATATGAATTGTTAATGAAAGGATATTATACCTTAAAATATTTTATTTAGGTGTGTTGTTGGGTAAACGCAAAGACGCAAAGGTTTTTATACAATTTTTATATTTTAAGACGCAAGAAAATCGAAGGATTTCAGCAAGAGAATTGAGATATTTTTTTGTTTAGAATATACCGTATCCAATTTTATCGTAGATAAAATCTTTGCGCCTTAAAAAGTTATAATTAAAAATAACCTTGCGTCTTTTCGTTTTCCAA
>NZ_JAMZGF010000024.1 GCF_024158915.1 Chryseobacterium sp. S0630 | reverse complement strand
TTATAAATTTCGGACAAAGCCAATGGAATGTTATATAATATGAAAACGGGCTAAAGCCCGTTCCTATTGATATTTTTTATGATGTAATTTAGAATTATACGAATTATTATTATTCAATAGAAATGGGCTTTAGCCCATTTAATTAATAAATATGAATCCTATGATTTTAATCAAAATCTATGGGATTATAAATTTCGGACAAAGCCAATGGAATGTTATATAATATGAAAACGGGCTAAAGCCCGTTCCTATTGATATTTTTAATGATGTAATTTAGAATTATACGAATTATTATTCAATAGAAATGGGCTTTAGCCCATTTAAACAATAAATATAAATCCTATGGCTTTAGCCAAAACTTATAATAACCCAAAATTATATTTAATTTCTTACATCCATCCCAATTTCGATAAATACCTTTCTTCAATAATATTCAGGTGGTGGTAATTGTGCCCTACAATTAGTTTTCCGATGGTTTCTACAGTAATTTCATGACCATTAGCTGTACCTGTATTCTGTAAAGCAGAAGGATGAAGTGTTTCTAATAGAATCTGAGAAGACTTTCTTACCAGTTTATATTCATCTAAAAGAGACTCAAGTGTTCTTTCACTGGCAAAAGATTGGTCTGCATATTCGTTTTCATCAAATCCCGGAAGGTTGTTTTTTTCTCCTCTGGCGAAAGCTAATATTCTGTATTGGAAAACTCTTTCTGTATCAGATAAGTGAAGTAGAAGACCTTTTAAAGTCCATTTTCCTTCTGCATAAGCGAAATTAGACTGTTCTTCGGTAAGATTGGAATAAATTCCGATGGTTTTGTCTGCTGAAATCTGCAGTTCGTTGATCCAGTTTCCTGATGGAATCTGATCTAAATATCTTTGGATATATTTTTGAAATTCGGTCATATCATTTTTTGTTTTAATGGTGATTTTGGGGGCGGGTTTTCGTGTTTTCGGGATTCGAGTTTCGGAATAGTTGTAATGTACAAGTAATTTATTACTCATTGCTTATTACTCATTACTCATGATTAGTCCACTCGTAGAAATTCACGGAGTCATACAGTTCAAAGCCACAGGCTGGATAAAGTTGATTTCCGATGTCATTGCTTTTTCCTGTTTCTAAAAGAATACCGCATGCTTTTGATGATCGGCAGAGTTCTTTAGATTGTTCTATCAGTTCTTTAGAATATCCTTTTCCTCTATGGTTGTCATTAACGTACAGATCGTTCAGCAGCCAGTAGCGCTGCATTCTTGTAGATGAAAATATAGGATATAATTGCACGAAACCTGTTAATATTCCATTTTCTTCTGCAACAAAAATTTCGGAGTCTTTGTTTTCAAGTCTTTCCTGAAGAAAATTGGTTGCTGAGGGAATATCTGATGTTTTATGATAAAATATCCTGTACTGATCAAATAATTCTGCGAGTTGAGGTAAGTCAGAGAGATCTGCTTTTCTTGTATTTTTCATATTTATTTAGTGATCGTAGCTGAGAACACGTTTAAGTTTCCATTGGTTGTTTTCGGAGATCCAAAGGTGGGTAAATTTCGCCTGTCCTACTTTACTCCATTTTCCGTTGTTATTTTCGAAAAACTCATGATCGCCTTCCTGAATAAAACCGTACAAAGTTTTATTACTGTACATTGGGAAAACTTTCATGCTGTTAGGAACCAGTTCACGTTTTACTTTTCCCGGGTTACTGCAGATATTGTTTTTTATGGACGAAACAAAAGCTTCTTTCCCTTTGGTGATCCCTCCCAGATCATGATAAAATTCAATATCATCACTGATGATGGTGTTATAATGAGAAGGATTACATTTATTAAACCCCTCATGGAATATCAAACTATCCAATTTCTTTGCAGTCAGGAATAATTCATCGGTATTTTTAACCTGAGAATAGACCAGTTGACTGAAAAGGCTTAGAAATATAAGAATACAAGCCCTTCTCATTATTTTTATTTTATAGTTTTAAGAAAAAGCTTTCTCTAAATCTGCAATAAGATCTTCAGCATCCTCAATACCTACGCTTAAACGAACAAGGTCATCTGTGATTCCTAGTTCAGCACGTTTTTCTGCAGGAATTGAAGCGTGTGTCATCAAAGCAGGGTGGTTAGCCAAAGATTCTACTCCTCCTAAAGATTCTGCAAGGGTGAAAACTCTTACTTTTTCTAAGAATTTGATAGCATCTTCTTTCTTTCCGGATTTAAAAGTGAATGAAACCATTCCTCCGGATTCCTTCATCTGAGACTTTGCCAATGCATATTGAGGGTGAGATTCCAATCCTGGATAAATTACTTTATCTACCGCTGGATGAGTCTCCAGATATTTTGCTACGGCAAGACCATTGTCAGAGTGTCTCTGCATTCTTAATGCCAGTGTTTTGATTCCTCTCAATACAAGGTAGGAATCGTGCGGTCCTAAAATACCACCACTCGCAAACTGAATAAAGTGAAGTTTGTCTCCTAACTCAGCATCTTTAGCAATAAGAGCTCCGGCAATCACATCAGAGTGTCCGCCTAAATATTTTGTAGCAGAGTGCATCACAATATCAGCACCCAAATCAATAGGTCTCTGAATGTATGGAGTTGCAAAAGTATTGTCTACCGCTACTAAAATATCTTTCCCTTTAGCAATGTCTACAACAGCTTTGATATCAACTAACTTCATCAATGGGTTAGTAGGAGTTTCTACCCAGATCAGTTTTGTTTTATCTGTGATAACATCAGCAATTTTAGAAACATCATCAAAATTTACAAACGTAAATTTCAACTGGTATTTTTCGAAAAGTCTTGTGAACATTCTGTAAGTACCTCCGTAAAGATCATCTACAGCAATCACTTCATCACCTGGATTTAATAATTTCAAAACACAGTCGATGGCAGCAAGACCAGAACCGAAAGCTAAACCTCTCGCTCCGTTTTCAATACTTGCCAAAGAATCTTCCAATGCCTGTCTTGTAGGGTTGGCAGCTCTTGAATATTCATATCCGGAATGTACTCCCGGGCTTTTCTGTGCAAATGTAGAGGTTAAAAATACAGGTACATTTACAGAACCTGTTGCAGACTCGTGGTGCTGCCCTCCGTGAATTACTTTTGTATTAAAATTCATAATTTTTTGCTTTAAGCTTGAACATTAAGCATGTGAGTTTAATGTTCATTGTTTTTATTAAAATTTGCTCTAGCTGAGTACAAAAAGCTTACCGCTTACTGCCTTCAGCTTATTGCAATTGTATTTTTTTACTTAATAGCAGATTTTACCGCAAATTCTTCTGCGATTTCTTCCATCCACTGCGCCACATCCTCTTCACCTGTCGCTCTCTGGTATGTGCTTCCTAAAGATATTAAAATCTGGTGGATAAACATTTTCATCTGGTCTACAGGCATTTCTTTGGTCCAAAGATCAATTCTTAATGCTTCTCTTGTTTTATCATCCCAAACAGAAATCATTGTTGCCTTAGTATCTTGTTTGTCGATACCTCCATCCTGAGCGTTCCATGTAATGTTTTCCGGTACGTGATTTTCATCAAGTTCTACATCTATCGTAATCTGAGTCTTTCTCATAACTTTCTTTTGTTTCTAATTTCGTGCAAAGTTAATACTTCTTCAGCTTATCCAAAGCTTCTACAAAATTATCTTCATCAGGAAATGGACTATTAAAGTTAAAATCATGGTTAAAAAAAATCCTTTAGCTTACACTAAAGGATTTAAATATTTGATTTTATAGAATTATTTTAACTTTGGTTTGTATCCTGATTGATTAAAAATTGTGGTTGCATCCATTTTTAAGAATTCTGTTAACTTCGTTTCAGGTTTTTCCTTCAAATATGCTTTACAGATCTGCCATCCCGTAAAAATTCCGATTTGTGGGGAAGATTCATTGTCAATTTCTGTATAAAACTTCGAGAATGGGCCAGGTGAAATAAAACGTTCTCCCAATCTTGGATCATCTCCGAAGATCAGATTGCTTTCTACAAAATAATTCCAGATATTGGCTTCATTACTTGTTGCCCATTCATACTGCTTTTGGGTATAATTCATTTTCAGATAATCAGGCGTATCCGGAAGAAAAGCATCCTGAAGAATCATTACTTTTCCGTTCAGAATAATCTGATCAATAAATTTCTGGTGATCAGGAGATTCTGTGACAATATTTTCTGCAAAAAGCTGTGATACCTTCGGAACAATATTCTGTGGGTTCATCGACTTCTGGAAATACAATTCCAATCCTTTATAATTGGCATTTCCGTCTCCCATAAAACCGGTAACATCTATGAATAAAAGATTACCTTTTTCATCATAAAATATTGGATCCTGTATCATCTGCAAAGCAGATGAGAACAAATATACTTTTGGGTTTTTAAACTGTGGAAAGTAATATTTAATATGGGAAAATAAACTTTGAAGCTCCGTTTGAAGCTTTGCCTGATCTATTTTTCCAATAGCTTCCTTGTAGATTTTTATCTCTTCTGCATCCGCTCTTCTTTTTCCGAAATCGGCATCAGAAACACTTCCCTGAAACCATGGAAATTGAGCTTTAAACTGATCCAATGGAATATTCGGATTATAGAATTCTTTGGAAATATCTGTGATGTCAACTTTTTCGGCAGTTTGTTTTACTTCTACCTTCCATTGATTTTCAGGTTCTTTTTTGCAGGAAATAAGTCCGGCAGCCAGAAGAGAAGAAAGTGCAATATATCTAAAAATCTTCATTATTTTTACATAGAATTTAAGTTGACAAAAATAAGGATTAAATGCACAATTCATGATGAAAATTAAAATATTTACAGTTATCTTTATTATTTTGGGACTTTCTTTTTTCTTTGGACAAAAGCTTGAGTTTAAAGATAAAAATTTTGAAAAAGCAGTACTGGGAAATTTTGATCTGAATAAAAACGGAATACTTGAATACCAGGAAGCAGGAATGGTTACCAATCTTTTCCTTGTTCAGAAAGGAATTACTTCCACAGATGATCTGTATCTTTTTAAAAATGTAAAAATGATTGTTCTGGATGATAATGTGATTTCTAATATAATGATCAGCCATCTGGATCAGCTTGAATTATTTTCGTGTACAGGCTGTAAAATCTCTTCATTCAAAGCCGAAAATCTTAAGAATTTAACTGCATTATATTTAGATAATAATCTGTTGGAAAACATTTCGCTGGCAGGAATTCCAAAAATTGACCAATTAACATTATCTTTAAATCAATTAAAGACAATAGATCTGCTTCAGTTTAAAACAGTAAGAAAACTGAATCTGGAACATAATAAGCTTCAAAAAATTGATATTTCCGGTAATCCGGCCTTACAAACCCTTAATATAATGGGGAATAAGATGAAAGAAACAGATATAAAGAAAGGCACAAAGACAGATGTCACTATTTTTGGTGCAGAAGAATAAAAACTAAATGATTATGAAAATAGAAACAGAGCGACTGATTTTAAGAAAACTCGAAGATGAAGATTTTGAACGTATATTTCTGCTGGATTCCAATTCTGAAGTCATGAAATATATTGGCGTACCGGTTCTGACAGAGGTTAATGAATCAAAAAAGGTTATCAGCATGATTCAGAAACAGTATGAGGAAAATGGCGTGGGAAGACTGGGCGTTGTGGAAAAAGAAAGTGGACTTCTGATAGGATGGAGCGGATTAAAATTACTTACTCATGAAACGAATGGCTATAAAAATGTACTGGAACTTGGATATCGCTTCCTGCCTGAATCCTGGGGCAAAGGTTATGCTATGGAAGCCGGAATAGCTTCTCTGGATTATGGCTTTAATGACCTGAATGCAGAAGTCATTTATGCCTATGCCCATTCTGAACATGATGCTTCCAATCATATTCTAAGAAAATTAGGATTTGAAAAGACCAGCGAATTTGAAGAACCGGATGGAATTTGCTTCTGGTACGAACTGAAGCGTGAGAACTATATGTAAGAGATTCCTTTTGAAAAAAAATAAACAAAAAACAATGGTATTAGAAACCGAAAGATTGATTCTAAGAAAACTTGAAGAGACAGATTTTGAACGTATGTTTCTGATGGATTCCGATCCTGAAGTAATGAAATATCTGGGGGAACCTGTGGCAACAAAGGAAGAATCAAAGGAAGTAATTAAAATGATTCAGAAGCAGTATGAAGAAAATGGAGTCGGAAGGCTTGCTGTTATTGAAAAAGAAAGTGGCTTGCTGATAGGATGGTGTGGACTAAAATTATTGACAAGCCCAATCAATGGTTATGTCAATACTCTGGATTTGGGCTATCGTTTTATTCCGGAATTTTGGGGAAAAGGGTATGCTACTGAGGCTGCAGAAAGAATACTTGAATATGGCTTTAATGAATTAAATACAAATGCTATTTATGCCTATGCAGATTCCGAAAATGCAGGTTCAAAGTATATCCTTGGAAAATTGGGTTTTGAAAAAACCGGAGAGTTTGATGAAGATGGGGTAATATGTTTCTGGTATGAGCTGAAGCGTGAAAAATACAGTAAAAAATGATAACAATACGAAGGGAAGAAAAAAAAGATCATCAACAGGTCTTTCAGCTTACGGAAGAAGCTTTCAGGGAAATGGAACACAGTGATCATCAGGAACAGTTTCTGGTAGAAAAATTGAGAAAATCTGACGCCTTTATCCCGGAATTGTCATTAGTAGCGGAAGATGAAAAGGGTACAATTGCCGGACATATTCTGTTTACGAAAATTAAAATTGTCAATGACAACGAATCGTTTGATTCTCTTGCCTTGGCACCTGTTTCCGTAAAACCTGAGTTTCAGAATCAGGGAATCGGAGCGAAACTGATTCTTGAAGGACATCGGATTGCGGAAGAATTGGGATATGAATCGGTGATATTGATCGGGCACGAAAAATATTATCCACGCTTTGGTTACAAAAAAACGAGTAATTTTGGGATCTCTTTTCCGTTTGATATTCCGGAAGAAAATGGAATGGCAATAGAATTGGTAAAAGACGGATTAAAAGATAAAAAAGGAGTGGTGAAATACCCTCAGGAATTTGGAATAGACTAAAAAAGATAAACGATGCAGACACAAAAAGTGATAGATCATATTGTAAGCTGGTTAAAAGATTATGCAGCAAAAGCAAGAGTAAACGGATATGTAATCGGGGTTTCCGGAGGAGTAGATTCCGGGGTAGTTTCTACACTGGCAGCAATGACCGGGCTGAAAACATTATTGATAGAGATGCCCATCCGTCAGAAAGCAGATCAGGTAGGTCGTGCAGTGGATCATATGAATGACCTTAAAGCCAGATTTCCTAATGTAGAAACCATGTCAGTAGATTTGACACCTGCTTTTGAGGAACTTTACAAAACTTTTGATGTAAATGATGATCTTTATCCTAATGAAAAATTAGCTTTTGCCAATACAAGAGCCCGTTTGAGAATGCTTACACTGTATTATTATGGACAGCTGAACGGACTTTTGGTTTGTGGAACAGGAAATAAAGTGGAGGATTTCGGGATTGGTTTTTATACAAAATATGGTGATGGTGGAGTAGATGTTTCTCCAATTGCAGACCTTTATAAAACTGAAGTATATAAACTTGCCACAGGACTGAATTTAATTAAAAGCATCCAGGAAGCAATTCCTACGGATGGGCTTTGGGATGTAGACAGAACAGATGAGCAGCAGATTGGAGCTACTTATCCGGAACTGGAAAAAATACAGAAAGAATACGGAACTAAAACAGCCGATGATTACGAAGGAAGAGATAAGGAAGTATTCTTAATCTTCGACAGAATGCATAAAGCTGCGAAACATAAAATGGATCCAATTCCGGTTTGTGATATTCCTGAAGAGTGGAGAGCATAAAAATAGTATTACATTAAATAATAGCTATGAACGGTAAAATAAGATCTGTGTTTTTTATATGTCTGGGGCTTCTTTTCGGAATGTCTGTGATGTACGTCTACAGGAACTTTATTGAAGATAAAAAAGATCAGTCAGGTTCTGCAAAAAAAGAAACAGTGAGTTATGGAAGTACTTCTTCGGAGAGAAATTCATCTGCTCAGGTTTCTATAGATCAGCTTACAGAAGAGAAAACGGTAATCAGCTATGTAAAGCAAAATCATAAGCTTCCGGATTATTATATCACCAAAAATGAAGCAAGAAAACAGGGCTGGAATCCTTCCCAAGGAAATTTGTGTGATGTACTTCCCGGAAAAGCGATTGGTGGAGATAAATTCGGAAACAGGGAAGGACTTTTGCCGGATGGAGAACGATACTTTGAAGCAGATGTAAACTATCATTGTGGTGGAAGAAATGCTGATCGTATCATCTATACTCAAAATGGCGATGTATACCTTACGAAAAACCATTATAAAAGTTTTGAAAAGCAGTAATGTCATTGCGAGGAACGGAGTAACGAAGCAATCTCTAAAAAGAATCACAGGTGAAAGCGGGTTTTGTCTACATCATGACCAATAAAAACCACACTACTCTTTATACAGGAGTTACTTCAAATCTGCCCAAACGTGTTCAACAGCATAAGGAGTCCTATTATTCTCAAAGTTTTACTTCAAGATATAATTTGTATATACTTGTGTATTGGGAATCCTTTCAGGAAATTGGAGATGCTATATGTAGAGAAAAACAAATAAAAGCAGGTTCAAGACAAAAGAAACTGGATTTAATCAATAGTATAAATCCTGATTGGAAAGACCTTACAGGTGATATTGAAAGTATTATGGATGTTTTTGAGATTGCTTCGGCGCATAGCTCCTCGCAATGACCAATGTATAATTTGCATTGTAATTATTATAAATCTTAATTTTGAAAAATTATAGCCTTTTTTACTTTACCATCATCTTATTTCTGATGCTTTCATGTTCGGAAAAGAAGAATGAGGTAAAGGAAAAAGTAGAAAAACCAGCCATAACAATCCTCATACAGCCATTTAAAGATATTAATCATGAAACTGTAGCAAAAGTAGCTGAAGGAATAAAAAATGTATATCCGAACGTAAAAGTTCTGGCAGCGATAGACTTTCCTGAAAATACTTATTATAAAGAGAGAAACCGGTATAGAGCTGATTCAATCATTAAATTTTTGAATAAGGAAACAAAAGAAGGCTTTGTTACCATTGGTCTTACAGCAAAGGATATCAGTGCTACCAGAGGAAAGATAAAAGACTTTGGAATCATGGGGTTGGGGTATAGGCCAGGAAAAGCTTGCGTGGCTTCAAATTTCAGATTGAGCAAAGAAAACCGGGATGAACAGTTTTACAAAATAGCCATTCATGAGCTTGGTCATACACAAGGGCTGCCACATTGCCCGGAAAAAATGTGTTTTATGAGAGATGCAGAAGGTAAGAATCCAACCAATGAAGAAACGGATTTCTGCAAAAAATGCAAAACTTTTTTAATTAATAAAAATTGGAAATTTAATTCAATATGAAGACAGTATATATAGATTTTACAGACATAGGTGACTATGAAGATTTTTACGCCCAGCTAAAGGAAAAAATCCAGCTTCCGGAGCATTTTGGTGATAATCTTGATGCACTTTTTGATACCATTAGCGGTGATCTGGAAATGCCCCTCCATTTAGAATTTGTCAACATGACTGTAGATCAGCTTGAGATTTTTGAAGACTTGCTGACCACGCTGGAAGATGCGGAAGAAGAGGTTGAAGACTTCAGCTTTAGCTACTATCTCGAGCAGTACGAAGATGAAGACGATGAGGATGTAGAATCTGAAGAATAATAATAAAAAAGTTGTTTCAACGTATGAAACAGCTTTTTTTATGCTGATCCTTATTCTATAGCATTCAAATCTTTATTCTTTAACATACAAACCTAACAGGTTTCCAAAACCTGTTAGGTTTCTTATCTTATTTAACTATAGCGCTTATTTAGGGCTAGTCAATGTGAAGTTTTGCTTCACAACCTGTCAAGGTTTCAAACTTGGGCAGGGTTTACAAGATCTGTATAATCTACGAGTGTTTTAATGTTGGTAAAACGCAAGGACGCAAAAATTGTAAAATATATGATGTTGAGAGGCGCAAAGATTTTATCTTCGATAAAATTTAGAAATACATTTTCTATTGTAATGAAAAATACTTTTACCCTACTTAAAATCTCTGATTTTCTTGCGCCTTAAAAATACTTAGAACTCAAAAAAACCTTGCATCCTTGCGTATTTCCAACAAAAAGCAATAAAAAAACCTACAGAATTACTGCAGGTTTTAAACTAAATATTATTATACAAATCTGGCAATAGAAAATACAAACTTAATATCAAGCCATAAAGTCTAAAAATAGATTTGTGTTTTTTGCCGTAGCATTCTTTTTGCTTTTTCTTACAAAAACGTAGAATCAAAATAAAAAGGAAGCAGATCTTTTACTGCACTTACTTTTACAACCTCTTCATTCATACTTGAAAAATAAAGGTCAATATTCTCATTCTGCTTGGTTTCGTATTCAATCAAACTCTGGCGACAAGCTCCGCAAGGAGGAATCGGTGGATTTTTTTCGTGAAACTCTTTAGGACCACCTACAACAAAGATCTTTTTTATTTTCACATCCGGAAAATTGGCAGCGACCCAAAACAGAGTTGTTCTTTCTGCGCAGAGTCCTGATGGATAAGCGGCATTTTCCTGGTTGTTTCCGGAATAGATTTCTCCGTTTTCCAATAACACGGAACATCCTACCAAAAATTGAGAATAAGGTGCATAAGCATTCTCACGAGCCTCTTTGGCTCTTTCAAATAGTTTATTTTCTATATCACTCAGCTCACTGCTATTTTTAAAATATTCGTAACTGATCTGTATGTCTTTTTTCATATATTGTCAACTAAAAAAGGGGGGTAAAATTAGTTCTTTTTAATGAAGTGGGCAATATTTTATTCTCCCGGCAAAAAGTTCAATTTTTTTAAGAGCAAAAATGTTATACACACCAATAAAATTCAGGAATATAGAGTTGAAAAACAGATGGGTCATGTCACCTATGTGCATGTATTCCTGTGAAAACGGAGAAGCAAACGACTTCCATTTTGTACACTACGGAAGCAGATCTCAGGGCGGTACCGGTCTTTTGATTGTAGAAGCTACAGGAGTAGAACCGAAAGGACGAATTACCAATCACTGCATGGGAATCTGGAATGATGAACAGGCAGAGAAATTACAAAGAATTGTAGAATTTGTCCATAAAAACTCAGAAAGTAAAATAGGAATTCAGCTGGCTCATGCCGGAAGAAAAGGGTCAACCTGGAATAATATACAGATTCCTGTGGAGGAAGGTTGGGAAACTGTAGCTCCAAGCCCTATTCCTTATCATCCTACGGAAAGAATTCCGCATGTATTGAGTACAGATGAGGTAAAGGAAATTGTTCAGAATTTTAAAAAAGCAGCCCGAAGAGCCGTAAAAGCAGGTTTTGATGTCATCGAAATTCACGGAGCTCACGGATATCTGATTCATCAGTTTTTGTCGCCGCTTTCCAATATCAGAACAGATGAATATGGAGGAAGCTTTGAAAACAGAATCAGATTTCTGATCGAAATTATAGATGCCGTTAACGAAGAACTGGATGAAAATACAGCCCTTTTTGTAAGAATCTCAGGAACGGAATATGCTGAAAATGGCT
Organism: Chryseobacterium sp. S0630; assembly: GCF_024158915.1. Taxonomy (GTDB): domain Bacteria; phylum Bacteroidota; class Bacteroidia; order Flavobacteriales; family Weeksellaceae; genus Chryseobacterium. The sequence goes on along the minus strand of NZ_JAMZGF010000024.1, from coordinate 55,038 downwards.
GGGATATAGATAGTAGCGTAGAACTGGCAAAAATTTTAAAAGAACATTCCGTAGATCTTGTGGATGTATCCAGCGGCGGAAATATTCATGGAGCGAAAATTCCCGTTTTTGATGGCTATCAGGTTCCTTTTTCATCACAGGTGAGAAATGAAGCAGGTGTAAAGACAGGAGCTGTAGGATTGATAACCAATGTGGAGCAGGCTGAGGAAATCCTTCAGAAAGGCGACGCAGATCTTATTTTTGTGGCAAGAGAGATCCTTAGAAATCCATATATTGCTGTTCAGGGGTCTTTTGAAATGAAAGCAGACTGCTTTTTCCCACATCAGTATACCCGAGCCAAAATTTCTTCTTAGACAATGGAAAATTCATAAAAAACTCAGAAATGGATATCAATGATTTTATGCTTACCTGTCCCAGTAAAAAGTTTTTAGGGATAGAATGTCTGGGCTGTGGTGCACAGAGAGCAATCGTATTGGTATTTGAAGGGAAATTTTCAGAAGCTTTTCAAATGTATCCGGCGGTATACACCTTATTGTTATTCTTTTTGATCCTTGGCGCGAGTTTCATCGATAAAAAAAGAAAATACGGTAATATTTTAATGATTTTAGTGATTGTTAATCTTATTATTATGGTAGCAGGGTATATATATAAACATTAAATTATAAGAGTTTAAGTATTTGGTTGTGAGTGTTGTTTTGTGTTTTGACTTTCTGTCTTGTATGGATTAATGGGAGTTTGTGTAGAAAAATTTTAATATAAAATATGATTTCTTAGATTAAAATTCCTGTATTATTTTGTTGGATAGAATTTTAAAATGTCGTAGAACTACTACAATTTCTGAAACAGTGCCCTAAAAACTTTTTAAATTAGAACATGAACTCTATCTTTGTTATATAAATCCTATATCAGGGAAGAGTCGTTAATGATTAAAATTTAAGAATATGGCAGGAAATTCAAGAGGAATCTTAAAATTCAATGGAGGTGAAGGTCAGAAGTTGTTAAAGCTTAACTATAGCGTGTCAAGATCTACAGATGTTTCAGGACGTGTAGCATCTGACCCGTCAAACGCATTGATCAAAGTAACAATTGAAGCAACAGAAAAATCTGATGTGTTAGAAAGTTTATTAAACAGTAAATATAAACCAACAAGCGGAGAAATCAACTTTAATAAATCTCATGAAGAAGGAACACTGATTTCTTTGAAATGGGAAAACGGATATGTAATCCAGCATGAAGTAGACTTCGATGCCATTGATAGTAATAATATGCTGATCAGCTTTGTAATAAGTGCTGAAAGCATTACGTATGGAAATTCATCTTATGACGGACTTTGGCCAATGAGCTAAGTCTTTCATGAGTAAGAAATAAAAGACTGTCCTTATAAGACGGTCTTTTTTTACCTAAGACTATATTCTGCAGGATCTTTTGTTTTCATTTTTAAACTCTCTTTCTGTTGAATAATCGTTTAGAAAACTAATCAAATCACTAAAAATATGTCAAATACACCTGGAAACTCACAAGCGACGTCTTTTCGTCCGACGCAGAATGCAGATGGTATTTCCGAAAACCATCACACAGGTATCAACCGTCTGGTAAAACTCTCTCTTGTCATAGAAGGGAAAATTATCAAGTACTATAAGCATTTCAAGCTTAAGCAAAGTACCAGACGACATCACGAATTTACGCTGACACTGGCACACGATACTCTGGGAGACAGACAGACCCATTCATTGGAAGAAGCCAATAAATTCCTTGGAAAACGACTTACAGCCGTTATTTCTTATAAAGATATTGACAACAGCCCGGAGAGAACCTTTGTAGGAGTAATTACCGGAGTAGGATTCAGTCAGGAGCATATGAGCTTAGGAAATATTGTGCTTACAGGTTTTAGCCCTACCATCCTTCTTGACGGAGCACCGCATATCCAGAGTTTTGGAGGTAATCAATCAGTCAACGTAGGAATTATTGCTGAAGAAGTAATCAAACAGGGAATTGATAAAAGCCGATTTGATGTCAGAGTAGATGCCAATAACTTTTCTCAGATTATCTATAGCAGTCAGTATGATGAAACACATTATAATTATCTGGCAAGAATGGCTGAGGCCTATAGTGAACAATTTTACTATGATGGTGAAGTTTTACATTTCGGAAAGCTTCCCACTCAGAATAAACCTATTATTCTTACCTACGGAAGCAGTGCCAATGAAATAAAAGTTGAGCTGAAAGCTGTACATACGAAACCTCAATTCTACGGTTACAACAGTAATAAAAATGAAAGGCTGACTTCCGGTTCTACACCCATTAAGCATGTAAGCGATCTTGCAAAAACAGCATACAGTCATAACGAAACTATTTATAAGACTCCGGCTTTACAGATGGCTCCCATCAAAGCCACTACCCACTTAGATGTGGAATACTCTCAGAAAAGTGCATCTGGAAGTGAAGCGGTCAATGTTTTTTCTATTTCAGGAAATACAACAGTTCCTTTCCTGCACCCAGGTTGCGTGGCAGATGTCCAGATGCGTAAACAGGATTCTAATGAAACCTCGTATTTCACAAGGATTATGATTACTGAAGCAGAACATGAAATTGATACCATCGGTCATTACAAGGGAAGTTTTGTAGGAATTGCGGCAGATACAGGTTTTCTTCCAAAACCGGAATACACCATTCCGAAAGCAGAGCCACAGACTGCCACGGTAATTTCCAACACAGATCCTGAAGGACAAGGAAGAATCCAGGTAAGATTTGACTGGCAGACCAATGATACCACTCATTTTATCCGTATGATGAGCCCTGATGCAGGAGGAACGGATCAGATTACCCAAAACCGTGGTTATGTAGCCATTCCCGAAGTAGGTGACCAGGTGATGGTTAATTTTGTACACAGTCATCCGGACAGACCTTTTGTAATGGGAGGAATGTTCCACGGAGGCATTGCTTTAGGAGGTGGTGTTAACAATCATCTGAAATCCATCCAGACCAGAAGCGGAATCAGGATTCTAATGAATGATGAAGAAGGAAGCGTAACCATCCTTGATCCAAGCGGAAATACCTATTACATGGACGGACAGGGGAATATAAGCATGAAAGCCCCTAAAAATTTTACTTTAAACGCTGGCGATAATATCAATATCACTGCAGGAAAAGAAATTTCAATAGGAGCAGGAGCAAGTATAACCAGTACCGCGAATGATAACATTGTTTCCATAGCAGGAAAAGATATGAAACTTACCGCTTCGGGAGACATTACGGAAACCTCCGACACCAGAACGGAAATGATTGAAAAAGAATTCAAGAGACAGTCTGAAACATCCAACGAGATAGCAGGGGAAATTTCCATGTTCAGCGAACTGGAAAATATGACCATGCAGAGCGGAAAGATTGTAGAATTCAACAGTGCTGAAAAATCAAAACTTTTCTGATATGGCGATCATCAAAACAGCAACCAATCTGCGCATCACAGTGAAAGATTCTTACCACCTGAGCGTAGGAAAAAAGGTTGAGAAAATAGCAAAGAAAATCAATGTGGAAGCACATAGAGATAACCTGGTTTTAGCAAGTAATAAGAAGATTATGTCCCATGGTCATAAGTAAGTACAACCTGCTGATTCTTTTAATAGGGTGTTTTTCATTAACGAATTGTCAGAATAAAAAAATGGAAGAAAAATACAGTTGGCTGGGAACCGTTTCTGCACCGCAGGAATACCCGATGGAAGTGTATGAAGGAGCTATTGTTGCCGATGATTTTACTTACGGCTTTGATGCCATCTGGGGAACACAGAATACAGGATGGGGAAAAGAAGGAGGCACCATGAACGTCAATACCGAAAGAATGGATGCTCCTCATGAGCTGGAATTCACATGGTATTCCTTGGTAGAAAATAAATTCTACACCGGAAAATGGAATCTGGATAAAGAAAAGATAAAAAGCCTTTTTGATGAAGGATTTGTAGATCAGGATACGAAAAAGAAATCCACTTACAATTCCTTTGTGGTAGGACTAGCTCCGCAGGGAAGAGTAGTGCTTTGGATGAAAGGTCCCGGAAACCAGAAAGAAATAGGTGCTTTTCAGGCTCATGATACCATTATTACCAAAGAAAAAGCATACGATAATGCTCAGTATATGTTGAAGGAAGGTTTTGCAGACAGAATGCTTAAAGATCCTTCTTACAAGACATTCAAGCCGGAAGTCCGTGAGAAAATTGAAAAAGAAGGCTATCCTGCAGCAGATATTTATAATGTATACAGAGAGAAATACAACTGGAAACCTGCTGTGGAGCTTCCTGAAGGAGCCACGTGGATCGATTTCGGTTTTACCAATTATAACGGAGAACAGGAAAATCTTTTTGACCAAAGTTTAAAAGAGAATACCTATAAAAGCAGAGCTGTACCAAGATTTTGTGGTTTTTACTGGAAAGATAAAAATAACAACAGATATGCAGTATGGATAGACGCTTTTGATGATAAAGAAATATTTGATTTGTTTCAGAAATCAGGAAAAGACAAAAATATTGATCTGACCATTAAAGTAAACGAAGACAATACCAAAGTTTTAGTGTCTTTAGAATCTGAAAAAGAAAAACTGGCCGTTACCAAAGCAAAAATCAGGGTATCCCGTAAGATAGAATAATTACATTCAATCAGTCAATTTAAAAACAAGAACTATGCACAACAATCAATTTGGAAGTTATACACCATCTGTATCCAAAGAGGAAGTACTGGATATTACCATTGGGATTTTTTTTGACGGAACCCTGAATAATAAAACCAATACGGACGAAAGAAAAAAGGGAACAGATGCCCATAAAAAACACGGTGGAAAAGATACAGACAATACCAGTTATAATAATGACTGGAGTAATGTTGCCCGCATGTGGGATAACTATGATAAAAACTTCGGGATTTATATAGAAGGAATCGGTACACAGGATAAAGAAGGAGATGCTACCCTTGGATATGCTTTCGGAACCGGAGATACCGGGATCAGAGCAAAGGTGAGAAAAGGCTGTGAAGAGATTGTAAAGAAGGTGAAAACCATTAAAGCAGAAAAAAAAGCTGATAAAATTGCGGTTCTTACTTTCGATGTATTCGGTTTCAGCCGTGGAGCCGCTGCTGCCCGTAATTTTGTATACGAAATCGGAAGAGCAAAATATAAAGCCACTTCACGCACAGTTGCCAACGAAGCGGTTTCAGTGACAACATATTCCGATGATGATGGAAAAAGTGTTGCTTCAGAAGAACTTCCAAAATGGGGACATCTTGGCCTTAAACTCGAAGAAGCAGGACTCAAAGTAGATGTGTTGAAAGTAAGATTTCTGGGAATTTACGATACCGTTTCTTCTTATTCAAAATATCTGTCACCAATGCCCAATTTCAGCAATGACGTAGAAGAATTAAGCCTGAACGATATCGGAAAAGCCCAGACTGTAGTTCACTTCATCGCAGAAAATGAACACAGAGAAAACTTTGACCTTACAAGAGTACATATCGGAACTGAAAAAACATTTCCTGGTGTACACTGTGACGTTGGAGGAGCTTATGAAAACGGACAGGAAACATGGGAAGAGGTGGAAACGTCCTGGACAACAAGTTCCAAATTAGAAGCATTAAAAGTAGAACTTGTATCCGAAGGTTGGTATGAAAAAGATATGCTTACCATTACTCCCGGATTCTATTTATCATTGAGAGGATCCCGTTACCTGCTGAAAACTTACAGCTATATTCCTCTACATTTTATGGCTGAATACGGCATTGAGAAAAATCTTCCTATCATCTTAAAAAAAATGACTGATGATAAATATTCCATTTTGAATGATCAGTTTTTAATAGGAATAAAAGACCGTCTCAGAACGTATGTGATGGGAAATGGCAAACCTTATGCCTTCAAACATTTTAAAGCACTGCGTGATGCCTATGGTGGAAACGAAGTCCCGGAAAACCGTCAGGATGCTTATCAGAAAGAAGTAAAAGAACAGAACGATTTGAGATTCCTTCGTCTTCATTACCTTCACTGGTCAGCAAGAAGGGAAAAGATCGGTATGGATCCGAGACCGAACAGAACAAGAGTTATCCATTAGAATTAAATTTTTAAAAAAGATACTATCCAAAGAAAGAATTTGAAGCAGGAACATTTTATGCAGAAATATAACATACATACCGTCCAGAAAGATGAAACTTTAAAAAGTATAGCCTCGCTGTACGGACTTGATAAAGATGCATTAAAACACTTCCATAATAACCACTGTGCGGTGAAGGATATGATTCTGATCAATCTTAACGGGCAGAAAGAACTTTTTGTTCCGAGAACTGCAGTGGCAGATAAAAATCTTTTAGTAAAATTCGGAAGAGGAAACAGTCTTACTCTTCAGCCGGAAACTTCAGTGCGAAGATACAGCGTAGTCATTACCATTGAAAAAGGAGAACATAAAAGCGAATTAAAATATGAAACATCAGTTCGCTGGCTGAAAACAGAAAAAGGACATCATTTTTTTGAGATAGACAGAACGTCCAACCTTTATCTTAACGAAGAGGAAGTGAATGAAATTGCAGATCTGCTGGCGTACAGAACATCTAAGGTTTTATATCCTTTACAGATCAGCACAGATGAACATGGGAAATTCGAAACAGTAGAAAATGCTGAGGAATTTTCTAAAAGATGGACCGCTGTAAAAGAAGAATTATATAAAGAATTTGAAGGCGAAACCGTAGACGAATACTGCGGAAAGATTGAAAAAGTAATCAGCCAGTCTGAAGCGATCAGTCTTTACCTTAAAAATGATTACTTCATCCGTACTTTATTCTTTGGAATATATCAAAGTTTCGGAAAGGAATTTAAAACAGAGATAACAACAACCTTTCCTGTACTAGACAATGCGATTGAACCCAGCTATAAATTGATACTGGAAACAGATCCGTTAAAACAGGAAACAGGCCTGATCACCATAGAAGGGTCAGGAAAATTATATGAAGAAAGAAATATTGATGATTTTATAAGAAGATCACCTTTTTCATTGATCATAGAAGACGACCCTGTGATGAATGAAGAAGGAACTTTCAGACTCATAAGTTATCTGAAAGGAGAAACGTCACTTCCGGAATCTCTTTACCTGGAATGCAGTATCATGCTGCAGGAAGAGAAAAAGATTTCAGTATCAGTTTCAGGAATTGATGAAAACTAAATTACCATTTCACTAAAGATAAAATTAATATGGCAGAAAAACATATTGTAGTACAGGGCGCCCTATGCAAATGCCAGTTCGGGCAGATGCCGGACAAGCTGAAAGTACTTACACATCAAAAAGAATATGCCAATGATAAAAGCGCTTCCAAAAAACTGATCGTCACTACGAAAGAAATAGGAGCCGCCACATTTGAAAAAAATACATTCGGAAACTGTACCAAAATGGGAGTGCCACCACCTCCATGCAAAATTATGGTTACAGAATGGCAGAAGTTCTATGATAAAGTACAGCTCAGCAATGGCGGATACATCATTGTAGAAGACAGCAAGGCCGTTTGTGCTATTGCCGGAACGCCGTGCATTGAGATTATAGACCATGGGCAGAGAGCAGAAGCCAGCCAGCAGAACTTTAAAAATGCTGACAAAGACGTTCAGCAGCAGATCAATCCGTTGGTAGATTCCGAGGAAATGTATAACGAACAGCCTTCAGGAGGAGGGCAGGATGGTGCAATCTAAATGATAAGAAAATGGCAAAAGGCGTTAAAAAAATAAAAGTTGTAAGCGGATTGTACTATCCCAAAATGTCTGTATTAGGACAGAGGATTACCATTAAGCCGGATCAGTGGGTACAGTTCGGGGTTGATGATTGGCTGCCTGGAACTACAGATGCAGACAAAAAGAAACCGCTCACCTGGATGAGACAGAACAGCAGCAAAAAAATTATCATCAATCAGATCACTTCTGCTACCGGATATAAATTTTTAATTGGCAAACAGTTCTGTGGAAGCTATCAGTTTTATATTGAAGCCAGTCTTTCTGGAGTAAGAGATACTAAAAGTAACACAGGGATATTTGTAAAAGGCTGGTGTGACCCCAAAATTGTGAGCAGCAAATGGTCTACACAGAAAAACAGCAAAAGCATCAAAAACAATAAAAAGAGCGAATACATTTCCTACGGACACATTGTACACCTGAACCTGATGACAGAAGGTCTGAATGGAAATACAGTCAGTATCGAACTTTGGAATCAGCAGACAGCAAAAGCAGATAAACTGGTCCATACCTACAATAATGTACAGGTAATAGATGGTGAAGTCAATCTGAAAATAGAAAATACCTTCGCCTGGATGGCCTATGTAGATAATATCCAGAATGTAGAGGAATTCTATGTTAAAGTGAAAGATGTTGCTTCCAAACAATACATCAAAGATAAATTGGGTGATGACCTTCATGCCATCTATCTGAATGTAAAAAATAAAGTGGCTACTACCAATACCAATGGAGCACAGAACCAGACGCCAACCAAAGTCTATAAACCGGATGTAAACTCTGTCAGACTTGAGCCCTGTAAGTTTGAAGTGATCAAGATTACTGAAAATGAAACCAAGGACGGAAAAGCCAGCAATACAACCGTTAAAGTGTTTGACAATGGAAACGGTGTCAAATTGCTAAAGTCTGCTGCCCTTCAGGAACATATTCAGAGAACAATCTATTATAAATTTGATTCCACAGTCATTGATAAAGATGGCGTTGCGGTTCTTAATAATGTCCTTAAATTCCTTCTGGAACATAAAGATGCCACCATGAATCTCAGCGGCTATGCCTGTGTCATAGGAAAAGAAAATTACAACAAAGGACTTTCCCAAAGAAGAGCAGATGTTGTCAAAAAATTCTTTGCCGATGGTGGATTAGATCCCAGAAGAATAATCTCAGTAGGAAAAGGAGAAGTAGATCCTACCGATGATAAAATGGGAAGAGACAATATCAAATACAAAAATGAGAAAGACTATGAAAATAACCGTAGAGTAGATATCTCATTTGTTTTTAATGCCCATGATGCACAGACCATCCATTATGAAGTAACAGCACCAGATGTCTCTACAAAGAAAAACCTGATCATTGATGTCACAGGTTTTCAAACCAATGAGTGTTTCAGAGACAGCAAAGGAAAACATAAAAAACAGATTCAGGTTGTAGATGTAGGACAGGCAATCGATAAAGGAGATACCGTAAAAACATTTACGACACCTTCCTTTACTTATGGAGTATATTCAGATTTATCTCAATTTAATGCTCTTCCTATACAATATATCTGGCCTGCAGGGACAAATCCGAATCAGTTTCATCTGCATGTTCATACCTGCAGATATTATAGCAATGAGAAAAGGACCACGGTATTGATAAAAGCCTATCCGGATATCAACTGGACTTTGAGCTTTACGCTGAACCTTACCAATGATCTTAGCGTAAAGTGGATGAATATGGATCCCCATGAACATAAAGAACTGCAGAAAAGAGCAGGCAAAATGGGAGCAGAAAAAAGATGGAAACAAAAAGACGCTTCACTGGCATTTAGTTTAAAGGCAAAATGGAACAATGATCAGCAGGAAAAAGAGCTAAAATATCAATACGAAACCAAGTTTAAAAAAATATATGATACATTTGCTGCCATAGGAGCATTGTCAGATGGAGTTCTTAATCAGGCCAAAGGAAAAGTACGTTCCATTTCTCCTAAGGGAATTCCGGTAAGTTTTGCCGTGAAACCTCCCAATATGGAGCTGTCCGGTAATTGGCTTTTAAAGCATCCTAAAGATAATAATGCCATTATTGGTACAGATGTAGCTATAAGTTTGAAAGCAAATCCGCTGATTGGTCTGGAAATGACAGTTGATCTTCTGGGAGCTCTGGTATTTGGTATTTCCGGAGCGGTAAGCGGAGGAACAGCTGCGCCGGGAGTAACAAGACTGTATCAGGAAATTCAGGGAAAACTGAAATCCGGAATTGATGTAGGGAATGATAATGCAGGCTTTAAGGCATCCGTTGATATCTTTATGGACCTTATTATTTCCAGTACGATAGAAGTGGAATCCGAATTTAAATTTAATACGGCAGGAAAACTCAAAGATTCCGAATTTAAAGTCTCAAGTAAGAGTAAACTTAAACTGGAATTGAAAGTAGGAGTGAAAATTCAGGGAGAAGTTTCACTGGCTGTTATAAAAGCAGAAGCTTATTTTGAAGCATCAGCATCCGGAAGTGCTTCCATAACCTATGGACATGGTATCAACTATGATGAAAAAGGACTTTATTACCGTCCTGTTCTCGGATTTGACGGTCTTGATGCCCAATATGTAGTCACAATAAGTGTAGGTCTTGCTATTAAAATTGCAAAAAATAAACATAAAGTGGAGGAAAGCAGAAATGGGAAATATGAAATTGCTAAAGGGGACTTTAAAAATGTAATTCCTCCTTTTGATGTGATAAAAGAATTAGAGTCCTTATTTGGAATAAGTGCAAATATTCCGTTGATTAAAAATGATTAATATTCATACAATGAAAAATCTTATCTTATTATTTAGCTTTTTGGCTATTGTGTCCTGCAACGGACAAACCGATCTGGAATCTTTAAAATTTGATAAAAAAGTATCGGATAATATTACGAAGGGAGAAAAAGAAACAGAAGCCAATTACGGGTTATTATCATATAAACAGGCTGATATTAAAAACTATAAGCTGGGAACAGTATCATTTTCCGAATATACCGTACCCAAAGGATATGATTATTCCAACAACAACCTTGCGCTTTTTGTAAACTCTTATCAGAATAATCAATATCTGGGATTTATACTGAACCTTGCTAAAGAAGACGAAGGGAAAAAGCTGATTGATTATTTGACTAAAACCTATGGTAACCCGGAAAAAAGATCCACTGATAAAACAGGAATTGCTTATTTCTGGGATGCATCAGCTAAAAATAAATGGATATTTTTAACCCAAACTCAGGAACTGACACAGGACAATACAAAATATACCAATACCAAACTGATTGTAGTAAAGAAAGGAACCAGAGTGGAGAATTCTTCAGATGCCGGCACTTTCTCCATCTTAGACAGTTTTACCCTTGCTTATCCTAAAAAATAAAAAATGAAACCTTATTACGAAATAGATTTTAGTGCGGTAATGTGTTCATTTCAGATCAAAATTAATGATGTGGAATTAATTTCATTGAGTATTGAGGGACAAACCCGATCAGATTTTCCCATCAATCATCTTATTCTGGAAGGAGGTAAACAAACGATTGAAGTGAAAGGACTTCCCATGGACGGGCATCAGGAGTTACACGAAGATTCTTACATAAGATACAGAGTGAATCTCTATGATATGGCTTCCGGAGAATACGCTTTTGTAAAACAGTTTGATGAATATTTTACCAAAAAACCCGATAAAAACATACCTTTTATAGGACATGCAAGTACATTTGAAGCAGATGTACCTTATAAATTGGAGGCATGGCAAAACGGAATGAACCTTAAAGACGTTAAGTTCGACGTTAAAGAAAAACTAATCAGAAAGTATAACGAAATTATAAAGCTGATTAATGGCGGCAATTACAGTTCGTTCATAGCACAATATCAAAAAAGAGAAAATAATAACGCTTTAGCCATGTATCTTAGCAAAAGCCAGGCAGAAGGCAGGATGCAGAGTATCATTTCGGATATGCAGAATGGATACAAAGCACAGAGCCTTCCGGATGATATTCAGGTAGAATATTCAGCATATGGAAAGTTGGCCGCGTTAAAATGTACAGATATGATGTCTGCATTACGTCTGGAAAATCCGGAAAGTGAGGAGGAATTAGTTCTGCCCATAACATTTTATATCCCAGAGGGGAAGGATGAGTTTGAGATTATATAGCAATCTTTAATAGAAAGAAATACTGAAACAAAATTCAGATATTTCCACCAGATTTTAGAATAAAATAGATGGAAGTAAAAAAGGGAAAACCATACATTGCATATAGTATTTTAGGAATAATTGCTGCAGGCTTTATTTATTTTATTCTGTGGATTATTTTCAAAGATAGAATGCCGCTGCATGAATATGCTTCTGAAATTTCCAATAATTATGACAGCTATGCGGAAAAAGCCCTCGTTTTTTTTCCTTTACTTTTTTTTGTTTTCATCTTTATTGTTTTAATGAAGCCTACTGCTTCAAAACGTTTTTTACGCCTGCAATCCTCACTGCCAACCTCTAAGATCCATTCTGTAGCAAAAGGACTGGCAGAGATTGAAGGAACATTAATGGTGATGAATCCCTTATTTTCACCAGTAAATAATGAATCCTGCATCGGATATTATTATACCATTGAAGATATTGACAGAGATTCAGACGGTAAAGAAAGTTACAGAACCATTCACAGGGAAACGAAATGCAATGTCTTCCGGGTAAAAGATGACACAGGAATCATAGAAGTAGAACCGGAAGGAATAGAGCTGGTTTTATTGGAAGAAACCAATGTAAGCAGCCATGGCGGTAAAAGGTACAAAGAAACTCTTTTAAAAGATGGTCAGAAGATGCTTTTGGTGGGCTATGCCGATTCCAGAAACGGAATCCCTTTCATCAGAAAAGATGAACATTATAAAATCCTCGGGATTACTTCATCATCAGGAATTACGGTTTGGAATAAATATCAGCCATTGTTGAGATCATTTATGTTCACCTTTTCAGTTATCCTGTTAATAATTATTTATATACTTATACAATAATGAATCAGACTGTTGCAATTATATTACTTATCCTGCTTGGGGTAGTTATTATAAGTTTTTTGATCAATCTGTACAACAAGTTGATCATGCTCAAATTTAATGTTGATAAATCCTATGGAAATATTGATGTAGTGCTGAAACAACGCGCAGATGAGATTCCCAATCTTGTCACCGTTGCCAAACACTTTATGAACTATGAAGAAAAGCTTCTTTCCCGCCTTACAGAGCTCAGAACTTTTTACAATAACAGTACTGATGCCAATAAAAGAACCGAGATTGCCAATGAAACCTCAAAAGCGCTTTCCTCATTCTTTGCAGTTTCCGAAAACTATCCAGAGCTGAAATCTAATAATAATTTTCTTGAACTGCAGAAAAGAATTTCCGACCTGGAGAACAAAATAGCAGACAGAAGAGAATTTTTCAATGACAGTGTAAATCTTTATAATATCGGAATTCATGAATTTCCCAATGTGATACTGGCAAAAATATTGGCATATAAAGACAAAACACTACTGGAAATAACAGATTCTGAAAAACAATATAATGGAGTTCAGTTTTAATACTTTTTTCGGATTAGAAGACAAAATAGCTGCTTACCCGGAAGCAACCATTTTCGGAGCGATGTTAGTACCCATTTTGCTGCTTATTCCGATGGCAGTGATAGGATGGATCTTTAGAAAGCTGAAATTCAATATGTACATCATTCATGTATTGATGTATACTTTGCTTTTTACATTTATAGTAGGAACACTCACCATATTTATCCTTTTCTTTATTACCGATAAAAATGGAGTGAAGCTGACCTATTGCTGGCTTACGATACTTATGGGAATGTTTTTTTTCAGTTTAATCAATGCTAATACTATCACCAAAATGTTTAGTGATTGGTCTAAAATAATTAAGGAAAGACAAAATCAGTAATTTTAGAAAAATATAACATGATGAAAAAAGCAAGAGTGCTGGTATTGATTTTTGTAGTATTGATCAATATCTGTTGTGGAAATAAATCATTTGATCTGTCATCCGTTTCCTTAGGTGAAGATGCCAAGAAGTATGATTTTGAAAACAAAGACTTATTTCTGAAAGATGCTGCAAAAGCCGATATCATTCAATATTATGCTGATGAAAACAAAGGAGTAACCTATGGAAATATACCATTAGATCATACCATGGGTACAAGGATTACCGTATACAAAGGAAAAGTAGGAGCTCTGGACACCAATGCTGCCGAAAAATATTCTTTGGAATTTGTAGAAAAAATAGTAAAAAAGAATGGGAATCCTACCGCTTCTATTACTGATAAAGCAACAGTAGATGCTAAACTGGTAAAACCTATTTTTGAAAAGCTTAAAAAACTTTCTCCGGAAAAAGTGTCTTGGAATCAAAATGAGAAAAATTCCTTTACCTATCCTACTTCTTTCTTCTGGGATGACGGGAAAAACTATTCCATATTAAGTATCTCTATTGAAGATGATGGGAAAATAAGAAATAAATACATTTCTGTGACTAAAGATGCTTACCGTAATAATGCAGTTTTTGGATTGAAATATCCTACACCTCCTGCTTCTCCATGGTATAAATATATGAACTAAATACAGGGTTTGAAAACAGAAAGCAATAAATAAAAAAGCATCTGTGGATACTTGAATCAATTTTTTTCTGTTCTATTATTGATAACTGCATACTAACACTAACATTATGAAAAGATTGAAATATATAGTAATACCAATGGTCTGTTTGGCAATTGCTTCATGCGGCCATCAGAAAAATAAAGAGACTGAGTCTTTAGTTGAAACACAGGGAAGTACTCAGACAGAACCCTTCAATCTTGCTAAAGTTGCTGTAGGACAAAATATCAATGAAATCCTAAAATCTGCCGGAGCAACGGCTAAGGATGCTGTACGTACCACTGACGTTACGCTGATCGGAAATGAAAAGCTGGCTTTTTCATCAAAAGAATTATTACATTTTAACGGGATAGATTTAGAAGGAAAGAATAATAAAAATATCAATAAAGTCCTTTTGCATTTTGGAAAAGTAGATCAGGAAATAGGCCCGCTTGCTAACGAAAAAGAAGATGAGCTGGGAATGTATCAGCTTGATATCTATACAGAGCAGGAAAAAACAGCACTCCTGGATAATCTGAATAAAACACTTCAGAAACCTTGCTTTGATACCATCCGTGAAGGATTTGAATCTGAAGTTAAAGACAATGAGATCATTCAGACTCATAATAAATTCAGACAGGAAGTGGCCATCTGGAGAAACAGAGATATGCTCTATTACTATTGCGAAACCAAAATAGATAATAAACCGGACGAATACCGTTGCAATCTCTTCGTATTCAAAAATAAAGAATGGAAAGACCTTCTGAAAGGATCAGGCTATCCGGATTTGGATAAAATCTCCCTGAACTAAAGAATATAGCAAAGAAATTAGGACATTCGCTTAGTCAAATCACTTGGTTGATTCCTCTTTGCCCTCTAAAATAAAACATTAGAAAAATAAAATATCTGCTCAATCAGCAAAATCTGCAAGAGTTTAAAAAAATAAATGCCGGTCCAAAAAGAACCGGCATTTTTATATCAAATCAGTATTTGAATTATTTTACAAGAAACTGCATCGTCACCTGATCCAGCTTCAAAATATAAACTCCTTGACCAAGATTTCTTGTTTTAATAGAATTTCCATTTCTGAAAGGTTGGTCAATCGTCTGAAGAGTTTTCCCCTGAAGATTATAAATCTCAGCTTTTTTTACCTTCTGAAGATCTCCTTTTACAAAAATTTCCTGGTTGGTAATAGGGTTTGGAGAAATTTTAAAACTGTTAGAAGTTGTTTCAGTAGCTGTACTTTGAGCCATTCTTGCACTTGATCCGGAATAACATGTCCATGCAAGATCATCAATAGCCACTCTGTTACTTGCAGAACTATTAACCAGACTTACCACTACATTCCCGGAAACGTTGATATTGTTAATGGTCGTAGTTGTAGATGAAGTACTGTAAGGAATGGTTCCTACGGTAGTTCCGTTTACTTTTACATCAAAAGTACCATTTGTTCCTGAGAATTTAAGTTGTGTAGTCACTGTTAAAGATCCAATACCATTCGCAGAGCTTCCGGAAGTTAAAGAACCGTTTCTTACCGTAATCGCTTTATTGTTAATAGTTTGATCTGTTCTTGCATCCGTTGCTGTCCAGGAAATACCTCCGTTGCTCCATGTTCTGGTTGTATACGTAGAATTGGCTGCAGGGATTGTTTCAAAATTTTCATTGGCACAGTTCGTTCCTGGAGTAGTACCTCCTGAATTAGTAGTACCGGAAACCGTTGAACTATTCGATGAAGAATTTCCAGCTGCGTCCTTCGCTACCACGTAGAAACTGTAAGTTGTGGAAGGAGTAAGTCCTGAAATGGTTGTAGAAGTTGAACCCGTAGTAGTTTGCAGACTTCCGTTCATGTAAACATTATAAGCTGTTACGCCTACGTTATCGGTAGAAGCATTCCATGAAAGAGAAATGCTGCTTGAAGTTGTTCCTGAAACATTCAGACCTGTCGCCGCAGTAGGTGCCTGAGTGTCACCTGAAGGCTGCTGAGAACCCCAGATAAGGTTAACATAATTCGGGTTGTCTATGAAAGGGTTTCTATTCCCCTGGAAAGTATATGAAGCATTATTTCTTTTGATCTCAGCCTGAGAAACAGGATCCTGATTATGCCATGCCAGTAGAACATTCAGTTCCCAAGTCTGTAATCCCGGGAAAGTAGAACTTCCTAACATATTTCCTGATGAAAACGTTGAAAGCTTGCTTTGGTAACGTGTTACGAAATAAAAAATCATACGCGCCACATCTCCTTTAAATTCATCAATCGGCTCAAATACCGTTCCTGAATATCCTGAAGAAGCAGAAGTTCCAAGCTTTGATCCATTCAGTGAAGTAAAAGTAGCACTTCCTACCTTTCCAAAAGGATAGTTACTTCTCATCCCATTTACCTTACCGTCTGTAGCTCTGATAAAGTGAATATCCGCAACCATTGGTGAAGCCTGATTAAAAAGACTTTGAGGAACAATATGTTCTCTGTTATAACAATTTCCTTCAGTAGAATACGTTCCACACTGATCAGATCCTGGAGTATAGGTGTAAGGATCACTACCTGCAGGCTTTTCAGAATAAATATCAAGGATAGTCCCGTCATTTTCGTAGTCTTTATCAATATCAGTGGTTTTGTACGCTGTCCAAAGTCCACTGTAACCTCTATCCATATGTCCGTTGGTGATAATACTGCTTAATTCCGTTTTCAGTGCTGCGCCACTCAGTCCATTGGCAGAATTGTAGTATCCTGCAGGAGCCTGAGCGTGGGCTAGTCCTGCAAATACAGAAAATAAAATGATTTTTTTCATAATTAATATTTAATATAAAGTTTCAGCAAGAATACCACAATTTTTGTGAATAAAAAATTACAAAATTGTTAATTTTGAATGCACTGTATGCTATACATAATGAGTAATGAGTAATGAGTAATGCTGTGATCAAATATCGGTATATGTTTTTAATTCAATAGGAATGGGCTTTAGCCCATTCATCATATAAATTAAAATCCATAGGGCTTCAGCCAAAACTTAAAACTTATTACTCAGTTCATTAAAATCCCAAAAAGCCTAATCTGAGAACGCCCATATTATTGGAGAAAACAGCCAACATAAAAAAAGCCGGTACAAAATACCGGCTATATAATGGATGACTTAAATCTTATTTTCTTTGTGGTGGATAATTTTTCATAATCTCAGCCATAATCTCAGGAATCTGTCTCTGTTTTGCTTTTGGAGAATCTACAGAAATTCCGCTTCCGATACCCTGCCAAACCAATTTGTTGCTTCTTGCATCAATAAGATCAACAATCAGAGCGCCTTCGTTATAGTTCGTTGTCCATGTTCTGTTCATGCCAACACCCCATCCGAATGGTCCGCCCCATCCCCACATTCCGTAAGGAGAAGAAGAATTGATGTCAGTGATTTTTTTATGATTTGCTTTTACGTTGATAATCAGATCAGGGTTTTCTCCGGACTGAAGTCCTTTGCTCTGAAGCTGTCTCGACAGTTCATTCAGCACTCTGTCTTTATCAATATCATTCAGTTTCAGATCATCAATTCTTATTTTATACGTTTTATAAGAATTGAAATTGGCGGTTTCAGCATAATCTGAACGTACCTGAAATGGGCTACAAGAAGTTAAGCCTAAAGTAGCAGATGCCAACAAAATAAAAATATATTTTTTCATTTTATTTATTTTTTTTTATCACTTTTAATGAATGTATCAGTCTTTTTATCGTACCCGTAAGGACAGTGTCTGCAGCCGCTTTTACAGCAATATCCTCTTTTCAGATGGAATTTTTCTGTAAAAACCTTGTACCCCTGTTCATTATAGTAGAAGTCTTCACCTTCTTTGATGTCATAATGGGCCATAAGTTAAATGCTAGTCAAAAAACTTTTTATATTTGTTACTATGATAATTGTATGCCAAAAGCCCTTAAAAAAATTAAAAATTAATGGCATTGCTCTCTTTCCCTTTATCTTCATTAGGAAACCCGAAGATAAGGAAAATAATGTATTGATCAATCACGAAAAAATCCATTTACGGCAACAACTGGAAATGCTCATTATTTTCTTCTACATTTTCTATGTTATTGAATATTATTACTGGTTTTTCAAACTCAAAGACGGCTACCTTGCTTACAGAAGAATTTCCTTTGAAAGAGAAGCCTACACTAATGAAAATAACCTGAATTACCTTAAAAAAAGAAAATTCTGGAACTTCAGAAAATACCTTTGAAATTATAAATTATGAATGATGAGTTGCGTGTTTTCGGGATTCGAGTTTCGTGTTTTGAGGTTTGAGTTTTGGGAACTTGGTTTTGGAATTTATATTTTATACTTTAATTTCAATATTCTCTGTAGTCAACATTTAATATTCAGTAGGAGTGGGCTTTAGCCCGCTTATCAAATAAATCAATATTCATTCGGTTTTAACCAAAGCTTACAACTAAATAATCCGCATCACAAAAAATCAAAAAAAAACGTCTGTGAAAATCCGTGTTATCTGTGGGAGAAAAGAAAACCCTCACAACAATAAATCTTTTCCTAATTTTGCAAAGAATAAACCTTGAGTCGTAAAACTGAAATGTTATTAAAACTTCCCACAGAACCTGTTTCCATCCAGGAAATTCCAATTCATAAAAAAGTAAGGCTTTTCATTAAAAGGGAAGATCAGATTCATCCGTTAATTTCAGGAAACAAATACTGGAAACTCTTTCACAATGTAAATCACTATCTGGAAAAGAATCCTGATAATCCTTATATCATCACTTTTGGCGGCGCTTTTTCCAACCACATTGCCGCAGTTTCAGCTGCAGGAAGTCTGGCGGGGATTTCAACATTGGGCATTATCAGAGGAGAAGAGCTTGCGAATAAATGGCGGGATAACCCCACTTTACTTTTTGCGAAAAGAAATGGAATGAACCTGAAATTTGTCACCCGCGAAGAATACCGACACAAAGAAAAACTCACGGAATTCCTTCAGCAGGAGTTTCCTGAAGCATTAATAGTTCCTGAGGGAGGTACTAATGAAGAGGCTGTAGAAGGGGTGAAAATGATGCTCAACGAACAAACAAAAGATTTTGACTATCTTTGCACCGCAGTTGGAACCGGAGGTACCATTGCAGGAATTTCAAAATTTTGTGAAGAGAATCAGAAAGTTATAGGATTTAAGGCCGTTAACGATGCTTCACTGGAAAATAAAATTTTTGAATTAACTTTGAGACATAATTTTAATCTAATAGATTCATGTTTTGGAGGTTATGGTAAAATAAGTGATGGAAACGTCCGTTTTATCAATGATTTCAAGGAGAGGTACGGTATTCCTTTGGAGCCGATTTATACAGGGAAAATGATGGAGAAGGTTTTTGAATTGATAGAAGAAGAATATTTTCCTGAAAACAGTAAGATTTTATGCTTTCACACTGGTGGATTACAGGGAATTGAAGGAGCGAATCTGCTGTTAGAAAAACAGAATAGAAATTTAATTATATAAGTAAAATTGAAAAACATGAAAAGACTTTTTCTATCCATAAGCCTTTTAGTTTTATCAAAATTTTCAGCCCAGGCTTGGGCCACCGAAGATCAGTATATTCAAAAGTTTGCTAAATATGCCGTAGAAGAAATGGAAAAATATAAAATTCCTGCTTCTATTACCCTTGCCCAGGGATTGCTGGAAACCGGGGGCGGGCAGAGCAGACTGGCACAGGAAGGTAAAAACCACTTCGGTATAAAATGTAAAGAAGACTGGACCGGTAGAACAATGAAACATACCGATGATGCACCTAACGAATGCTTCCGCGTGTACGACGATCCAAGACAGTCTTATGAAGACCATTCTATATTTTTATCCACAAGAAAATATTACGCCAACCTTTTCAAATTGGATATGAAAGATTACAGAGCGTGGGCAACCGGTTTAAAAAAAGCAGGTTATGCTACCAATCCACGTTATGCTTCTATTCTTATTACCAAAATTGAAAAGTATAAGCTATACGAATACGACAATACCAATTCTAATGAAGTATTGTATGCTGTTCTTAAAATGTATCCGGATCTGAAAGATGACAGAACTTTCATGGCACAACTGGAACCTTCAAAAGCAACCAGAAAAGTGAAAGAGCCGGTAACGGTAGAAGTTCCTTACAAACAGACTTCTTATGCACAACAGCAAAAAAGAGTAGAAAGAATCAAAACGAAAGCTGAAATTCTTAATTCTATTCTGATCAAAAGTCACCCGAATGACGGGCTGAAGTATATTATCATTCCTGAAGACACGGATGTGAAATTCATTGCCAACAAATTCAAAGTAAGCGAAAGCAGACTGATGAAGTGGAATGAACTGGAAAATGAGTCTTTAAAGAAAAATGATATTGTTTTCCTTGAATCAAAAAATTCTACAGGAAATACCGCAACCTATAAAGCGGTGTCCGGAGAAGATATGCATGATATCGCACAAAAATTCGGAATCAAGTTAAATAAATTATATGCTAAAAACAGAATGGATGAAGGACAGCAGCCTTCAGCAGGACAGCTGATTTATTTAATAGACAAAAAACCACGAAACTAATTTAATTTTTTGTTGAGAGTCTACCGTTGACAGCTAAATGCCAACCCGCAACTGTCAACAGCAACTAAGTATATATGAAATATCAAAGAAGTTCGGCTTTATTTGATGAAGCCTACAAATACATTCCGGGAGGTGTAAACTCTCCGGTAAGAGCATTCAAATCCGTAGGAGGAGTGCCCGTTTTCATGAAATCGGCAAAAGGTGCTTACCTTACCGATGCAGATGACAATACTTACATCGATTATATCAACTCATGGGGCCCAGCCATTTTAGGACATACCCATCCTGAAGTATTGGAAGAACTGAAAATACAGGCAGAGAAAGGATTCTCTTTCGGAGCTCCTACAGAACTGGAAACAGAAATTGCAAAATTCATCATTGAAAATGTCCCGAATATTGACCAGATCAGAATGGTTTCTTCAGGAACAGAAGCATGTATGAGTGCAATCAGACTGGCAAGAGGATATACGGGAAGAGATAAAATTGTAAAATTTGAAGGCTGTTATCACGGGCATTCAGATTCATTTCTGATCAAAGCGGGAAGTGGTGCCGCAACATTCGGAAATCCAAATTCTCCGGGAGTAACAGAGGGTACGGCCAAGGATACTTTGCTAGCCCGTTATAATGATTTCGAACAGGTGGAGGATTTATTCCGTCACAATCATGGAGAAATTGCAGCGGTAATTATAGAACCGGTTGCGGGGAATATGGGCTGTGTATTGCCAGAAAATGATTTCTTACAGAATCTGAGAAAAATCTGTGATGAAAACGGAGCTTTATTAATCTTTGATGAGGTAATGACCGGTTTCAGATTAGCTTTTGGGGGAGCGCAGGAGCTTTTCAACGTAAAAGCAGATCTGGTGACTTACGGAAAAGTAATCGGTGGAGGGCTTCCGGTAGGAGCTTTCGCTGGTAGAAATGAAATCATGGATCATCTTGCACCAAAAGGCGGTGTTTACCAGGCGGGAACATTAAGTGGAAACCCTTTAGCCATGAGAGCCGGATTAAAAACCCTTCAACTTATTAAAAATGATTCTGAATTTTTCAACAGACTGGAAAAAACAACGGAAACATTGGATTTTGAAATCGGAAAAATTCTGAATGAAAAAGGAATCGCTCACAGAATCAACAGAAAAGGTTCTATGATGTCGGTATTCTTCCATATCAATAGTGTTTCCAACTTTGATGAAGCGCAGGAAGCAAACCATCCATTGTTCAATAATTTCTTCCATCAAATGTTACAGAATGGAGTATACCTTCCGCCAAGCGGCTACGAAACATATTTCATCAGTGATGCCATCAAGGATAGAGAAATTGATATGACACTGGAAGCAGTAAGAAAATTTGAATATTCAAATAAATAAAAATACATGAAGCCGGATTTTTTAAATCCGGTTTTTTTATGGAAAAGAAAATGGATTTGACGAGTTTGGATTGAAAAAAATCAACGCAATCTCTGTCACTCCTTAGGAGTCTCAACAGTGTAAAAACAGCATAATCTGGATTCCTGCGGAATGAAAAGCGTTGTGAATATTTTTATATTAAATATACTTGATACAGATAGTTTAGCCAGTCTATTTGTCATTCAGTAGGAGTCTCAGCAACGTAAAAACAGCATAATTGGGATTTCTACGGAATGACAAGCGTTGTGGATATTTTCTTTATTGTAGTATAGAAAAGATAATTTAAGGAAATGATAAAGTATTCTCCCAAATAATTACCACAAAGCATAAATCATACAGATTTTGTAATAAACCATACACTTGGTTCAGAGCACTTCTTTTTAATTTTGCCTTAAATAGATTGGAAATGAAGACCTCAGACAATAATATCTCCCGTAAAGATTTTATCCGAAACTCAGCGTTGGCTGTAGCGGGACTCACTTTAATCCCCAATATCATGACTGCATCACCTTTCGAAGAGAAAAATATTTCAGTAAAAGGAAAAATGAGCCTGAAAAATGTTCGTCTGGAAACAGGTTTTGATTACCAGGATGGAGAAGTGTCTTCTACCAAAACAGATCTTTTTTATGTAGAAGTTGAAAACGGAAAAATCACAAAGATTTCACCCAACCAACCGAATGCTAAAGCGGTAGATGCAAAAGGTCTATTGATGCTTCCCGCATTTAAAGATATGCACATTCACCTTGATAAAACCTTCTATGGAGATCAATGGCAGGCCGTGAGAAAAAGAACCGGAGGCGTAAAGGGAATGATAGAACTGGAGCAGAAAATGCTTCCGGAGATGCTGAAGAATTCAACCTTCAAAGCGGAGAAACTGATTGAGTTATTACAATCTAAAGGAACTTCCTATGCCAGAAGTCACGTGAATATTGAACCTACTTCCAAACTTCAGTCATTAAAAAATCTGCAGAAAGCGTTAGAAAATAAAAAGAAAGGCTTTGGAGCTGAGCTGGTAGCCTTCCCACAGCATGGTGTTTTTTATACGGATTCCGTACCTTATCTGAAAGAAGCAGCGAAGATGGACATCGATTTTATCGGTGGAGTAGATCCGTTCAACATCGATGGAGATATTGAAAAAGTGGTGGATTTCACGGTACAGCTTGCTTTAGACAATAAAAAAGGAATAGATATTCACCTGCATGAAACCGGAGATTCCGGATTGAAAACGGTAGAATATCTGATTGAAAAAGTGAATGAAAACCCAGCACTTAAGGGAAAAACTTATTTAAGCCACTGTTTTGTTCTTGGAAAATTAGAAGCGGCGAAACAGGAAGAAATTGCCAAGAAATTAGGTGATGCACAGATCGGAATTGTCTCTACAATCCCTTTCGGCAGACTGATTATGCCTATTCCAACGCTTTACAAACATAACGTGACTATCCTTACCGGGAATGACAGCATTGTAGACCACTGGAATACTTTCGGAACGGGAAGTGTGCTTCAGAAAGCCAATTTAATGGCACAATTGTATGGATATTCAACAGAGTTTTTATTGTCAAGAAGTTTAAAACTGGCAACAGGAAATATTCTTCCGTTGGATGATAAAGGTGTTCAACAATGGCCCAAATCCGGAGATAAAGCAGACTTTGTCCTGATAAATGCAAGCTGTTCTGCAGAAGCAGTCTCAAGAATTTCAGATGTGGAGTCTTTAGTGCATGATGGAAACGTTGTTTTTTAATTTAAAATAAAAAAGGATTAAATAAAT
Source organism: Chryseobacterium sp. S0630 (assembly GCF_024158915.1). GTDB lineage: Bacteria > Bacteroidota > Bacteroidia > Flavobacteriales > Weeksellaceae > Chryseobacterium. The sequence goes on along the minus strand of NZ_JAMZGF010000024.1, from coordinate 30,991 downwards.
TAATATATAATCTAGTTGTGTTTTTTCGACCACAAATGGTATGAAAGCTTTACGAGGGAAGCCTTGAAAATTTGTTGTAATTTTTAGAGACAGTCACTGAATGAAGATGGAAACTGAAGATAGAGTGATGCAGATAAAGCTTTTGTTCCTTTTGTGGTTGTTTTAGTTTTTTCTCTCATAAATTTTAGTAATTTTAGGAGAAAATCAGGCAGAGTGGCTTACCATACAGATCATTTTCCTATTTTGGGAATTCAGGAATTTAGTGAAAATCAGCTGAAAGGCTGTAATCTGCTGTTCAATGAACTTTCCGGAGCACGCTCCATTGATGATCCGCACAAACATGATTTTTTTATCATCAATCTTTTTGAGCATGGAGTAGGCTCGCATACCATAGACTTTACAGAATATCAGGTAAAAGATTATCAGATTCATCTTGTTTTTCCGGATCAGGTACATCAGTGGGTGATTGAAAAAGAAACTATTGGATATCAGCTGATGATCAGCAGGGATTGGTTTGAAAGTTTTCTGCCGTCATTAAGATTTTCTGCCTCATATTACCAGAATCATCCGGTGATCAATCTTTCCAAAGAAGTTTTTGAAACTTTTCTATATGAATTCCAGGCTATTCAGAAAGAACTGAACGGAGAAAAAGTATTTTGGGAATTGATTCAGAAAAGAAGTGAACTGATCGGTTTGCTGGTAAGTAAATCAGTGGAAGGCGCTTTCAAAGATTTTGAAGTTTATAACTCCAATCCTATTATTTCAAAATTCCTGCATCTTATTGATGAGCATTTCAAAACAGAAAGATCCGTTTCCTTTTATGCAGATAAACTGAATATCTCTGCCAATTATCTCAATATTGTCTGTAAGAAAAATCTCAACTCTTCGGCATCATCTCTTATTCAGGACCGTATTTTACTGGAAGCCAAAAGACTGTTGAAAGTTTCCGAAATGTCTGTGAAAGACATTGTATATGATCTCGGGTTCTATGATCATGCCAGCTTTTCCAAATTCTTTAAAGCCCAAACAGGAATGACACCTTCCCAGTTTAAAGAATAATCTGTACAAAACAAGACATAATTGATACACCGGTTTTACCTTCAACACGGGTTAATTTTGTATTGTTAAATTTTAAATCATGCAATTTCCCTATCAATTAACTGCAAAAGGAAGCTATTCCCTTAAAAATGTCCGCCTGGAAACTGGCTTTGAATACGAAAATGAAGAGGTTATCGGAACAAAAACAGACCTTTTCAGTATTGAAATTGAAGACGGAAAAATAAAAACAGTAAAAGCCAATGATCCTGCTTCCAAAGCGATAGATGCCAAAGGATATCTGATGCTTCCCGCTTTCAGAGATATGCACATCCATTTGGATAAAACATTATACGGACTTCCATGGCAGGCTCTTTCTCCGAAAAGAAGAACCGTGAAGGATATGATTGCCTATGAACAGGAAATCATTCCTGAATTGCTGAAAACTTCTGTAAGCAGAGCAGAACAGCTGATCAGCCTGCAACAGCATTACGGAACCCATTTTGCGAGAACTCATTTTAATATTGATCCTACCTCTGGATTGAAATCTCTGGAACATCTTGAACAGGCTCTTGAAAATAAAAAAGATTCTTTCAAAGCCGAACTGGTTGCTTTTCCCCAACATGGAGTGTATTATACAGAATCGGCTCCACTGATGAAAGAGGCAGCACAGTTGAAAAGTGTAGCATTCATTGGTGGATTGGATCCGTTGAGTATTGACGGAAGTATAGAGAAAGTAATGGACTTTACGGTTCAGCTGGCTTTGGATCACAATAAAGGAATTGATATTCATCTGCATGAAGCAGGAGAGTCCGGAATGAAAACGATCAATTATCTGATTGATAAAGCGATGGAAAACCCTGCGCTGCAGGGAAAAACGTTTGTAAGCCATGCATTTGCTTTAGCCCATCTTTCACCCAAAGAAACAGAGCAGATTGCAGAAAGACTGGCTGCCGGAAAAGTAGGAATTGCTTCTTCGGTACCTTTCAAAGGAAAAATAATGCCCATTCCAACGCTGAAAAAATATGGGGTTAATGTATTAATCGGAAATGATAATGTACAGGATTACTGGAGTACTTTCGGATCCGGAAATATGTTGCAGAAAGCGAATCTTATTGCAGAACTGTATGGTTATGCTACGGAATATGCCTTATCAAGAGCTTTGCAGTTTGCGACTCAAAGCACTCTTCCTCTGGATGAAAAAGGAAATCAGCAATGGCCTAAGGCTGGTGATGAAGCAGCAGTTGTTCTGACGGATGCTTCATGTTCTGCAGAGGCTGTTTCCAGAATGTCTGAAATAAAAGCCCTGATGAATGACGGGAATTTATTCTGGAGAAATTAATGTGAAGTATATATATTTTTATACACTTGTTTTTTGTAACTGCCATCGGAAGCTTTTCTGGTGGCTTTTTTTGAATGGGGTGCGGGTTTGGGGTTTTTGGGATGTGAGGTGTAGGATTCGAGGTTTTGAGATTCGTGATTCGGGTTTTCGAGATCCGGGTTTTTGTTTTTCCGGGTTAGAGATTCAGATTGTGAATTTCGAGATTGTTTATATTCAATAGGAACGGGCTTTAGCCCGTTTGAATGGAAAAAAATATTCCTCAGGCTTTAGCCAAAACTTATGAAAGAACATCTGTGTTCAACCCAAAAAATTACTGTTCATATTCCCTTTTTCTATTTTTACAATATGAACACCTCTTAATATTAATTTCGTGAAACCAACATCATACCGGATAATAACGATAAAAAAAGCCCTCGGAAAATATTTCCGAAGACCTTTTATTTGAAATTAAATCTAGGTAATTATATGATGATATGTTATAAGTTGAAGTTAGTCCATCCTGCATACCAAGTATCAGTGGCATCTTTTACAGCACCTCTGTAAGTAACCTGTGTAAACCAAGTCGCTAATTTAGGGTTTGTAAATGCTCCACCTGTTAATAATGGAGAACCTGCACTAGGAGTAAAGTTTGGTGTAGTTCCTGCAGGAGCCCATGCACCAGCAAGTTTTACATCAACTGTAGAAGCAAGGATTGTATTTCCTTTAGCATTAAACCAAGTCGTAAGATCATTTAATGTATATGTTGTAGGAGTAGATGTGGATGGTCCGAATTTTAAAGGAGTTGTATTTCCTGCTAAAACGTTGTTTTCAAAGAATAATTTGTTACCTACGATGTTGTTATCCGTTGGAGATCCTTTAGTAGCATCAATGAATAAACCAACCGGGAATCCTGTAAATACAGAGTTGAATACAGAGATAGAAGAGTTTCTTCTGATCTGTAATGCATTCTGGAATAAAGCATTGATTGTTCCAGGAGCTGCAGAGTTGATTGGCCCGATAATCGTCATGTTAGAGAACGTAGCTGAAGTTTGAGGCGTTAAAGTAGAACCGTTAGCATCATTATCAGATTCAAATGCGTTAGAACCAGAAACGTCGGCTACCTGAGAATCTCTCACTGCGATACCAAACTGTACATTTCCTGAGAAACCGTTATCAGTATCGAAATCGTCATCAAGTCCTTTGTAAGAAATAAGGTGAGAACAATTTACTGTTCCTCCGAACCATTCAAAACTGTCATCGTTAGCATAAGCAACTTCTACGTAGTCTACTTTAGTTCCGTTACCTACACCACCGAATGTAAGTCCGTTGATCTCTTTATCTGGTAAGAATGCATATCCTGCATATTCTATTCTTACATATTTTAATACACCACTGTTGTCAGCAGCGTTATTTCCTCCATAAAGTCCAAGACCTTCAGAGTTATTAATACCTCCTTCAATTTCTCCAACTCCGTTTGTTCCTCCGAAAGATGCATTAGTAGGAGCATTTCCTAAAATTACTACACCTGCCCAGTCTCCTCTTTTAGGACTTGCTTTCTCAGAAGTGAAGATAATAGGGTTAGCAGCAGTTCCTTCTGCCATGATTTTGCTTCCTCTTGTAATAATTAAAGCTCCGTTTTTATCAGCTTCACCTACAATCTTTGTACCTGGCTCGATAGTTAAAGTAGCTCCGTTAGTTACATATACTAGTCCTCTTAGCTTATAGATTTTATTTGCTTTAAGCGTAGTATTGGAAGTGATTTTTCCTGAAAGAATAAGGTTTTCAGTATCTCCGTTTCCGTTACCTCCATTTTGAATAATGGTAGGTCCATCTTCTTCTATATTTCTACATGCGGTAGTTGATACTAGAGCGCCAAGCATTAAAGAATATAAAACGAACTTTTTCATGTTATAAAGAATTAAATTATTTATTAGATTATTTGTTGAGTGAATTAAAAATTGTATCCCAGTGTTAAACTGATATTGGTTCCTGTAAGTCTTTCAATAGCAAGAGCATCTTTGCTGTCATACTTACCATTGTCGTTCAGGTCATGGTAGAATTTAGCACGACGGTTCAGGATATCTGAAACATTCAGCTTGATCTCTCCCTTGTTGCTCCATAGTTTTTTAGCAAGCTGGAAATCCAGAAGAGGTCGAGGTGCTTCCCAGATTGGTGGAACCTGATCGTTTCCTACGTAAAGGATTCTTCTTCCGATCATGTTGAATAATAATGTTGAAGACCATCCTGATTTTTCAGTGTCATACTGAAGACTTAGGTTTACAGTATATGGAGATTGTCCCTGCATTGGTCTGTCAATATTAGTAGCTTCGTCTGTTACTCTGTTTTTGATTAATGCTACGTTTCCACCCAGGGTAAAGTTTTTAAGAGCACTTACAAAATCCAGTTTTTTTCTGGCTTCAACTTCCAACCCATAAGCATCAGCTTTATCTACGTTAAGGTAGTTGAAAGTGTTACTCGTTCCTACTCCTGATTGGTTGAAGTATAATTCGATCGGTTTTTTGAAGTTTTTATAGAAACCTGCCACGGATATAATTTCTCCGTTTCTTGGGTAGAATTCCCAACGAAGGTCGGCACTCGTGATTTTAGTTCTTTCGATAGATTTGTTACCGATTACAGTTGCTCCAAGGTCAAAATCATAATATGCCAAAGGAGAAACCTCTCTGAATTCCGGTCTTACCACTGTTTGTGAACCTGCAAGACGGATATTCATTTTAGGATTTACTTTGAATGTTAAGTTAACAGCAGGTAAGAAGTCTGTAACACGTGTATTTACAAAACGGTCATCGCTTTTTTTCGTGCTTCCTACCAATTGATCAAAGTTCTCCACTCTTAATCCCCAAACCGCTCTTAACCATGGTGTGAAGTTATTGTCAAACTGTAAATATCCTGCGTTAAGGATGGTGTTGGCAATATATCTGTACTGATTTCCAGCAATTTCATCAAATGTAAACCCTCCGTTAGTTCCGAAATTACCAGGATTGAAGATGGTTTCGAAAGGCTGAGAAAGTAATCCCTGATTGAAGTTTTCAAGTCTTACAGAGAATGGTCTTGAGTTGTATATTCTGTCTTTTACCTGGAATAAATACCCTCCTTTGATCGTTTGTTTTTGTCCAAACATCGTAAACGTCTTGGATACGTCACCTCCTGCATTATATAGATAGTCGCTTAGTGTAGAGTAGAATACACTTCCTGATTTTTGAGAAAGACCATTAGAAATCAATGCTAAATAAGGACTTCCCGGCATATTCGTATATTGGTTATACTGTAAACGCTGTAGCAAAGGAATATACTGATCAAGGATTCCGAAACTTCCGTACCAGTTTACGGTTAATCCACCAAGAACATCAATTTTATGATTACCGGAAAGGGTAGAGTTATAGAACGTTGTTTCTTTAAATCCAATTTCCCTTGCTATGATATTTGTTCCGTTAATCGGATCAAATTCAAAGTCCTTTCCTGTTCTGAAGGACATGTGGTTCACTGTATTGTTGGTAATGATATTCTTTAGGGAAATTTTATTGTTGTTGTTCAGCTTTAAAGAAAGGTTCAACATCCCTCCTAAAATAATATCATTGCTGTATTTTTCTGTAAAATAATCAAAGTTGGTATCAGCAAGTTGGTTGTTGATGGTAAAGAAACGGTTGGTAGACTCAGTTCTTCTTTTGTTATTGCTATAGTTTAAAACAGCAATTACTCCTAAATCTTTTCCGAATAATTTTGTGTTAAAACCTCCGTCAAGTTGTAAACTTAAGTTTTCAGGATAACCGATACTGTTATATCCAAGATTCTTTGTGTATCCTTTACCAATCTCTGTTTTCTGTCCTTCAGTCAGAATACTGAAAGCATTTTTTGCAGGCATATTGGTAGGAAGTTTTCTGTAACCGTCATCAATTCCTAAAAAGTCCCACTTTCCTCCTTTCTGCATATGGAACTCCTGTCCCATAGTAGCGGTATTTCCACCTACACCTACCTGTACATTGAAGAAGTTTTTATTAGGAATATCTTTAGTATTTACCTGAATCAATGCACCTCCCCATTCACCTGTATATTCAGGAATGAACGTTTTGTTAATGACAAGGGTTTCGATAACGTTAGCAGGGAAAAGGTCAAAAGAGAACGTCTTTCTGTCAGGTTCCGTACTGGATAACTGAATACCATTCAGCATCGCCTGGTTATAACGGTCTGATAACCCTCTTACTACAATATATTTTCCGTCAAATAAACTCACCCCGGAAACTCTTTTCAGAACTTCACCCGTGTTTCTGTCCGGACTTCTTTTGATGGCTTCAACACCAATAACCTGAGAAACTACACCTGCGTTTTTTTGTAAACCGATGGTAGAGGCTATGGTTTCTTTTCTTGCGTTTGATTTTATGACAACTCCCTCAATTTCTTTTTCTTTGGTAGATGGCTTATCCAGAACGATATCAAGATGAGTGTTACCTTCATTCTTTATAATAACTTCACTGATCTCTTTTCTGTTATACCCGTTGGAACTTACCGTTACAATGTAATTGGCACCGGGAGAAAGGTTGATAGAGTAGTATCCGGAAATGTCAGTAGTTACTTCCTGACCATTTACTTTTACTTTTACCCCTTCTATAGGAGTATTGTCTTTCTCGTCCAATACCCTACCTTCCAAAATCTGACTTTGTGCAAAAGCATAGCCAGCAGAAAACAAGGCAAGTAGCATGATGCTCTTGTGGAGTTGTTTTTTCATTATTACTTCTTTTACTTCTTTTTCAAGGGCAAAATAAAGGCTAAGTTTTTAAGAAAACTTTAGGAGAATCTTAATTAATTATGAAGTTTGTATTAACAGGAGCGTGGATTTTATATTTATCGATGTTTAATTTATATAATTATAATTTTTGTTTTAATGTTAAATATTATTCCTTATATTTGATTTGTGTATAATTGTTTGTTAATTTTTTTATTGATTTTATAATTGATGTTCAAAATGTTATTTTTTAATAATTAGTTAACATTTGGCAGATAGATGAAATCAATTGAAATAATTAATTTTGTGGGAATTCTTAAACTAGAAGATGAGCAAAAAAATTCTTTTAATAGACGATGAACTGGACATTTTAGAGATTCTGTCTTACAATTTGGAAAAGGAAGGGTATGATATCTATACAGCTACCAATGGTAACGAAGGTATAGAAAAAGCGAAGGAAATTGTTCCGGATCTTATCTTATTAGATGTCATGATGCCTGAAAAAGATGGTATAGAAACCTGTCAGGAACTTCGTAAAGTGAAAGAACTGCAAAAAACACTTATTGTGTTCCTTTCTGCAAGAAGCGAAGAGTTTTCTCAGCTAGCAGGTTTTCAGGCGGGAGCCAATGATTACATCGTAAAACTGATCAAACCGAAAATCCTTATCTCTAAAGTAAACGCATTATTACAGCTTACCTCTCAGGTGTCTGACAATGCTAAACTTATTGAAATCGGAGATCTTGTTATTGATAAAGATAACTTCAGAGTTTCCAAAAGCGGACAGCAATTTCTTCTTCCCAAAAAAGAATTTGATTTGCTTTACCTTTTGGCTTCCAATACTGAAAAGGTTTTCAAAAGAGAAGAGATTCTGGAAAAGGTTTGGGGTAATGATGTGATTGTAGGTGAAAGAACCATTGATGTTCACATCAGAAGACTGAGAGAAAAACTGGGAATCAATACGATTCAGACATTAAAAGGGATTGGGTATAAACTGATCGTTTAATTATTTAAAAATCTTAACTTTACGTTCAATCATTAAAATGTTGTAAAATTGAAATTTTACAGACTTACCCTCGTTGCCTCCTGTCTGCTGACACTGGTAATGCTCCTTTTAGGTGTCGTATTCGATTCGCTGAAAGATATCTATTATGAGACCCCTTTGTTCAAAACGGGTCTTTTCATCTGTATTATCCTGATCTTCCTGATCAACTGTGTAGTACTGGAACTCCTTTTCAATTACTACAGCAGAAAACAGGTTAAAGGTCTTTCCGGATTTCTGCCGCAGGAAATAGTGCAGAATCATGACGAAAATATCACCATTAAAGAACTAGGTGAAAGATTCTCAGATCTCAATCAACAACAGGTATCAGAAATTGATATGATGAAAGAGATGGAAAGTTACCGTAAAGAATACATCGGAAATGTTTCCCATGAACTGAAGACTCCTTTATTTTCTATTCAGGGATATGTAGAAACCTTAAGAGACGGTGGAGTAGATAACCTTACCATCCGTGATAAATATCTTGAAAGAATTGATAAATCGGTAGAAAGACTGATCGCTATTGTAACAGATCTTGATATGATTAACAGGCTGGAAGCTGGTGAAATCAATCTTACCGTTTCAAAATTTGATGTTAATCTTCTCATCAAGGAAATCTTCGACCTTCTTGATCTTGAAGCTGAAAAAAGAAATACAACATTACAGATTCAAACCCTTCATCCGCAGATTTTTGTGGAAGCAGATAAACAGAAAATTTCTCAGGTTTTCATTAATCTGATTTCCAATGCCATTCATTATGCCAACAGACAGGAAGCAAAAGTGATTGTAAAAACCAGTGTACTGAAAAATAAGGTACTGATAGAGGTGATAGACAACGGAATGGGAATCAAATCTGAAATTCTTCCAAGAATCTTCGAAAGATTCTATCGTGTGGAAACCAGCAGAAGCCGAAGAGAAGGCGGATCAGGACTTGGTCTGGCCATTGTAAAACACATCCTTGAAGCACACAATGAAAACATTACCGTGGAAAGTGTTTACCTTGAAGGGACGAAGTTCAGTTTTATGCTCGAAAAAAGTAAATAATTCCGGCAAAATGTAAGAAAAAAAAATATTTTAAAAAATCCTGAAATATTTTTTTGTCACATGTCATTTATTATATATTTGCAACAGAGATTTATCATAATTATAAAGGCAAAAAAGTAATTTAAGAAACTGATATGGTTTACAAAATCCGCGTAATATTAGATGCGAAAGAGGATATTTTCCGTGATATCGAAGTTAAGGGAAAACAAACGTTATGGAACTTACATTTAGGAATTAAAAGTGCATTCAGTCTGCAAGGAGACGAGCTTTCTACTTTTAATCTGTTAGAAGATGACGGAACAATCGTAAAAAGTGTCCCATTGGAAGATATGAGTGATGATGGTGACGGCGAAATTATGTCAGATGTTTACATTGATGAGGCTTTTGAAAATGTAGGTGACAAAGCACAGTTCCAGTATGGACTTCTTGATCTTTGGGAATTCTTCTGTGAGCTTATTGAAGTGATCGAAGAAACAAAAGGTGTGAACTATCCAATCACAGTATACAGATTTGGAAATGTTCCATTAAAGGCTCCTAGCAAAAACGGAAGTGCAGGAGGTGGCAAAAAGAAATCAGCAATGCCGTTGGTAGATGATGAGTTTGGTTTTGAGGATGATTTCGGAGCTGGAGGAAACTTTTCAGATGAAGATGATGACAACTTTGATGATGATGAAGAAGAAGACTACAATGACGATGTCTTTGATGAGGAAGATGACAATGATGATGAAAGATAGTCAATAAAAATATATGAGCCCTGGGTTGTAACCCGGGGTTTTTTATGTCGAAAAAAAATCTGATCAGTCTTCCATATCTCTTCAATAAATAATCTCTCGCAAATTTACCCTTTTTATATTTTTACCTTCTTTACAATTTTGTTCTTTTGCCTCTTCTCTCCAAAAACAATCCTTACTTTTGTTAAAAATAGTTTAATGAAAAAATTAATTTTGTTAGCTGTAATTGGTCTGGGAATTGTTTCCTGTACCACTCAAAAAAATATCCGGAAGATGACAGAACTGCCAAAAGATTGGAAACATAATACAAATATCTACGAAGTAAACATAAGACAATATACTCAGGAAGGAACTTTCAAAGCATTTGCAAAAGAAATGCCCCGCCTGAAATCCATGGGAATAAAAACCCTTTGGTTCATGCCCATCACACCAATTGCACAGCAGAATAAAAAAGGAAGTATGGGAAGTCCTTATGCCGCTGCAGATTACACCTCTGTCAATCCGGAATTCGGTACACTGCGGGATTTTAAGGACATGGTGAATGAAGCACACAGATTAGGATTTAAAGTAATTATAGACTGGGTAGCCAATCATACAGGCTGGGATCACGTTTGGACAAAAACTCACCCTGAATTTTACCTGAAAGATCCTGATGGGAAATTCCATATCGCTTCTGGAATGGACGATATTATTGAACTTGATTATAAAAACCAGGAAATGCGCCATGCTATGATAGATGCCATGAAATTCTGGGTGCAGGAAGCTGATATTGATGGTTTCCGATGTGATCTTGCTTCATGGGTAGAAGTTGATTTCTGGGAACAGGCACGCCCTGAAGTGGAAAAAGTGAAGCCTCTTTTCTGGCTGGGAGAATTTGATGAATTAGAAAGTCCGGAATATGGAAAAGTTTTTGATGCCAGTTATTCCTGGAAATGGATGCACAAATCTGCTGACTATTACAAAAATAATGAACCTCTTCAGGAACTAAAAGATCTGTTGAGACAATATTCCAATATCGGAGATACGTCAATGAGAGCCTGGTTTACCACAAATCATGATGAAAACTCTTGGAACGGAACCGAATATGAAAAATATGGAGTGATTACAAAGCCTATGGCAGTATTCTCTGCAACATGGAATGGTATTCCGTTATTATACTCAGGACAGGAACTTCCCAATATGAAGAGATTGGAATTTTTCGAAAAAGATGTCATCAAATGGACCAATACCTATCAGGTTGCTGATTTCTATAAAACATTACTTGATTTAAAAGCTTTTAATCCTGCCTTAAGAGGAGGAGATTCTAATGTAACCACCTACCTGTTGAACACTTCGGCCAATGATAAAATTCTTGCTTACGTAAGGAAAAATGGAAAAGATGAAGTATTGGTCGTTCTCAATATGTCTAAAGAAGCTGTTAACTTTTCAATTGAAGATGAACATTTATCAGGAATATTCAGAAATGTTTTTGATAAAACAAAAAGAGATTTCAGCAACGGAAAAGACTTTAGTTTCAAAGTTTCTGATTATGCCGTATTTGAAAAATAAGGAGTAATAAATCTTAACGACTCATCTTTAAAGATAATTAATTCCCCTTCGCCGGAGGGGTGTCAAAATCTGTGATTTTGACGGGGTGGTTTTTACCACTCACAATAAAAAACAATCATCGAATGAACAAACAGGAAATAATCAATATCATTAAAGCAAAAGCAGCAGACAAAATCCAGTATTTTGAAAACCTTATTGCAGAAACAAGGGCTTCGAACAATGATACAAAAAGCTCAATGGGAGATAAATATGAAACCGGAAGAGAAATGCTTCAGCAGGAAATCAATAATCTTCAGCGACAGCTTAATGAAGTATTGAATCAACAGGCTGTTTTGCAGAAAATAACTTCCGATCCTTCAGAAAAAGTTCAGAACGGAGCATTGGTAAAAACCAATAAAGGATTGTTTTACGTAGCCGTTTCTATGGGAGAAATCGTTTTTGAAAATCAGAAAATCATGACAGTTTCTGCAGAATCTCCTTTAGTGAAAGTTATGTATGGTAAAAAAGCTGGAGAAAATTTCACTGTCAATACCATTCATCAGACTATTGAAAATATATGGTAAAATTAATACATGTTAGAGTACAGATATACAGTTGTTTAATAGAAAATAGACATCAGACCTATAAAAAGCATTCATAAAAGTGAGTGTTTTTTTTGTTGGTTTTTACTAAATTTGAAACTTAAAATCTCATTCAAAATGCAAAACTACCTGGATCTTTTACAGCATATTTTAGACAACGGAACTGATAAAACCGACAGAACCGGCACTGGAACAAGAAGTGTTTTCGGATATCAGCTGAGATATGATCTGTCAAAAGGATTTCCTTTGGTAACCACCAAAAAAGTGCATTTGAAATCCATTATCTATGAGTTGCTTTGGTTCTTAAAAGGAGACACCAATATCAAATACCTTAAAGATAACGGAGTAAGTATCTGGGATGAATGGGCTAATGAAAATGGAGATCTTGGACCTGTTTACGGAGCACAGTGGAGAAGCTGGAGTGGTGCGGATGGAAAAGTGGTAGATCAGATTACCGAAGTAATTGACCAGATCAAAAAAAATCCGGATTCCAGAAGACTCATTGTATCAGCCTGGAATGTGGCAGAAATTCCTAATATGGCTTTGGCACCTTGTCATGCTTTGTTCCAGTTTTACGTTGCTGATGGTAAATTGTCATTGCAGTTGTACCAGAGAAGTGCGGATGTTTTCCTTGGAGTACCTTTCAATATTGCAAGCTATGCATTACTCTTGATGATGGTAGCACAGGTTTGTAATCTTGAAGTAGGAGATTATGTTCACAGTTTTGGAGATGTTCATATTTACAATAATCACTTTGAGCAGGTCAACAGACAGCTTGGAAGAGAGCCAAGAGCACTTCCTACAATGAAACTGAACCCTGAGGTTAAAGATATCTTCGATTTTAATTTTGAAGACTTTACGCTGGAAAATTATGATCCGCACCCAGGGATCAAAGCTCCTGTAGCCATTTAATATTCTTATTATCACTTTATTTTTTACTACTTCTATTATTTTAACATTAATAGATGATATTATCTGTGCCGATAAGTTGGGGAATCAGAATATAAATACTTCAGCACACTTTCTTTTGACAATTGTTTCTTACATTTGAAAGAACAACTCTGGTTCTTTGGATTCTTTTATTAAGGAGTTCATTGACTGGTAGTAAATCAGAAATTTGAAATGCTTAAAAATAAATTATGAAGTATTTAAAAATTAATATAGAAGAAAATGCAGATATTGAAGCACTGAAAAATGCAGTACTTCAGTTGAAAGGAGTGGCATCTGTAGAAACAGTAGATGACGAAAACCCGGAAAGCGAACTCAAAAAAGCTTTTGCAAAAACTAAGGAACAGCTTAAAACAGGAGACTATGAAACATTAGTCAATGATATTTTCGACATCATCATAAAAAAATAATTCTAAAAATAATAAAGTAGACCTATGAGAAAGGCCATTTTATCAATTGCAATACTTGGAATCTTATTTTCCGCCAATGTATCAGCACAAACTGAAACTTCAGGAAGGGAAAAAGTATACAGAGCTACCCATACCAAAGTAACAGAACTTAAACACACCAAGCTAAAAGTAAATTTTGATTATCAGAAAGAACAGATGAATGGAGAAGAATGGCTCACCGCTTCACCTTACTTCTATGCAACCAATGAGCTTACTCTTGACGCAAAAGGAATGTTGATTCATGAAGTGGCTCTTGATAATAACGGCAAAAAGTCTCCTTTAAAATACGAATACAAAGATGATATTCTGAAAATTACTCTGGATAAAACCTATCAGAGAAATCAGGATTATACCGTTTATATCAAATATACTTCCCGTCCGAACGAAGTGAAACAGGAAGGAAGTATGGCAATCAATGATGCAAAAGGATTGTATTTCATTAATGCTCAGGGAACAGAACCGGATAAACCTACGCAAATCTGGACACAAGGAGAAACAGAATCGTCTTCCGCATGGTTTCCAACGATTGATAAACCCAACCAAAAGACAACACAGGAAATCTATATGACGGTTCCTGATAAATATGTTACCCTTTCCAACGGCCTTCTGAAAGAATCCAAAAAAGAATCCAATGGGCTCAGAACTGATCATTGGGTGATGGATAAAAGACATTCTACCTATCTTTTCTTTATGGGAGTAGGTGAATATGCTGTGGTAAAAGACAAATGGAAAAATATCCCGGTTGATTATTATATTGAAAAAGAATACGAACCTTATGCTAAGCAGATCTACGGAAATACTCCGGAAATGATCGACTTCTTCTCCAAAAAACTGAACTATGACTATCCCTGGGCAAAATATGCTCAGATTTCCGGAAGAGATTATGTAAGTGGTGCTATGGAGAATACAACCGCCACACTTCATGGAAGTGATATCCTTCAGAAACCGGGTCAGCTTATCGATGAAAATACATGGGAAGATACCATTGCTCACGAACTGTTTCATCATTGGTTTGGAGATCTTGTAACTGCAGAAAGCTGGAGTAATCTTACCGTCAATGAATCCTTTGCCAACTATTCCGAATATCTTTGGAATGAATACAAGTACGGAAAAGATCAGGCAGATTATCACCTGATGACTGATGTAAATAATTATCTTCACAATCCAACTGATTTTAATAAAAACCTGGTAAGGTTCAATTATGAATCCCGTGAGGATGTTTTTGATCTGGTAACCTATCAGAAAGGAGGAGGAATTTTAAATATGCTGAGAAATTATCTTGGAGATGACGCATTCTTCGCTGGAATGAATGATTATCTGAAAACCAACGAATATCAGAATGCAGAAGCACATCAGCTGAGACTGTCTTTTGAAAAAGTGTCAGGAAAAGACCTGAACTGGTTCTTTAATCAATGGTATTTTGGAAACGGAAACCCGAAGATAAATTATACGTCTACTTTTGAACCTGTGAAAAAACAGGTTACTGTGACTATTAATCAGACTCAGGAAAAACCATTTGAATTTCCTCTGGCTATAGATGTGTATGACAACGGAAAGCCTAAAAGATACAATGTCTGGGTAAATGCAGAAGCTAAAAATACTTTCAATTTTGATGTTTCCAAGTCTCCGGATCTTATCAATATCAATGCTGACGGAGTGTTACTGGCTGATATTACAGATACTAAAACCCCGGAACAGAACCTGATGCAGTTTACCAATTCCAAAGAATTCAAAAGCAGGTATCTGGCTTTAAACGGAATTAAAGATCAGGCTGGGAAAAGCCCTGCTGTTGTAAAATTACTGGCTGCCGCATTAAAAGATCCTTTCTTCAGAGTAAGAATAAAAGCTTTGAATTTAATGGACCTTACTAATCCTGAACAAATGAAAGCGCTGGGTGCTGAAGTTGAAAAACTGGCTTCCAATGATCCGAAAACATTGACTCAAGCTGCAGCTATTGCTGCTTTAGGAAAGACAAAAGATAAAAAATACCTTCCTTTATTTGAAAAAGGAGTAAATGCCGTTTCCAATGCTGTAAAAGGAAATTCTATGAGTGCGCTTCTTTCTATTGATCCGTCAAGAGCCAATAGTCTGGCTGATAAAATTGATATGAAAGGAGCATCAGACGAACTCAGAGCACAATTGCTTCCAATTATTGTTAAAAATAAGATTACCTCTCAGATAGAAAATATTGCCCCTCTTGCTACTTTTTACCCATTCATTAAATTCCAGAATCCGGAATTGGGAAAAGCAGCAGAAGACGGCTTCAATTGGATCATGACTTCTGATAACCTGAAAGCAACAGAAAGTATTACGAAAATAGCTGGATATGCCAAAAATCAGATGGCAGACAATCCACAGGCTAAAATGATGATGGTTCAGATGCTGAAAGATGGTTTGAGTAAAAAAATGGAACTGCTGAAACAGAATCCACAAAATGCTGCAAGTATCAACAAACAAATCGATGTCATCAATAAAGCAATTGAAAATTATAAGTAAAAAAATGAAGCCTGCAGATTTGCAGGCTTTATTTTTATCATTAAGTGTACCTAAATTGTCGGATTTTATTTTTAAATACATTGGTTTTTAACGATGTTGCAAAAATTAGCATTTTTTACGACTGTTTTTTGCATTATCTTTCATAAATTCGTTTAAAATTTGGACAATTATGAGTTTTGGAATTGAAGCAGCGGGTTATTATGTGCCTGGTTTATATTTGGAAATTAAGGATTTAGCAGAAAAAAGAGGAATAGAACCAGCAAAATTGGAAAAAGGCTTAGGTCTTCATAAAATGGGACTTTCTGATGTTCACGAAGACGCTGCTACTTTTGCAGCAGAAGCATTACTAAAGCTTATAAAAGACTATCAAATCAATCCTAAAGAAATAGCAAGAGTATACCTTGGAACAGAAAGCGCGGTGGATGCTGCAAAACCTACAGCTTCCTATGCTGTACAAATGGTAGAAAAAGTATTGGAAGAAGAGTTTGGAACAAGATGTTTCAGAAACTGTGACGTATTGGATATGACTTTTGCCTGTGTAGGAGGAGTAGATGCCTTGCATAACGCGCTGGATTTTGTAAGAGTAAATCCTGATAAGAAAGCCGTTGTAATTGCGAGTGACTATGCAAAATACGAATTGGCTTCATCAGGAGAGTATACACAAGGAGGCGGTGCTGTTGCTCTTTTAATTTCCTCAAAACCGGATCTTCTTGAAATAGAAAATAATTGGGGTATAGCTTCAGAAAGTGTTTTTGATTTTTTCAAACCGAGAAGAGCATATAAGAAAGAAGACTTGAATGGAGCTCCGGAAGCATATCCTGACACCATTGAAATTTTTACAGATGAGCCTGTTTTTGACGGACAATATTCTAACCAGTGCTATCAGGACAGAATAAGAGAAGCTTACAATCATTATAAAGAAATAACAGGGCAGGAAAAGCCGTATGAAAACTGGAAATACATTATTTTCCATCTTCCTTATGCCTTCCATGGGAAAAGGGTTTTTACAGAAATCTATAGCCTTGAGAACGATCTTTCCTACGAAACAGCAGATGAACAAAAAGCTGTTGCTAAATCAGAAAACTATCTGAAACTTATTAATGATAAGATAGAAAAAACACAAAGAGCTTCTTCTGAGATCGGGAACATGTATACTGCATCTATCTTTATGGCGTTTCTTTCTGCATTACAGACTTCTTTTAATGAAAATGAAGAACTTACAGGAACAGAAATTGGTTTTGTAGGTTATGGAAGTGGTTCAAAATCAAAGATTTTTGCAGGTAAGGTGTCTGATGGCTGGAGAAAAGTAGTGGAGAAATGGGATTTATTCGAAAAACTAAACCAAAGAACTTCTGTTGATTTTGATACCTATGAAAAACTTCACAGAAAACAATTGAAGAAATCTGTAAATAATCAATATAAAGGTTTTGGACTTGTTTCTATTGAAACTGAAAATCCGGTTTTAATTGGCGCTAGGTATTATAGTTATCAGAAGTAAGATTATCCTTTATTAAATCGTATGAAAGCATCTCATATTTTGAGATGCTTTTCTTTTTTTATCAATAGAAAAAAGCCTGTTGGTTTTCATGATTTTTATACTTGGATTATTTTTAATTTTATTAGTGAAATGGTTAAAAAAATACAGGTAACATGTAGGTATACTTCTTATGTATTAACTAAATTCTGTAAATGGTAAATTAACAGTTTTTTAATTTTAATATTGCGATACTTTTTTTAAAACAGGGTTTTGAGCATGTAAAGAGGGATTTTTTATATAAAATTTAAGAAAAAAGGTCATTTTTTTCTCCATTTTCCTGAAAATTAAGATAAGCTTTGTTTTATTTTTTTCGTTATAATTACTTTTTTTAGTTTATTTTTTTAATTGAAATTTATTTTTTAATGTAAATTGATTTTAATTTTAGAATTTATTAAAATTCCGTTAATGTATAAATTGATTTATTTTTTGTTAATTTTTTAAATGTAATTAAAATTATTCTCCATCATTTTTTAAGTATGAGTGTGAATCTCTCCTTTCTGTAAGCCTGTTTTCAGAGTTTAATGAATTGATGTTACAGATATTTATTGACATATTTGTCCCTTGAATATATTAAAATCTGTTAATATGAATGTGAAATTAAGCGTTTTGACAGTCGGAGTTCTGTTTTTTACAGGACAGACTGTATTAGCTCAGGAAAAGGACTCTAAGAACAGTAAGGACAAGGAGACAAAACTTGAGGAAGTTGTTGTTTTAGGATATAGCAAGACTGCTACTAAAGCTAAAACGACTACATCTTCAGTAACTGTTGGTGCTGAAACCTTAGAAAACAGACCTAATATCTCGGTACTGAACTCTATTCAGGGTACTGCTCCCGGGATTGTAGTGAATTCAGCATCTGGATCTCCAGGTTCTGGAAAATTCAATATTTTGATTAGAGGTGCTAGTTCCCTTAATGGTTCTACGGACCCTCTATATGTTGTGGATGGGGTAATTACTTCAGGTTCTCAGTTCAGAAACCTGAACTCTTATGACATTGATACGTTCAGTATCCTGAAAGATGCTCAGGCAACTGCGATCTATGGTAACAGAGCTGCGAACGGAGTTGTTGTAATTACGACGAAAGGAGGAAAATTTAACTCTGGACTTAAGGTATCTTACGATGCATTAACTTCGTTCAGTAAATTGCCTACTTCTGACTATAACATGTCAGACGGTAGACAACTTTTACAACTTCAAAAGAACTTACAAACTGGTAAAGGTAAAACTTTAACGCAACAAGACATTGATAACTGGGGTACTAATACAGATTGGAGTAAGCAATTTACCCGTATCGGTATTTCTCAGCAGCACAACCTTTCAATTACTGGTGGTGGTGAAAATATTAATAACTTCTTATCTCTAGGATATCTTGATAGTGAAGGAACTGTAAAATCTACAGACTTCAAAAGATTTACGATGAGAAATAACCTTAATGGTAAGTCTAAGGATGGGAAATTAACCTTTGGGGCTATCATGGGATTAGGATATTCCAGAAGAAATCAGCTGGATGATGAAACAAACACAGGGATTTCCAATAATACACTGCAAAATCCTTTATTTGGAAGTGTTCTTTCATTACCATATGCAACACCTTCTCCATATGCAAATGGACAGGAGTTATATAATGCTATTAAAGGAGATGCTACTAATAACAGACACTGGATCCTTCAAGATAACATCAATGGAGGGATCAGAAACAGATTTACAGAATTAAGTATCTCTGCCAATGCCAATGTAAACTATAAAATTACAGACTATTTAAGCGTTGGAAACAGAACAGGGATTGAATACAAGCAATACGAGAGAAACTTTGCAAGATCACCACTAGGATACCTTGCTATCAGTGTTGCTAAAGGAGATGGTTCTACATATGGTGGGTTCGAAGATTTCTCAACAACAAGAGATCTGACATTCAACAGTATTACGAACATTACATTCAATAAATCTTTTGGAGATCATACGATTAGTGCTGGTGCTTACTTAGATTACATCAAAGCTCACGTGAGCTCAACTTCACAAAGACAAAACGGACTTAATCCATTACAGTGGGAATTTGGTGCAGGAACTGGCTATATTCCTTTCAATCCGGATACACCAAACATCTACAGACCTTCTAACAGTGCTACCAAAGTAACTGCAGGTACATTAGCTTACTTTGCAACAGCAGACTATGACTATAAAGATAAGTATGGTGTAAGTGGAGTTGTAAGAAGAGATGGTTCTTACCGTTTCCTTCCTACTAACAGATGGGAGACTTTCTGGTCCGTAGCAGCTAGATGGAATATTGACAAAGAAGAATTCATGGCTAATTCCGGATTCAGATTATTGAAGTTAAGAGCTTCAATCGGTACTACAGGTAACCAGAACTTAGGAATTGCTGGTGATAACGCTAACCCGTTAGCACTTCTTCCAAACAACTTCCTTGATCTTTATAACGGTTTCTCAGGATACCAGAATCTATTAGGATATAACTTTGTTAACTTATCAAATCCTTACCTGGAGTGGGAGCAGGTAAAACAAAGCAACATCGGATTGGATTTCAACTATAAAGGATTGGTTGAAGGTAGCGTTGATTACTATCAGAAAAGAACGTCAAGAATGTTCAATGATCTTCAAAAATCATCCGTTACAGGTTATTACTCAATCAGAGGGAACGACGGGGTTCTTGATAACAAAGGTATTGAAGGGATGATCAAGTACAACGTGATCAGAAACGAAAATACAAAATTCTCTGTTTTTGTTAACGGTGCATACAACTCTAACAAAATCGTTTCTATGAACAGCGAAAACCTTGCTGGAGATGTAGTGAATGCAATCGGAGGACCTGCTGGTCAATATCAGCTATATTCCTATGTTGGTGTAAACCGTGATAACGGAAACTTACAATTCCTTGACAAAAACGGAAACATTACTGAGGCTCCAACGTCTGCAGACAGAGTATTGACTGGAAAATCAAGATATGCTAAGTTTACAGGAGGTTTTGGATTCAACTTACAGCACAAAGGATGGTTCCTTGATACCTTATTCTCTTTCCAACAAGGGGGATGGATCTATGATAACTTACAATCATGGATTATGGACCCAAGTGCAGCAGCTACAAGAAACCTTTCAGCTGACTTATTAAATGCTTGGACTCCTGATAACAGAGATACTGATATACCTGCATTAAAAGCAAGTAACTTAAGCTTAGGATCTTCGGACAGATTCTTACACAGATCCGACTTTATCCGACTTAAAAATATTTCTGTTGGATACAACTTTAGCAAAAGTCAGTTAGGTAAACTGCCAGTAAAAGGAATCAAAGTATTTGTTCAGGCAGAAAACCTTTATACATGGACAGATTGGAAAGGATTTGATCCGGAACCAATTACTTCATATTCACTAAATGTTTACCCTAACCCAAAAACCGTATCTGTAGGTTTAAATGTTGATTTTTAATAGAGAAGAATTATGAAAAGAATTATAAATACAATATTAGTTGTAGCGACCTTATCATCTGCAGCATTTATGCTGAACAGCTGCCAGGACGCACTTGATATAAAGCAGGCAGGAGAATTACAGGAGCAAGACCTGTATACAAGTGTTGCAAACCTTAATGAAGTTTTAAATGGATCTGTATACGCTCAGTTAGATCCAATTGATGAAATCTACTTCACAGCAGTATTTACAGACGAAGTAAAACCAGGATCTGGTAGTGGAGGGCAGGAATATACTCTACACAGACATTTCCTTGATCCGTCCAGTCCTGTTATTACAGGAGGTACTGTAGGTACAGTTGCAAGTGATGGAATCTGGATGAATAACTATAAAGTTATCAACAGAATTAACAGACTTCTTGAAGGGGCAAAGAGAATTACACCTACTTCCGCTGATGAGAAGAATACATACAATGCTATTCTAGCACAGGCTAGAGCCATCAGAGCATATTGCTACGTGCAGCTTGAAGCTTATTTCTCTAGCGATATGAAGAATCCTAATGCTCTAGGAGTTATCCTTTTGAAAGATGTTCCTTCTACAGAAGCGCAATTGCCAAGAGCTAAAAATCAGGATGTTTACGACTTTATCAATGCTGATTTAGATTATGCAAGAAGTATCTTAGGAAACTCTACAACTCCAAGAAGATATAAGGTAGATAAGAATTTTGTAAACGCTCTTGCTGCTCGTTTTAACCTTTACAGAGGTGAAATGGCATTAGCTAAGCAAAATGCAGAATTGGTAATTGCTGGATCTGGTCTTTCTCTTACAGCTGCAACACCAATCACAGGTACCAATGCTGCAGTTCCTGTAACTGAAGCTGATGGTTCTGTATTCCAATCGGGACCTTTCACAGAAGAACCTAGTGCTAAATGGAATATTGCATTCTATGGAGGAATTGATGAAAGTAATGGAAATGGTATCGCAGGAGGTTCTTTCAATCCATTTAGAAGAATGTGGGCTGATACTGAGAATGGAGAGGTTATTTTCTCTCTTAACAGACTTCCGCTGGGAGCAGGTGCTGCTATAGGTGGAAAATGGAATACCAACCAGTCTAATATTACAGGAGCGCCAATGTGGTTCTGGGGAAGAAACTTATATAACATATTTAAAAATACTCCTGGAGATATCAGAAAATATGCTTATGTAGACCCTTCATCAAAACCAAATCCAGATTATGCTTCTGCAACAGCTGGAAATACCAGAACTGATGGATTGGTTATTGACAAATATCCAGGAAAATTAAGCACATCTACAAGAAATGATGTTAAAGTTTTCAGATTATCTGAAATGTACTTCATTATTGCAGAAGCTGAGGTAGCAGCAGGAAATCTTGCGGCAGCTCATGATAAAATTCAGCAGGTGAGAGAGGCGAGAAATTTCCAGGGATTAGCAACAACACCTACTTATTCATCTGTGCAAGGAGCTTATGCAGATATCTTGAAAGAGCGTAGAGTAGAATTAGCACTTGAAGGACACCGTTTCATCGACCTTAAGAGACTTGCGGTATCGGCTAATGTATCTATGGACAGAAACCCTACAGATGATATTATCGATGTGAAAAATCTTCCAAATGGTGATTACAGATATACATTACCTATTCCAATTAAAGAAATTTCTGCTAACCCGAACGTTAAACAGAATGACAAATATTAAGATTTAATTTTAATATATTTTTTAAGAAGAGTCCCAGTAATGGGGCTCTTTTTTTATTTCTGTGAAGCTATCTGATGAAGGTCCTATCCTGATAGCTTTTCGGAGTCACTCCTTCCAGTTGCTTAAATACCCTTGTGAAATAGTTGGTATCTGAAAATCCGGTTTGAAAAGCAGTTTCCTTGATGCTGGTCTGGCTGGCTAATAATTCCTTTGCTCTTGTAATTCTTTCCTGCAGAATAAAATCATTTGGGGAAGTTCCCAGCTCATCTTTGAACATTTTAAAGAAATTAGACTTGCTTACATAAGCCAGTTTGGCAATACTGTCAATAGACAATTTCTGGTGCAGATTTCGTTTAATGTAATCTACCACAAAACCTATCCTGGATTTATTTTTAACAATATTTTTTTCCACCATGCCTCTTGCCTGGGTCTGCATCAACCTGATCAGAAGCTCTTTCAATGCAAAATCTGCCATAATATCCTTTTGAGAGTTATCATCCATCGCAATTCTCATGATATTGTTGGTAGCGGAAGCCAGCGCTTTATTATTAAACAGAAAATACTCATCCAGCTGAATATTCCATTGTGAAGTTTCATCCACCTTTGGAAGATGATAATTGAGATAATTAAGAGAATCCTCAATGAAATCAGGATTTAAACTTAAAGAAATACATTGTGTAGGCGTTTCATCCGCTTCAGGAAAATCAATGACCATAGTTTCTCCCGGTGCTACAAGAATACTTTCCCCCGGATAGTAATCGAAATAACTGGTTTTGTTATCCAGTTTCATATGTTTTTTACCTCTCAGCATTGCCGTAAACGCAATATTTTCAAAATGAAGCTTTACATCAAAAGCAGCCTTATGAGTCTCATAAATACTGAACTCACAATTATTTAGATTGAATTTCGTCTGGTTTTCAACAAGACTCAATAGTTGGTTTTCCTTACGTAATTCAGGAGTATTTAATAAAATCTTACTATTGTTATTCATTTCTAAAATTTTTTGAATCGGAGGTAACTCAAATATAGAAAATTTGAGAGTATGTTGCTGTTAATAAAATACTAAAATTGAACCCCTTGCACTATTTTCCACTTTTTTTATACGATTGTGCTATACTCTTTTTGGCTTCTCAGTGTAATTTGGTAGTATCGAAAAAATAAAAACAATACTAATATGAGCACTATTACAGAACCAAGATCAACGACACTTTTACAGCGTCCGGAGTTCAAAAACAGATACGATAACTATATTGATGGAAAATTCACTCCACCTGTTAAAGGACAATATTTTGATGTAGTTTCCCCAGTTGATGGGAAAAAATTTACTCAGGTAGCACATTCGTCCAAAGAAGATTTGGAGCTAGCGGTAGATGCAGCTGAAAAAGCATTTCAGACATGGAAGAATACTTCCTCCACAGAAAGAAGTATCATTCTGAATAAAATTGCAGACAGAATAGAACAGAATTTAGAATATCTTGCTACAGTAGAAACAATAGATAACGGAAAGGCTGTAAGAGAAACATTGGCAGCAGATTTACCTTTAGCCATTGATCATTTCAGATACTTTGCTTCGGTGATCCGTGCTGATGAAGGATCGCATAACGAATTGGATAAAGACACCGTTTCCTTAATCGTTCACGAACCTCTTGGAGTCATTGCACAGATTATCCCATGGAATTTCCCAATATTAATGGCAGTTTGGAAACTGGCTCCGGCATTGGCTGCAGGAAATTGTGTCGTATTAAAACCGGCAGAAAGTACCCCTGTTTCCATTATGGTTTTAATGGAATTGATCGGTGACCTTTTACCTGCAGGAGTTATTAATATTGTCAACGGATTCGGAGCAGAACTTGGAAGAGCTCTTGTTACCAATCCGAAAGTAGCCAAAGCAGCATTTACCGGTTCTACGGCTACAGGAAGACTTGTAATGCAATATGCTACAGAAAACATCATTCCGGTTACGCTGGAATTGGGAGGTAAATCGCCGAACGTTTTCTTCAATTCGGTGATGGATGCCGATGATGAATTTTTAGATAAAGCCATAGAAGGAGCAGTCCTTTTTGCCCTGAATCAGGGAGAGATCTGTACATGTCCTTCAAGACTTCTTGTTCAGGAAGGTATTGCAGATGCCTTTATCGAAAGAGTAATCGAAAGAGTAAAAGCCATCAAAGTTGGAAATCCACTGGATAAAACCGTGATGATGGGAGCGCAGGCTTCACAGATTCAGAAAGATAAAATCCTTTCCTATATTCAGTTGGGAATAGAAGAAGGAGCAGAAGTGCTTGTAGGAGGAGCTGTTAACGACTTGGGAGAAGATCTGGAAGGTGGCTACTACATCCAGCCTACCATTTTCAAAGGAAACAACAGAATGAGAATTTTCCAGGAAGAAATTTTCGGTCCGGTGCTGGCATTTACCACTTTCAAAGATGAAGAAGAAGCCGTAAAAATTGCCAATGATACCATCTATGGACTTGGAGCTGGAGTATGGACGAGAGATGCTCACCAGTTGTACAATATTCCACGCCAGATTGAAGCAGGTAGAGTATGGGTGAATCAATATCACTCTTATCCGGCCGGAGCACCTTTCGGAGGTTACAAACAATCAGGAATCGGAAGAGAAAATCATAAAATGATGCTCGATCATTACCGTCAAACCAAAAACATGCTGATTTCTTACAATAAGAATAAGTTAGGTTTCTTTTAATATTATTTAGGACGTGCCCGATTGCCTTGGCTTTATCCAGGGCAAACCGGTCGGGCTATCCCGGGCTGCACTTCGTTTCGGTGCTCCATTTCATTCCGCACCGGCTCGTTCCTCGCCGCCCTTCCTATCCCTCACGCAGGGAAATTTCCTGTTCAAACACGGAGATAAAAACAAATAACCCCAAATAACTCAATCCAAAAAATAAGATATGATTCCAAAAACAATGAAAGCGGCGGTAGTTCAGGGCTACGGTCAACCTTTGAAAATAGAAGAAGTACCTGTAAGAGAACCCGGAAGATATGAAGTACTTGTTAAAGTCATCGCCTGTGGAGTTTGTCACACAGATTTACATGCGGTAGATGGCGATTGGCCTGTAAAACCCAAGATGCCGCTGATCCCGGGACATGAAGGAGTAGGTATTGTAGTAGCCTGCGGACCCGAAGCTTTTGTAAAAGAAGGAGATGCTGTAGGAGTTCCATGGCTGTACAGTGCATGTGGATGCTGCGATTATTGTATTACGGGATGGGAAACCCTTTGTGAAGCCCAGAAAAATGGAGGTTACAGTGTAGATGGCGGATTTGCTGAATATGTTATTGCAGATTCAAGATATGTAGGGCATTTGAAATCTGATGTCAACTTTCTGGAAATTGCTCCTATTTTATGTGCCGGAGTCACAGTTTATAAAGGATTGAAAGAAACAGAAACAAAACCCGGAGAATGGGTAGCCATTTCAGGAATCGGAGGACTGGGACATGTAGCTGTTCAGTATGCAAAAGCAATGGGAATGCACGTAGCCGCTATTGATGTAGCAGACGATAAGCTTGAACTGGCAAAAAAATTAGGTGCAGACCTTGTAGTCAATGCAAAGAATACAGACCCTGGAGAATATTTACATAAAGAAGTTGGTGGAATGCACGGTGCTTTGATTACCGCAGTTTCACCTATCGCTTTCAAGCAGGGAATAGATGTTTTAAGAAGAAAAGGGACGATTGCCCTCAATGGACTTCCTCCCGGATCTTTTGAACTTCCTATTTTTGAAACCGTTCTGAAAAGAATTACCGTAAGAGGTTCCATTGTAGGAACAAGAAAAGATATGCAGGAAGCATTGGATTTTGCCAATGAAGGATTGGTGAAAGCTACAGTCACTTCCGCAAAATTAGAAGATATCAATGATGTTTTTGATAAAATGAAAAAAGGACAAATTGACGGCAGAATCGTTTTAGATATTGCCGGCTCAAATTAATTTGATGATGTGTTGCTGATCCCGGTTAGAATTTATTTTACCGGGATCTTTTATCAGTGAAGCCCTCTAAACTTTTAAGTAGGCTAAAGTGTTTTACAATGAAAGCTTTTGTGACTCTTGTGGCTGTATAAAGTTGGCATTAAACCAAAATAAAAACAATGGAAACAAAAATATCAAGACTTTCCGCAACGGAACAGGCGCTTGAAGTAATTGACAAGCTGGAAGAGCAATATGGTCCCCTGATGTTTTATCAGGCAGGCGGATGCTGTGAAGGAACCCAGCCACAATGTTTCGAAAAAGGAGGATTCTTTCCCAGAATGAATGATGCCATGATCGGTACTATTAACGGGCATGAGTTCTGGATAGACCGTGACCTTTTTGAATACTGGAAATATTCACATTTTACCTTGGACGTGACTGATGGCTTCGGACCTGGTGGTTTTTCGCTGGAAACTCCTTTAGGAAAAACGTTTAAAGTTCATTACAGACTTTTCACCCCTGAAGAATATGAAAATTTAGAGCCCGTGAAACGTAGTGAATAGGAGCTGTGAAATCAAGTGTTGGTAAAGAATCAAGGCTTTTGTGCAATATAAATAAGCTCTCTTTCAAATTCATATTTCCCTCTCGAAATTCCTCTTTTTAAGATAAAATATTGAGTGATTGCTATTATGAAAGCGACTGCCCCGACCATAAGACCTTGTTGACCTCCTGTAATACTGACGAATCCTATTAAAAAGCAAAAACACAGAATAAAAAACCAATTCAACATCTGAAATCCTGATGGAAAAAATTCTATCGCTACAGATGATATCCCATTTTTGTCAGAAATAGTTCCATGAAACACAGGATTACTTCTGTTCATATCAAACAGCCTTCCTCTTCTTTTGATTGTAAAACTGTTTGCATCGATCATTCCCCGGTATTCAAACCGAGTAGGAATTGTACTGTCTTTTTCTAATGAGATGAAAGTGGTATTGGTTTTATAAGTTACTTTCATTAATCTCTGTACAAGTTCTGCACTATTGATATTGAGATCAATAATGAGGCTGTTGTATAAGCCAATGCTTTTAAAAAATGAGTTCATGGGTTAAAAGAAGATAGTTAAACTGTAATCAGACTTTCACAAACCGGTTGACAAACATAGCGGCAACGATATCTCCCACAGCATTCAGAACGGTAGCCAGAGGATCTACCAAAGTCCCGATGATCATCACGGCAGGAATAGCTTCCTGAGGAAGTTTATAAACAGAAATCATCAGCATTTCCCCAATATATCCACCATTAGGAATACCACCAGCCACAATACTCACAAAGACTGTAATACCTAAAGCTAAAAGCAGGTTGGCAGGATCAAAAAAATCTTTTCCAATAATTAAAAAAGCCACATAGATCTTAATAATAGAAGACATTGAAGATCCATTTTTATGCAAAGTAGTCCCGATAGGAATCACCAGATTGGCAATAGAATTCGGAATCCCGATTTTAGAAGCAGCTTGTAAATTAGCTGGCATTGTTGCAAAACTACTGCAGGTACTTATTGCAGTTAAAGTTGGGTAAATGGCATTCGTCCAGAAACTTTTAACTCCTTTTTGCCCATTCGCCATGAATGCATAGATAGAAAAAAACGCCAGGAAATAAATAACTCCAGCAATATAATATAACCCCAACGGTTTAGCATAAAATCCAAAAAGCTGTGGTCCTAAAGTCGCTACCTGATATGCAAAGTACGCTCCCAAACCAATGGGTGCAAGCTTCATCACCAGCAAAAGAAGCTCTTTCATCACTTCATACCCCGAAGCAATAAAAACTCTGAAAGGCTGTCCTTTTTCTCCTGTTTTTCGGGCTGCAAATCCTGTCAGAAAAGCAAATACCAAAAGTGCCAGCATATTTCTTCTTGAGAAAAGCTCCGTGAACTCTCCCACGGTAAAGAAACTTACAATCCTGTTGCCCCATGTATCCTCATTGGCTGCTTCTGCAATCATCTCAGAACTTCCTGAGACCCCGGAAACAGGAAAAAGATACACAGCACAGATCGTAAAGACTGCTGCCGTAAGAATAAAGAACAAAAAGGTAAGTGCCATTACAAGAATGATTTTACCGAATTTTGATTGCTGCTCCAGAGAAGCAATAGAATTGGAAACGGCAAAAAATACCAAAGGAACTACACTCACAAAAAGAAGATTCAGAAAAATATCTCCCAAAGGTTTAATGTATTCCACAATACCAGGTGCAACAATTCCAATGATGCTTCCAATAGTGATTCCCAAAAGTAAAAATATGATTCCGGAGTAGTTTTTCAATACATCTTTCATGTATGGCTTTTTATCAAAGATAGGTTTATTTTTAACATTCTGTTATACAATTTTCAGACCTAAAATTCATAAATTTGGGTAAACCTCATTTCTATGGCTTATATAGATTACTATAAAATTTTAGGCGTAGATAAAAGCGCAACACAGGATGATATTAAAAAAGCCTACCGAAAATTGGCTAGAAAACATCATCCCGATCTCAATCCCGGAGACAAAGAAGCAGAAAAGAAATTCAAAGAACTGAATGAAGCTAATGAAGTTCTGAGTAATCCGGAAAACAGATCAAAATATGACAAGTACGGAGAAAACTGGAAGCACGGCGAAGAATACGAAAAAGCCCAGCAGCAACAGCAAAGACAGTATCAACAGCAAAGTAGTTATAACGGAGGATATTCCGGGGCAGACTTTGGTGGAGGTGAAGATTTCTCAGATTTCTTCCAGGATATGTTTGGCGGTGCAGGCGGTGGATTTGGTAAAAGTTCGAGAGGAAGAGCTTCCGGTAAATTCAAAGGGCAGGATATAACTGCCGAGTTGAATCTCAATTTAAGAGACGCTGCAACAACCCATCCGCAAACTTTTGAAATCAATGGAAAGAAAGTAAGAATCACCATTCCTGCAGGGGTGTATGACGGACAGCAGATTAAATTAAAAGGACACGGAAATCCCGGAGTAAATGGCGGGCCGAACGGAGATTTATATATCACCTTTAATATTCCTGCTGATCCGGATTTTGAAAGAATAGGTGATGATCTGAAGACCAAAGTGACTATTGATCTGTATACAGCCGTTTTAGGTGGCGAAGTAACAGTACATACTCTCAATGGAAGTGTAAACCTTAAAGTGAAACCGGAAACCCAAACCGGAATGACGGTAAGACTCAAAGGAAAAGGTTTTCCTGTCTATAAAAAAGAAGGAGAACACGGTGATCTTTTTGTAACCTATGAAGTGAAACTGCCAACCAATCTTACCGAAAAGCAGAAAGAACTTTTTGAACAACTAAAAAATTCCTAAGCTATGAGTGAAAGAATATCACGGGAAGAACTCGTAAAAATCTATAATATAGAAATTACTTTTTTTGATGAGCTTGTAGACTATGGGCTGCTGAATATTCAGATTGAAAATAATATTCATTATCTGATGTATGAAGATCTGCCCGATCTGGAAAAATTTGCCAACTGGCATTATGATCTTGAAATTAATCTACCTGGCCTGGAAGTGATTCATAATATGCTGAAAAAACTGGATGCCCTGAACCGAAGAAACAGAGAACTGATGAATAAACTTTCTGCCATAAGTGATCAATATGAAGATATTTAGTTTAGTTTTGTAGCTTTTTAAAGCAAACTCTATAATTATGAATGAAGAAAAGGTGATTACACTAAAACCGGACAGGAAGATTTTTGAAGATATTTATTTTAGCGGTAATCAGGGAAGTCTGCTTTTTTCACCTACTACGAAAAGTAAAACTATCATTACCATAGCTGCTGCAGTCATCGTTTTCATTGTTTTTCTATTAAAAGACTTTATGAGTAAAGAAAACGCAGGCGTTTTATACTTCCTGAGTTTTATATTTTTGCTTTGTGCTGTTTTCTTATCTGTAAGCGTTAATAAAGTTTCAAGATGGAAAAAACAGGTGAATCATTATCTGAGCACACTTGAAAGATGTAAAGTATACGAGATAAGATTTGATAACAACTTTTTCACAGTGAATATTGATGGCGAAAAAGAAACCAGCGAATGGAAAGATTTTGAATATTTCGACAGCACCCATGAATTTATTTCTCTGGAAGGAAAATACAGTTATATGTTTCCCAGAAAATCAATGAATGAGAAAGAATACAGTTTTCTCAAGAATACATTGAAAGAGAGAGTGAACATCGATCAATAAAAACAAAGAGGCTGTCCCAAAAGGGCAGTCTTTTTTTATGCGAGAAATTCTCAGGTTGAAATTTAAGGTTCATCTCTATAAAAAACAGAAATTTTGAATGTATGAATTGGGTATGAGGAATTTTCAACAGAAACTGCATAACAGGGTTGAATAAATTAAACCTAACAGGCTTTAAAAACCTGTTAGGTTTATAAATCATAACAGATCTAAAAACTCCTGCATGAAAAATAAATCGGGATAAGAAGCC
>NZ_JAMZGF010000023.1 GCF_024158915.1 Chryseobacterium sp. S0630 | reverse complement strand
GTGATGAAATTACACAGAACAGGCTTAGGAAGCAATTCTCCCTTATCTTTCCTGAAAACAGGAACTTTAGGACTGTAAATCATTGTATCAGTATAAAAACAGGATTCCATCGCACGATGAATTGTGTAATAATCCCATGCCTGAAGTAAGCTTTCATACAGTCCTGAAGTTCTTGCCAGGCTTTCTTCCTGTGCTTCCGCTCCATTGATAAATCCTCCTCCCGGATTTTTTGCTGATGCAAAATTCAGACACATGATTTTCTCCTGATTTTCTTCTTCGGCTAATTGTAAAATTGCTTTTAAAGAACTGCATTTCCATGTTTCAATTTTTGTTTCAAAACTGATTTCCGGTAACGGAGATTCTTTCATTTCAGAAAGTTGTTCCGGAGTGAAAAGAACAGTTTCTTTTTTACTGATTTCCAGTTCGTTTTCTATATTTATTTTTTTGTTGTTTTCGTTTATATAATATTTTTGGGCAAGGATATCTAAGGTATCTTTTGCCATTCCTTTATTTGTCATGGTTAATTTTTTAATATTAGACATCAGTTCTCCCAACTCCGTATTTCCTGCTTTTTCAAAATCATCTCCTATAAATACTTGGGTTACTTTGATGTTTCCTACAATGGCTTTATTAAAACTATCCAGTTGTTCTGATGGAACCCATAGCTCGTTGTGATTTCTTGCTCCTACATTCTGAGCAGGATATTGAGCTGTCACTTCTTCCAGTACATCAAACTGTGTTACAAAACCAAGATAGTTTCCGGCTTCGTCTCTGGTGTTCCATTTTTCTGCGATCTCTGAAGCATATTCTTCATTGAGAACGGGATAAAAAATGGGCTGCCATTCCAGTCTCGGGGGAAATTCTTTAAATCCGCTTTCTATAATCAGGATCATTTCTTTTTCTCCTACTGGTCTATATAATGTTGTTGTTTTCATGGTTATTCTTTTTATTCAAAATCATATACATATACTTGCACCTCTTTTGCAAGCAATGTTCTTTCAATAATAGGTTCTATTTCTTTCCATTTTCCTCCTGCCAGCCCACATCCAATTCTCGGCATGTGAACGCTTGCATTCAGCAGCAACGCTTCACTGGAAAGTTTTTCGAGAGCTTTTTCAATAGCATCATATCGAACAGGAACTCCATGACTTCCTGTTTTTATTCCTTTTTGTCCGATTATATTAGCTACATATATGTATTTTTCAACCTGGACCAACTGAATTTTTCCTAATGCAAAATCATTTTTACTTCTGAAGCGATGCCAGTCTCTGTATTTCTTTTCAGGTTCTTCCCATCTTTTGGAAACAGCCAGTACAAATCCTTTTCCCCAGCCTCCGATATCATTACAGATATGGGCGATGATTTTTGTTCCTTTGGCTTGTGGGGCTGTTGCATCTCCTTTCAAATATTGTATGGTTTTCATGGTTCTTAATTTTCAATCATTTATCATTCTTCTATTCTATCATTAAATATAAAATTAATGCTTTTATCTTATCGTTTCTTCTTCTTTTTGAAATTTAAAAATTGGCTTAAAATCTTTTGAATAAGGAGAATAGGATCCATAAACGGTATTCAATTCAACGTCCAGATTTTCTAATTTAAATTGCTCATCAACCTGATCTAAGCAGGTAATAACAAGATTCTTTTTAACCGGAAATACATAGGCTCCATCCAGCTTTAAGGCATAATTCAGCAGTTTGTAATCTATTTCTCCGGTTCTTAACTCCTTTTGATACTCATTAAATGTACAGGTTTCTTCTTCATTATTTTTCAGATTCATTTCTTTTTCATTGCTCATCCAGCCGTTTCCATGGCGGGTGGCGTAGCTTCTGGTCACATAATACATTTCAATATCTTCAATCTTTAAAAGCTTACAGATTTCGCAGGCATTTTTTGAAGTCGTATTTGCATAGGTCACATTAGGGAAAACGCCATGATCCATATCGAGTAAAATACCCTGACTCCCTTCGAAAATAAGGTGATCAAACGAAGCCAGGTAGTTATAATCATTTATCTTCCAATCAATAGCATCAATAGCATCTAAGAAAGGCTGCAAAAGTTCTGTAATCTCACTTTCATCTACAAAACCGTAGTAATAGGCAATTCCTTTCAGCTTTTCTAACAACATTTCTTTGGGCGCTATGAGGTCTATGGCAAATAGCTTATAAGGACTTTCGTTTCTTTTCATCGTGGCTCCTACTCCTTTTCCGCAGGTTCCGTGTTCCAGATTACGGGCGTTCGTTCTGTTTTGCCATACATCAAGAGGAGTTGTCACTTTTGCCAATGGATGAATATGAAGCTCAATGTTTCCGTTTTTTGCTTTTAATTCTTCCCTCTCATTGAGTAGAAAAACCGGATGAATCGTACAGTGCTCGGTAAAGTAAGAAGGCAGACCGCGAAGTGCTCCACTTGCAAAACTGGAATGCACATGCTTTCTTTCATCAATCATTACGGTATGTGCAGCCTGCTGTCCTCCTGAAAATCTGACCACAACAGCATCCGGATTCTGAGAAGCCAGAAAATCTGTAGTAATCCCTTTTCCTTCGTCTCCAAAACCAAGTCCTATTACTATTTGCGCCTTTTTCATGTCTTTTATTTTTTTAAATCTTTTGTCTTTGTCATTCCTATTTACTGATGACCATGACAGATTTCTAAAGCATCTGAAACTGATCTAATCCTCCAGTTCCTGTTGTTCCGAAGCTTTTGTTTTTAAATTTATCACAGATAATATTTTTAATAACATTCGGAATTTCCCTGTGATCTGCTATGGAAATACAGTTTTGTCCTAATAATTCTTTCCAGCCTCTGTCTGCTCTCAATGCCTGATCAGAGTGCAGAACACTAATGTGGTATACTTCATATTTTTTCTTTGCTTCTTCCAACAGTTCAAAATGAGTATAGGTTTGCTGTCCTTTTCCCATAATTTCCCTGATCGCAGACGCTGAAAGTGTTTTTAAACAAGGTTCATCACCTACAGTAAACAGTAATCCCTTCTGTCCTCTTTTTTCAAAAGCATCCGTTCTGGTGTGAAAAGCGGCAAAATACCACGCTAAAAGATAACTTTCTCCTGCATTTCCACCTCCTCCGGATTCAATGTAAGTTCGTGTGAGCCACATATCCAGTTCTTCATCTCCTGATTCAAACTGCCCGACCTGAAGGGGATAGCCATCACATTCATGATCTCCAATTCCAAGAAACAATAAGGCAGGATCGGGAACGCCTCCCTGGATAATTCCTCCCATGAGTTTCGGTAATCCTTCTCTGATCAGTTCGTGAGGAATATGTCCCATACTTCCGGTAACATCCAGTCCTAAAATAATCGGAACGGAATGAGGATGAACTACTGAATCTCTGGATTCTCTGAAAGAAATTCCGTGAGGGTTCATAGATTCGTGAGCCATTCTTTTGGCATTCTGGGTGAAAATTTCCCCTGCGGATTTTGTTCCGTAACCTGCTTTACTTGCTCTGTCATAACGAGCGTCTAAATCGTATCTTGTACTTCCCATGACTACAATGTTTTTCCAAATAAATATTCAAATCTCTTTTGGGTTACTTCGAGCTGAATATTCAGATTTCTGATTGTTAATGATAATTCCATGTCTTTCTGAACAAATGCTTCGGGATTAAAATCCGCAAAAGTCAGACTGTTTCTGTCTAAAGGACTGATATCAATAAGCCCTTCCTGTTCACGCTCAAGTCTTTTGATTTTTAGTTCGATATCTTCAACTCTGCGTCTGTAGATCAGTTCGGAATCTGCTCCGATGATTCTAGCACGGTCTTCTCTGATCTGATCATTATTTCTTTGTAATGATTCGATAAATCTGGGTTTTAATTCATCTTCCATGATCAAATATTTTTATTTGTGTTAATATTACGCTAATTAAACCAGACACAGTAATGCCTTTCTCTAATCCGGATGATTTATACTTTTGAATACATTACATCTGTTCTCAAAACATATTTCAATCCACTGATCAGTGTTTTTCCTTCATGTCTTAATGGATGGTGAAAAATCAGAGCAGTTCCTTTCTTTGGAGCAACGGTAAAAAGGTTTTCAAATTCTGTTTCTCCTCCTTCAAAATCATCATTCAGGTAAATCATAAAGGTGTAAAAGCTTTTCTCTCTTTCATTTCGGATATAACTTCCATCTCTGTGCATTTTGAACTGCTGTCCGGGAGCATATTTATAAACTCTGAGCATTTCATTAAAGTTAATAATCTGATATCCAGCATATTCCTGAGGTAAAAATTCTGTAGCCTTATTGAAGAGCTCTTCAGCAATTGCAGTATCAAAAATCATCAGTCGGTCATTATTTCTGATCCCTTTATTCATTTGCTGACGTCCGAAAACATTGATTTTTGCTTCTTCAAAAACTTTTTCCTGCGAAAGACTGATGTAATGATCACATTCTGTTTCAGTCAGAAAATCTTCAATCAGAAATATCTGTGGGTGTAATTCTATTTTTTCCATAATTAATATTTTGTGCCTGGTTTGTGTTTTTACCTTCTTAATTCATCTCTTACCTCCATCAAAGCAAATCCTAAAAGGTTTTCTCCGTTCCATAATAGAGGGTTTTCAGCTCTGTTATCGGTTTCCAGCATCCCGATTCCCCAGATTCTATCATAAGGACTTGCCTCCACTAAAACTTTGTCTCCGGTTGATAAAAGGAAGTCTTTAAATTTCTGATTTTGAGAGAATTTCAAAAGATTTCCCTGAGTTACTATCTGATATTTATGTTCATCCCAAAGTTTCGGATCAAAGTCTTTCACTTTTCGTCCAAGCGCTTTTGCCTGATTAGGAGTAGTCGCTTTTAAGATTTCCTTTTCCATTTCAGCATTATTAAATAATCTTGCTTTTCCAGCCATCATATAATGTTCTGCTGTTTTATAAACTATCCCGTTCTCTTCAAAACTTCCTGGAAACCATTGGCTGAAACATGATTTGGTAACGATATCTTTTGCTGTATGTCCCCAGAAAAAGAAGAACTTTATCTTTTCTTTCTTCTGAAAACTTTCTGTAATATTTTGTAAGGTGTATTTCATGATTGCGTTATTTTGACACAAATTTAAAACAATATCAGTCTTTGCAGCAAATTTATTTGTGTTAATTTTACGCTAATAAATATAATCAATTGATTTACAGTGATAAAAATTTAATTTTGAAAAACACGAATAACACAAATTTTAATCACAAATGACACAAATTTGATGCGTTTAGGCTAAAGCTAATTGAATTAAATGATAAAAAAACGGGCTTCCTTCGACTAAACTCAGGATTATAGCCCGTTCCTATTGAAAGTATTTTAATGAGTTTATTAGAATATGTTTCTTACGCTCCACATTATTTGTGAACATAAGTGACAAAATATTAGTGACTATTCGTGCAAAACATTCGTGAAATTAGTGTTTACACATCTTATTTGATTTCAAAATAAAAGCCCTGCTCTTCCAGCTCTTTATATTTTTCTTTATTAAAAGTAAAAAGTTTTCCAGGTCTGCCACTGCCTTCTTTTTTTACGTTGTTGGTTTCATTAAGCAGTCCGTAGCTCATGATTTTTTTACGGAAATTTCTTCTGTCAATTTCCTGTCCGACAATTGTTTTATAGAGGTTTTCAAGGTCTGAAAAAGGGAATTCTTCATTGAGAAGATTGAAGCCGATTGGCTGGTATTGAATTTTTGTACGAAGTCTTTTTAGAGCAGTCTCAATGATTGTTTTATGATCAAAGGCCACTGAAGGAAGTTTATTAATGCTGAACCACTGTGCATCTTCCGCATCTGAGTCAGCAAACAGCTCATGATAAGAAGGGTTTACAAGCCCTAAATAAGCCACAGAAACCACTCTGTTTCTCGGATCACGACCCAGATTACCAAAAGTATACAGTTGTTCTAAAAAATCGGGCTTTATGCCTGCTTCTTCATAGAGTTCTCTTTTTACCGCATCATCTACACTTTCATCATCCAGAACAAGTCCTCCCGGAAGTGCCCATCCTCCTTTAAAAGGTTTAATATTTCTTTTAATCAGAAGGATCTGAAGATCTTTTTTATCAAAATATCCGAAAATAACGGCATCTACAGCCACTTTTATATCCTGTAATTTTTTTGGAGACTCCATAAATTGATTTGCGTTACGAATACACAAAGCTACGATTTATGCCTGTATTAAAAAATAATTTCCGTTATAATAAAAGTTCTTATCTTTAAGTTATCTTTCTAACCATCTTAAAACTAAATTATTATGAAAAATTTATTAACAATTCTTTCTGCAGTTTTATTATTAATAGCTTGTGAGAAAGGAAAAACAACAGCTGCCACTGGTTCTGACAAAACAGATTCAGCATCTACCTCTGAATGGAAACCTGTAGATTCAGCAACCGCCATGAAAGACTGGATGGCGTACTCAACTCCGGGAGAAATGCAAAAAATGCTTGCAAAATCTGATGGAACCTGGAACGGAGAAACTTCCATGTGGATGGAAAACGGGGCAAAACCGATGATGAGTAAATCCGAGGCTACCAATAAAATGATGTTTGGCGGACGTTATCAAATGACTAATCACAAAGGTGACTTTATGGGAATGCCTTTTGAGGGGATGAGCATTGTAGGATATGACAACTCAAAGAAGAAGTTTGTCAGTACTTGGATTGACAATATGGGAACCGGAATCATGCATGGTGAAGGAGACTGGAATCCTTCCACAAAATCGGTTGAATTTAAAGGAAAAATGACAGATCCTTCAAGACCTGGAAAGGATTGTGATTTCAGAGAAGTATTCACTTTTGTAGATGATAATACTCAAAAACTGGAAATGTTCGGCCCCGATTCTAAAACCGGGAAGGAGTACAAAACAATGGAAATAAAATATACCCGTAAAAAATAAATCAATAAGAAAACCGCTTCGTTGGAAGCGGTTTTTGTTTTATAAATTATTTCTTAAAAGGTTTTTTAGTCTGCTTTAAAACATTCTTTTCATCACCATCTAATTTTCTTTGTAATTTTTTCACATCCTCTGCCGGAGGTAAATCTTCAGGGACTATTCCTCTGTTTGTCAACATATTTCTAACAGCAACATTATTATCTATATGCTCTTCTTAATATTTAATTGCCCTTTTAAGTTTTTATTTTGAACATTCAAACCTGTCATTTCAGCTGCCAGATCTTTAGCTTTAATACTAATTGTAGGTAAAAAATCTGCTACTGGTCTGCTTTCAGGAACTTTCATTTTTTTCTTTAACATGTTTGTATTTAAACGAAAAAGCGCTTGATCTCCTTTACTTCTTATCACAGCAAATCCCTGGCTATCAACCCCTCTTTCATATAAAATTCCTGAAAGTTGTTTTTCAGTCTGACTTAATTTTTCGCGAGCTTTGATTCTTTCATATTCTAACAACCTCTGTTCCACCAATTCCGCTCTCCTGGTTTGAACAGCAAAATAGTTCTGGGCGAAAGATATTTCCTGTTTTCTACTATCGCCGTTTTGTGCGATTAAGTAACAGCCATATCTTGTTAGTAAAATATCATCTATTTCTTTCTCCGCTCCTTTAGGCATTTGTATCGTTTTCCTGACATCAGGAAAATGATACTCAATTAACTCTCCAACGTTTTTACAAGCATCTTTGGCCTTTATAATTACTTTTTCAAAGTTTTCCCATTTACTATATCCCAATAATATTTGTAAATCTCTTGCACTCCAACACTCTATTCCCTCTAGTTCAGAGGCTGCTTCTTCAAATTTATAGAATAAATCTTTTATTTCTTCTGATTTCATTTAATAATGTGTTTTTATAAATGTACAAAAAAAACCGCTTCATCAGAAGCGGTTTTTATTTTATAATAGATTAATAATTAATCATTTAACTTTAGTACAGCCATGAACGCTGATTGTGGTACTTCTACTCTACCAATCTGCTTCATTTTCTTTTTACCTTCTTTCTGCTTTTCCAATAGTTTACGTTTTCTGGAAATATCTCCACCGTAACATTTTGCGGTAACGTCTTTTCTTAAAGCTTTAATCGTTTCTCTTGCGATTACTTTCGTCCCTAATGCAGCCTGAACAGCAATATCAAACTGTTGTCTCGGGATCAGTTCACGAAGCTTTTCACACATTCTTTTACCGATGTAATAAGCATTAGAATCGTGAATCAATGAAGATAAAGCATCTACCATATCACCATTGATCAGGATATCCATTTTTACAAGCTTTGAAGCTCTGAATCCGATTGGATGATAATCGAATGAAGCATATCCTTTAGAGATAGATTTTAATCTGTCATAGAAGTCGAATACAACCTCAGCAAGCGGCATATTAAAAATTAACTCTACTCTTTCTGATGTCAGATAACTCTGGTTAACGATTTCTCCTCTTTTTTCGATACATAAAGTCATTACAGCTCCTACGAAGTCGGATTTTGTAATGATAGAAGCCTTGATGAAAGGTTCTTCTACTCTGTCCATCGTTGAAGGATCCATCATTTCAGACGGGTTGTTGATCAAAATCGGAACTTCAGGTTCTTTTTTAGTATATCCAAAATAAGAAACGTTCGGTACCGTGGTGATTACGTTCATATTGAACTCTCTGTCAAGACGTTCCTGAACAATTTCCATGTGTAGCATTCCCAAGAATCCGCAACGGAAACCAAAACCAAGAGCTGCTGAACTTTCCGGCTCGAAAACCAGAGAAGCATCATTCAGTCTTAACTTTTCAAGAGAGAATCTTAATTCTTCAAAATCTTCAGAATCAATTGGGTAAATCCCGGCAAATACCATTGGTTTTACTTCCTCGAATCCATCAATTGGTCCACTAGCAGGGTTTTCAAAAGAAGTGATGGTATCTCCTACTTTTACTTCACGGGCATCTTTAATACCCGATACAAGATATCCTACGTCACCACAATGGATTGTTATCTTTGGAACCTGCTTTAGTTTTAATGTACCTACTTCATCAGCTCCATATTCTTTTCCTGTAGCAAAGAACTTAATCTTTTCATTTTTAGTGATGCTTCCGTTCACTACTTTGAAATAAGCTTCAATACCTCTGAACGGGTTGTATACAGAGTCAAAGATCAAAGCCTGAAGTGGTCCGTCAGGATCTCCTACCGGTGCAGGAATTCTTTCAACAATCTGCTCTAAAAGGTTATGAACACCTTCTCCTGTTTTTCCTGAAACTCTCAATACATCTTCATATTCGCATCCGATAAGGTTCATGATCTCATCGGTTACTTCTTCAGGGTTCGCAGACGGAAGGTCAATTTTATTTAGAATCGGAATGATCGTTAAATCATTTTCCAATGCAAGATACAGGTTACTAATGGTTTGAGCCTGAATACTCTGTGCAGCATCTACAATAAGAAGTGCACCTTCACAGGCAGCAATAGAACGGGAAACTTCATAAGAGAAGTCAACGTGTCCCGGGGTATCAATAAGGTTTAAAATATATTTTTCTCCTTTATACTCATAATCCATCTGAATAGCGTGTGATTTAATGGTAATCCCACGTTCTTTCTCCAAATCCATATCATCAAGCGTCTGAGACTGTAATTCTCTTTGGGTAACAGTATTCGTGTACTCCAATAGACGGTCTGCCAGGGTACTTTTACCATGGTCGATATGAGCGATTATGCAAAAATTTCGTATGTTTTTCATTTAAGAATCTTGTAGTTTGCAAAGATAAGAAAATGCAGGAGAATTTTTCATTCTTAATTCTTTCTTTTAACTGAAACACAGATAACAATAAGAAGAGAGGTAAAATTTTCCCTCTTTTTAAATATTATTTTGTTTTGCCAAAGTCTTCGGGTAATAGATAATTTCCAGTAAAAGGATCAAGATAAACTTTAGGTCCTGCAGTATTCTTTTTTTTACCTGATAAACTGACATCGATCACAGCACCAATAACACCACCAATCAAACCACCCGCAGCAGCACCAATTGTAACCCCGGTTGTAGCCGTTTCAGGAAATAATTCTGCTTTTGTTGCTTCTATAAAAACTCCATTATCATCTTTGAAAATCTCAGTGTAACCCACAGGAATATTTTTGTACGCGATGCCCTTATAGACAAAAGCATAGAAATGTCTTATTGCTGTTTTTTCATCTCCTTTTACAGCCTTTGTAACGATTCCTTTATCATTCGCCTGCAAAGTAAATCCTGGTTCAGGATTGTGGGTAAAAAAGCTGTAATAGTCTTTATAAGCCCCTTCTTTAAGTTCGTTTGCTTTTAGAATGCTCAGTTTTTCTTTTAATACAGAGGTATAATCAGAAAAATCATTTTCTGAAATACTAAGTTCCCAAGGCGTCGCTTTATAAGAGTCCTTAAAAAGATCGGTAAGAATTAAAGTCACTTTTCTTGCCAGGCTTTGTGCCAGATAAGGTGTTGTACGGGATGAGACGGTTGCGATAGTGTCTATTCTATCCATAAAATGATATCCGTCTTCTTTCTTAATAAATGTACTTGCCTTTAATTCAAGCTTTCCGATAGAGTACTTTTCCTTCTTATCTTCTGAAATACTTAAATTTTCAAGCAAAAAAACCATATCATTATTTCCTCGTGTCGGATTGTACTTATAAAACCAATCCTGTATGTCTTTGCCTGCATTATTTTCGAAAACAACTTTCACTTCATCCTTATGGTACATGACCATTCCGATTTCCTGATTGGATCTTTGATCTATCACCGTAAAACTTTTGATAGAGTTTTTGCTGTCTTTAATAGATTTTGAAAGATCAATTGTTTCTGTTTTCTGACCCCATAATACGATCGAAAACAATAAAAAGAAAAGTACTTTTTTCATAGATAAACTTTGTAGTAAAAATAATTTTTTTTGGTGTAAAATTAAACGGCTCTCACAGAAAAAATCTGTAAGAGCCGTCCAACATTAAAAAAATAAACTATTATGGGTTCTGTTTAGTTCCGGAAGCATTGTTATTATTTCCGTGAGGCTTTCTTTCATCCATTTTATCCTTCATCATCTTTTCGGATTGAAACAGTTTCAGAACTTTTTGGCAGGGAATTACCTGCTGCATTTTATCTGCATATTTTTTCCTGTTATCCAATAGCTTCTGCCCTACTTCAAAACTTTGCTGCAACTTAGCTTTCGCTTCGTCATCTGATAAAGTTTCGGGATCAAAGTTAGAATTAAACTGACTTTTTATCTGCTTCTGGCTATCCAGATATTCGTTATACAATTGTGTAAATTCGGCTTTATCATCTGGATCGACATTCAGATTATCCATGATCATATTATTCCTGAATTTCTTCAGGAGATCTTTTCTTTCTTCCGGAGAAAGATTATTGATGACTTCTTTCCTTTGTTTAGGATCCATCTTTTTCCAATCATAATCTGTCCTTTGGGCGTTTAATCCAAAGCCATAAATAATCAAAAACGTCAATAATATCTTTTTCATTTTCTTTTAATTATAAATATCCAAATAAACGTCCTGAGTCGAATTACTTGCTAACTCTGCAATTTCAGAATTAGAAAACGAGTCCAGATATTCATTCATTCGTGTTTCTTCTTTTTTCTTTACAGTTTTCACCGGTTTAGGGCTCTCTGCTGTTTTTTTAGTTTCGCTTACACTTTTAGAAGCATAAACATTGTTATTTTTTTGATTTTCAACTGTTTGATTATTATTTTCAACAGAAGTTAAATCAGATTTTAAAGTTTCATAAGCCAGCTCGCTTTCTGTTTTGGGCTCTCCGTTATTGGCAACATAGGTTGTTTTAGAGTTCAGGATTTGTTCCGTGGAATTGTTATCTGAATTAAAAACATAAGTTGCTCCAAAAATCAAAGCCAGTGATGCAGCTGCTGCATACATCCAGTTCAGCTTAAAGACAGGTGCTTTTTTACTTGTCTTTATATCATTCATAACGCTCTCCTGAATACTTTCAAACATATTATCAGGAACTGTGTAAATGTTTTTACGCTCTAATTTTTCTATGTCGAACTCTTTCATCTTTGTTGGTCAAAAATTATTTTTCGTAATTTTCTTTAATATAATCTTCTATTTTCTGTTTGGCATAATGATAATTCGTTTTCAACGTCCCTACCGACATATCTACAATTTTTGATATTTCTTCGTAAGGTAAATCATCATAATACCGCATCATAAATACCAGTTTCTGCTTTTCGGGCAGACTCTGTATAGCGTTCTGCAGTAAAATCTGTATTTCTTCAGCATCACCTTCTGTATTATCTGCAACAAGATTCTGCATATGATACTCCGGATCCTCATCCGTTTTCTGCATTTTTTTCATTTTGTTAACCTGCTGTAACGCTTCGTTGGTAGCGATTCTGTACAACCAGGTATACAACTGGCTATCATTTTTGAACTGATGAAAATTCTGATATGCTTTAATAAAAGTTTCCTGCAAAGTATCCTGTGCAAGATCTCCGTCCACAATAATTCTTCTTATGTGCCAGTACAATCTGCTTTGATAGGCGTCCATCAAGGCACGAACCCCTTTATCCTGGGTCCGTGGATTCTGCATCAACGAAATTATTTCCGCGTCCTTAATCTTCATAAGATGCCTTCATTGTTTTGGATTACAAAAATAGCTGAAAGTTAAATTAAAAATTCAATTTTCAATGTAAATATTAAAAATAATATGAGACACTTACGCAATAAACGTGCCTATATTGAAGTACAGGATTTCTGAAGTGTTCTTCCTTTCCCGGCTCAGCTTAAAATCTTATATTTGTTATATGCAAATTGTAATCATCGGTTCCGGAAATGTTGCCTATCATATGGCAAAAGCTTTCACTTTGAAGGATATTCCTCTGGCCCAGATTTTTGGGAGGAACGAAAAAGAATTAGGTAAAATTTCTGAAGAATTAAATATTCCTTACTCTACAGATCATCTGGAAGAAGCAGATCTTTATATTCTTTGTGTAAGTGATCATTCTGTAGAAGAAGTTTCAAAAATTATTACCAAAAAAGATTGCCTGGTTGCCCATACCTCAGGATCTCTTCCAAAAGAAGTTCTGGCTGGTAAGTATAGAAAATCCAGCTTCTACCCTTTACAGACTTTTTCAAAATCCAAAGAACTGGAATATGAAAAAATTCCGTTTTTCATAGAGGCAGAAAATGAAAAAGATCAGAAAATATTGTTTGATCTTGCTTCAAAGATTTCGGAAAGAGTAATGGAAAGCAATCATGAAAAAAGAAAATATATTCACCTGACGGCTGTTTTTGCCTGCAATTTTGTGAATCATCTTTTTTCAAGAGCTAAAGAAATTTCAGATTCCCAGGATATTCCGTTTGATTATTTCTTACCCCTCATTGATGAAACGGTTCAGAAAATTCATGAAATTGAACCCAAAATGGCACAAACCGGTCCGGCAGTAAGAAATGATGTAAGGATTTTACAGCTGCATGAACAGTTATTAAAAGACGAAAGTCTTGAAATTTATAAAACAATGAATCATTCTATTCAGAAAATGTATGAGTTATAAAGAGAAATTAAAAGATATTAAAGCATTTGTATTTGATGTTGACGGAGTTTTCACTGACGGAAGTGTTTATCTTCTTCCCGGAGGAAATATGTGCAGGGTAATGAATGTTCTGGACGGATATGCGGTAGTAAAAGCCTTAAAAAACAATTATTTAATCGGTGTTATTACCGGAGGAAATGATGAAATGGTAAAGCACAGAATCAATTATCTGGGGATTCAGGATTACTATCCGAAGTCTCACAATAAAATAGATGATTTCGAAGACTTTAAGAAGAAATATAATCTTAAAAATGAAGAAATTCTGACCATGGGTGATGATCTTCCGGATATTCATATCATGGAAAGTTCAGCCATTGCGGCATGTCCTGAAAATGCTGTTCCTGAAGTAAAAGGAATTTCCGATTATATTTCCCCTAAAAAAGGAGGAACGGGTGCAGTTCGTGATGTAATTGAAC
The DNA here is from genome assembly GCF_024158915.1 of Chryseobacterium sp. S0630. GTDB lineage: Bacteria > Bacteroidota > Bacteroidia > Flavobacteriales > Weeksellaceae > Chryseobacterium. The sequence continues at coordinate 58,496 of NZ_JAMZGF010000023.1, read as the reverse complement.
AGGTAATGAAAGTTCAGGGGAACTGGCATGACGATAATACTCAATCTGTATAAGTATCTGTATGAAATTACTTTTAGCATCACAATCCCCAAGGAGAAAAGAACTTCTTTCGAGTTTAGGCTTTGAATTTGAAGTCGTAAAAATAGACTGTGAAGAAATTATCCCGGAAAATATCAAAATAGAAGACGCTGCAGCTTATCTTTCTGACTTAAAAGCTTCAGCTTTCAGAGATCTGGAAGCGGGTGAAGTACTTCTGACCGCCGATACGGTAGTCGCTATCGATAATCAGATCCTGGGAAAACCTAAAGATGAAGAAGACGCTTTTACCATGCTTCAAAGTCTTTCGGGAAGAACACATCAGGTCTACACGGGAATTACCATCAAAACAGCCAATAAGTCTTTTACAGAAACAGATGTAGCGGATGTTACTCTGGACAAACTTTCAGAGGAAGAAATAACCTATTACATTCAGAATTATAAGCCTTTTGATAAAGCCGGCAGTTATGGTGTTCAGGAATGGCTGGGAATGGCAAAGATCACAAGCCTTACAGGAAGTTATTATACCATTATGGGACTTCCTACTCATCTTGTTTATAAAATTCTGAAAGAATCTTCTCTTATTTAAAAGATTATCAGGTTCAAAACGCTCATTAAAGAAGAAATAAAATACTTCCTGAAGAAATATAAATATTATTCATTATAAAATTTTATTATTTTTACAAAATCATCAAACTGCTGATAATAAAAAGCAGATTAGCGAGTTATATTGAATAATGAAAAAGAATATATTATTCCTTTTAGTCATATGTCTAGTTGCTTCATGTGCTACCAAAACAAAAAAGCCGGAGCAGCGTTCAAGAGTATTGAAAGGATTTTCCACATATTATAACACATTATTTAATGCAAAAGATGCATTAAACAGTGAGTTTACCACCAGAGACAAAGGGCATAAGGACAACTTTTATGCTCCTTATATTCCTATTCTGACTTACGAAGAACAGCCTTTGGGAAGTGATCTTGGACAGACTGAGGCTTTTGCCGAAAATTCTATGAAGATGGCTGAAGTAGCCAACAGACCTTCGGGAAGAGGTAATTCAGGAGTTCCGAATATCCCTGGAGGACCTCCGGGAGGCGGGCCTTCAAGACCTGACGGGGAACAGTCTAAAGGAGCTACTACGCTGGAAATTGCAGAAGCAAAAGCTTTAAAAGCTATTAATAAATATTCTGTAACCAGAAATGGTGAAGAGAAAAATAAACAGATTTTTGATGCCTACATGATCCTTGCCCAGGCAAGAATTTATCGGGGCAAATCTCTTGAGGCACTTGACGCTCTGAATTATGTTTTCACCCGTATGAAAGATGATAAAAGGATTGCACTCGCAAGAATTTATCAAGGGCTTGCGTATGATAAAATCAAAGATTATCACAGGGCACATGAAACTTTTGCCAAACTGAAAAGTGAAGATATCAGTAAAAGCTATGCAAAGCTTCTGAGTATTTATTATTCTGAATCTTTGCTTGATGCCGGGAAGAAAGAAGAGGCCGCCAAAGAACTTGATAATGCTTTTGAACTGAACAGCAACAGAAAACTGAAGAGTAGAATCGCTTATCTGAGAGGTCAGGTTCTGGAAAATCTGAACCAGAATGATAAAGCAAGAGAAAGCTATGCTGCAGCGTATAAATATGCCAGTGATTTCGAATTTGAAGTAAAATCTCAGGTTGCCATCGCCAAAACTTTTAACGGTAAAGGTGACTATGCCGGAGCAAAAAATTATCTGGAAGGAATCAGTAAAAAAGGAATGTATGGCTCCAGAAAAAATGAATTTTACTATGCTTTAGGGTTAATGGCCAATAAAGCTGGTAAAAAGGATGAAGCTCAGCAATTCTTCAGAAAATCCCTTTTTGAAAAGGTTTCTGATCCTCAGATCCGTGGATTGGCTTATTATGAAATAGGAAAAAGCTACCTTGACAAAAATGATTATATCGGAGCTGGAAGTTATTATGATTCTGCGCTTGCTGTAATGACCTATGAACCTTCAAAGATCTTATTAAAGGATCAATCCGAATACATCAAAAAGATTTCCAAAAACTATTATCTTATTAAAAAGAATGACAGTATTCTTTCTCTGGCAAAGATGAATGATGGCCAGAAAACAGATTATTTCACAAAATATATTGCCAAACTAAAGATTAAAGAAGAGAAAGAAGAACAGGAAAGAAGACGTGCAGAAAGAAGTAAAGGTTTTGATACCGGAGATTATAGTGCCAACTCTATTTTTGCCAACAGCTCTAATTCTTTTGAGGACTTCGGAATCACGACAAAAGGATTTTATTTCAGCAATTCAGGAACGGTAAGCAAAGGTACCTCTTCATTTAAGCAAATCTGGGGAGACCGTGCTCTTGCTGATAACTGGCGTTCTTCTAAGAAAATGGCCTCTATTGAAGATATGAAAAATGAAGCGTTAGGAGTAACTTCAGCGCCCAATCCAAGACGTTTTGAGCCTGCGTACTATATTGAACAGATTCCTACAGATCAGGGAAAATTATCTCAGTTAAAAAAAGACAGAGATACCGCTTCTTTAGGTTTGGGAATTATGTATCAGAATTATTTTACCAATACTCCACTGGCTACGAAAACGCTTTATGACCTTGTAGATGTAAAACCGGAAGAAAAAGTAATGCTACAGGCACTGTATGAGATTTTTGCTATGAATTATGAGAAAAATCCACAGGCTTCTGAAAGAGCAAAACAAATTCTCTTAGCTGATTATCCTTATACTTCTTACGCTGAATTTGCCAGAAATCCTAAGAACAAGTCATTTGTAAAATCAACTGAAGAAGTTGAAAACGAATACAAAAAGGCGTATGCGTTATTTGAATCAGAAAAATTTGTGGAAAGTAAAGATATTATAGATCAGACGATTCAAAAGTTTCCGAAAGATGCACTGGTTCCTAAACTGTATTTATTAAATGCTTTCAATGCAGGAAAATCAAGTGGGAAGGAAGTTATGATTCTGCAGTTGGAACAGATTGCCCTGAATTATTCCAAAACACCTGAAGGGATAAGAGCTAAAGAAATGCTGAATTATCTGAAAAGTGACCTCAGCTTCCAGGCAACGGACAATAAAGGAAATAATATTCCTCAACAACCATCAGGAGCGCCTGTACAACCTAACACCCAAAATACGGGAGTTCCACAAATGAACAGTGGAAAAGTACAGAAGCTGGATAATATAAATACAGTTCAACAGGCAAGTCCGGGTCAACCACAAAATCCTAAAAAACCTAATGAGACAAAATCAGGATCGAAGATCCCGCCAAGACCTCAATAAAATAAAAAAGCGAAGATTTATTCTTCGCTTTTCTTTTTCTTTACTCCATGGAAATCTTTGAGATAAAAAGGCTCAAAATAAGCCATATCTTCAAATTCTTTGTTTTGTATTTTCTCCAGAGTCTTTCTGATGAGATATTGTGCAGAAGGATAAACATCTTCTTTAAAAACAGCATCAGGGAGATTCAGAATCTCTTTTGCTTTTTTAGCACCATCCCCTACAAACAGAACTTTTTTATCTTTAAATTCTTCAAAAGAAGTTTCATCTAAAATCTTAGCTTCGGTCTTGGATAACTCCTCCCCTGTTTTACCGTCATAAACGGCCGTATAAACCTCCATTCTCCTTGCGTCGATCAAAGGTATTATAAAATCGTAGTTATCGCCTAAAAAAGGCTCTATCATACTTTCAAGAGAATTCACTGCTATCAAAGGAACTTTGAGTCCATAACAAAACCCTTTTGCTGAGGCTGCTCCGATTCTTAAGCCGGTATAAGATCCGGGTCCTTTTCCTAAAGAAACGGCTTCAATATCTTTAAGCGAAATTCCCGCTCCTTCCAATGCCCATTCAACATAGGTGTGAAGACTTTCGGATTGTTTATAGTTTTCAGAAACTTCTTCGCAAAGGCATAATAGCTTCTCATCGTCTGATATGGCTACTGAACAGTTCTTGGATGATGTTTCCAGATATAGAATTTTCATTTTTTTGTTTTAAGCTAAACAGCAATATTGCAAAAGCAAAATCGCATTTAATTTTCTGCAAATTTACTCCATTATTTTGGACTATTTTCTATAAATCGTTCTTGGTTCAGCCTGAGCACTTGGATAGATGGTCATATCTGAAATGGTAACATGTTTCGGTGCGTTCACACAGTAAGCAATAGCATCAGCAATATCTTCTGCCTTCAAAGGTTCATAACCTGCATATACAGTTGAAGCCTTCTCACTGTCACCTTTGAATCTTATCAAAGAGAAATCTGTTTCTACAGCACCGGGCTGAATGTTGGTCACTTTGATTCCAAATTCAGTAAGTTCCAGTCTCATTCCTTCTGAAATAACGTCTACTGCTTTCTTCGTTGCACAGTACACTACTCCATTCGCATAAGTTTGTCTTGCTGCGACAGAACTGATATTTACAATATGACCTAAATTTTTAGTTTTCATAATTGGAATAATCATTTTGGAAACATAGAGTAATCCCTTTACATTTCCGTCAATCATAGAATCCCAGTCATTGGTCTTACCTGCTGATAGAGGATCTAATCCGTGAGCATTACCTGCGTTATTAATCAGAACATCAATCTCTTTCCAATTTTCAGGAAGAGAATTAATAGCGGTTTCAACTTCTTCGAGATTCCTTACATCAAACATTAAACTAAATATTTCGGTAAATTCAGAAAGTTCTGTTTTTACAGTTTCCAGCACCTCACTTCTCCTTCCACAAATAATAATTCTGTTTCCTTGTTTTGCAAGAAGCTCTGCAGTGGCTTTACCTATGCCAGAAGTGGCTCCGGTGATCAATATTGTCTTCATAAAATTGGTTGTTACATGTCTGAATGCACTCCTCTATCAATGTCATGATTCTGTTACATTCAAACATTGTTGTATTGATTTATTAATTTGCATCAAAGGCCTGAAAAGCATCTTTGATATGGTCTATGATTAAGTCTTTATTATCATCGGGAAGAACGGAGATAATATCAAATCTGACTTCCTGATCTTTATTAAATTCCTCCATATAATGATCGGCTGCAGAAACAATAGATTTTATCTTTGTTTTTGTGACAGCTTCCTGAGGGAGCATAAAGGCATCGGTAGATCTTGCTTTCACTTCCACGATAATAATCTGGTTATCTTTTTCAGCAATGATATCAATTTCGTTTTGTTTAAAACGAAAGTTTCTGGCCTTGATTTTATAACCATTTTTCTGAAGATAATCAGCAGCGAGATTTTCTGCTATTTTTCCAAAATCATTATGATGAGCCATAGTATGTATTTAAGAGTTTGGAGATAAGAGAGTAGTGCTGCTTTAAAAATCTATTTTTACTTTAGCATCCACTTTCATTTTCATATTTGCACCGATTAAAAGTGGCCTGTTGTCTTTAATGTGTCCATTCGGGAAAGCAAATACTACGGGGAATTTATATTTTGAAATTCTGTCAGAAATAAGCTTATATACGAACTCATCAAAGCTTTCTTCATAGCTTTTATTTTCCTTTTCATCTCCCATATTGGTCATTCCACCAACAATCAATCCTTTGATTTTATTGAAGACACCTGCCAGCTCCAGACTCATAATCATACGGTCCAGTGCATAGAAGTTTTCTCCGATATCTTCAATAAACAGAATCTTGTCTTTAAAATCGAATGAATATTTGGTTCCCAGAAGGGCGTAGATAAGGGCTAAATTCCCTCCAACCAATTCTCCTTGGATATTCCCTTTTTTGTTTAAAGGATGAGATTTAAGGCTGTATTTAGGCTTTTTGCCTTTAAGGATATCAAAGATCAGATCATAGCTTTCATCTGTCACTCCAAAACTGGATGTTTTGATGGTCTGTCCATGAATGGAAACAAAACCTTTCTTAAGCAGATAACTTTGTATGACTGTATTGTCTGAATATCCGATATACCATTTCGGGTTTTCTGTAAAGTTTTTCAACTTCAGGTGCTGAAGCAGATGCTGGCATCCGTAACCACCTCTGGAAGCCCATATAGCTTTTATTTCCGTATCATTTAAGGCCCAGTTGATATCTTTTGTTCTTTCCTTTTCTGTTCCGGCGTAATTATATCCGTTTGAAAATTTAGTGTAGAGATGTTCTCCGAGAACAGGTTCAAAACCTCTACTTTTAATCATTTCTATTCCCTTTTCCAGTTGAGTCGTATCTACTGCTCCTGCAGGGGAAATAACAGCTATTTTGTCTCCTTTTTTAAGAGACTTTGGAAAGATCATTTTTTTCATTTTGTTTTTTGATATTTTACTTCTTTCTTTTCTGCTTCCTCCAGCTGTTTTTCAAATTGGTTGAACTTTTTAAAACTCTGCAGGAAAATAAAGAAACTGAAGATAATAAGAATACAGCCAACAACTCTTCTGATTTGGTTGGCTAGTTTTTGTGTTAATTTATCGTGAAATTGCTTGGCCAGAAATATCTTGGCAAGATCTATAGACAGGTAAGTGGCCAGTACTATGCTGATGTATAAAATAAAACTGCTGGTGTCCGGATATTGATTCCTTACGGAAATTACCGTTACCAGCCAGAAAAGGATGACTCCAACATTCAGAAGATTAAAGAAAAAACCATTGAAAAAGGTCTTAATATAATTTTGACCAATGATCTTTTCTTCTCCGGGCATGTGCATTTTGGTTTTGGTTACCAGCATCACAATTCCATAGATGAAAATAAGAATAGAGGTGATCCTGTAAAAACCGGGATGTTTATCAATTAAAGAAACAATATCTGTACTGGCATAGTACGCCGCTACAATGCATAATAAATCTGCAGTAATCACACCAAGATCTAGTGACAAGGCATGTCTGGGGCCTCTGGAAAAGCTGGTTTCAATTAACAGGAAAAAAATAGGTCCTATGAAAACCAGGCTCAGCATAAATCCTAATATGATGGCAGATAGTACAAGTTCTAGCATTAAGTGGTGTTTTAAAATGAATAAAAATTCATTTCGTTTAATACAAAGTTAGACTTTATGATTTAATTATTCAATAAAGTTGTGATATATCAAGTAGATTTTAATCAGACTTTAATGTAAAATTTTTAAGAAATAGGAGAGGAGCGTTAATTTCATACTTTTTAATGCTAAAAAAACAAAAGACCGATGGTTTTATAATCCATCAGTCTTTATAATTTTATTTACAGTCTTGTTAAAGACCTACTTATTTTACTTCACAATCTGGAAGTCAAGCTGCTTCTGAATCAGATTGGCTTTTACCACTTTGATCTGAACTTCATCCCCCAACTGGTATTTATTTCCGTGTCTAATTCCGTATACGGCATGGGTTTTTGCATCATACATATAGGAATCGTCCACAAGATCTCTAAGCTTGATAAGACCTTCAGCTCCATTTTCAGGAATTTCAACCCAGAAACCAAATTCTGCTACTCCGGAAATCACTCCTTTGAATGTTTCTCCCAGATGTTTTTCCATGAATTTCACCTGCATGAATTTGATGGAGTCTCTTTCCGCATCTGCTGCCAGTCTTTCCATCGCACTGCAGTGTTTTGCTTTTTCTTCAAGCTCACCTCTGTTCGGAGATTTTCCTCCATCCAGATAATGCTGAAGAAGACGGTGTGCAAGCAAATCCGGGTAACGACGGATGGGAGAGGTGAAGTGGCTGTAATACTCAAACCCCAAACCGTAGTGGCCAATAGGTTCTGTAGAGTATACCGCTTTACTCATACTTCTCATCGCAAGAGTTTCAATCATATTTTCTTCCCCTTTTCCTTTTACATCATGAAGAAGTTTATTCAAAGATGCAGCCACTTTTTTGGTATTGGCCAAATCCATTTTATATCCGAAAGTAGCAACGAAGTCTCTCAACGATTCCAGTTTTGCAGGATCCGGATCGTCGTGAACCCTGTAAATAAATGTATTGTTAGTGATCTCACCTTTTCTTGAAAGAGATACAAATTCTGATACTTTTTTATTGGCTAAAAGCATGAATTCCTCGATCAGGTGGTTGGAGTCTTTACTGATTTTAAAGTACACACCAATCGGCTCATTATTTTCATCAAGATTGAATCTTACTTCACTTCTGTCAAAAGTAATAGCTCCTTTTCTGATACGTTCATGACGCATTATTTTCGCCAGTTTATCAAGCGTATTGATTTCTTCCGCCAGATCTCCCTGTCCGGTTTCAATACGTTCCTGTGCTTCCTCATAAGTGAATCTTCTGTCTGAATGGATCACCGTTCTTCCAAACCACTGTCTCTGAATTTCAGCATTGTCATTCAGTTCAAAAACAGCTGAGAAGGTATATTTATCTTCGTGTGGACGAAGGGAGCAAACATCATTACTCAAAACTTCCGGCAGCATCGGCACAACCCTGTCAACAAGATATACCGAAGTAGCTCTCTGATACGCTTCATCATCCAGAATAGTTCCCGGCACTACATAATGAGATACGTCTGCAATATGAACTCCGATTTCCCAGTTTCCGTTTTCCAGTTTTCTCATGGATAAAGCATCATCAAAGTCCTTCGCATCCTTAGGGTCAATGGTAAATGTACAGATATTACGCATATCCCATCGCTTCGTAACTTCTTCATCCGTAATACTTCTGTCAATTTTATCTGCATCAGCTTCTACTTCCGATGGAAATTCATAAGGAAGACCATATTCTGCAAGGATAGAGTGGATCTCCGTTTCATGTTCTCCCGGAGCACCCAGCACCTGAATGATTTCACCTTCCGGATTTTTATCACCAGGTCTCCATTCTGTCATTTTTACAATAACCTTATCACCATCTTCAGCTGTGCTGAATTTTCCTTTCGGAATGAAGATATCTGTGTTGATTGATTTTTTATCGCAAACCACAAACCCAAATTCCTTGTGAGCAACCTTCTGAAAGGTCCCTACAAATTCCGTTCTGGTACGTTCCAAAACTTCCAAAACAGAGCCTTCCAGTTTCTTTCCTTTATAATGATAAGTTATAATAAGAACCTTATCTCCCTGCAATGCATCCTTCACATTTTTGGAGTGAACGAAGACATCATCTTCCAAACCTTCCACGCTTACATAAGCATTTCCACTTTGGTTAAAGTCAATAGTTCCGGTAAGCGTTCCTGCGATTTTCAGGTTCACGATATATTTTCCTTTTTCTACTTCCTTGATTTTTTCAGATCCCTGAAGTTTGTGCAGTGCCTGGATCACAAGTTCCCTTTGTCTTGGATTCTTGTAATCTATTCCGTCAGCGATCTGCTTATAATTATAAATTTTGGATGAATTTGCATTCATAAAACGGAGGATCATTCTTCCGATCTCCATCATTTTTAAATCATTTTTATGACTTATATATTTTCTTTTTTTTGGCATTTTAATTTTCTTTTAATTGTTTTGGTCTTATCTCAACTAAGACCTTTTTCTAAATCTTCCTTATTCGTTCCTTTGTATAAGGTTATTCAATTTCATCATTAGAATCTTTCCGTAAATCATCAGAAATTATCTTTCAGTTTGCTTACAACGGGAGCTTTAGTTTTGTATAAATTTAATACAATTCTGGAGAAGAAAAGAGAAAAACCTTTTATTAAATATGTTTCAAATATAAGAAAGGCTTTGGAGAATAATAGAGTGTAATTTCTATTGGACACTGCAAATGTACGAATAAAAAATAAATAAGGCTTGTAAAGTGATTTACAAGCCTTATTATAATTAGCAAACTGCAATTTTGTCAACTCTGTTCTGGTGTCTTCCACCTTCGAAGTCTGTTGAAAGAAATTTATCTACAATTTCAAGAGCCAGTTCTTTAGATATAAATCTTGCCGGCATTGAAATCATGTTGGCATCATTATGTTGTCTTGCCAGTGTTGCAATCTCCGGCATCCAGCATAATGCGCATCTTATCTTCTGGTGCTTGTTCGCAGTGATCTGAACTCCGTTTCCGCTTCCACAGATCAGAATTCCCAGCTCATTTTCTCCGTTTTCCACAGAGGTTGCCGCAGGGTGTACAAAGTCCGGATAATCCACACTGTTTGTGGAAAACGTTCCAAAATCCTGAACTTCAAAACGTTCTGAAAGGTAGTTCTTAACAATCTCCTTATATTCATAGCCTGCATGGTCCGCTGCGATAGCAATTTTTCTTTTCATAATACTCTTATTAAGCTTTATTAGATTCTATTTCCTTACAAAGGTAAGAATAATAACAATTCGTGTTAGTAAACCCTGAGTTAATTGTGAAAAGGTATGTGAATAACTGTGGAAAACTTTTCTCAACTTTCTATTTTTAAAGATCAATTTATTTCGTAATAGAAAATCTTTCCTCAAACTTTTACCACAACTTTCCAGATGTTTTCTTCAGCTATCCCCAGATTTTTCCATAATAAAATAACTAATAATGGTTTCATTTCAAAGTTATCAACATTTGTTAATAAGTGTGTGAAATAGCGGGTTTACAGGGATTTATATTGTGAGTTAAATATGAGTTGAATAAAAGTTGAATGTTATCAATTTTTAGCTTAAAACTTATCCCCGAAACTAACAACACTCAACAACAACTACATTATTCTTTTTTTTAAAAGAGAAAAAATTGTTGATTAATGGGTGATTGGGTTCGGGGAAAGTTTTTGAAAACTTTTATTTTAATCAAACTGTTGAAAAAGTTTAAAACCTTACATTTGTGAAACAAAAATTCAATAAGATTTATGAAATTGTTCTTGCGAGATTTTACCGAAAGCTAAAACGGATTTTGAGCACGGCGGTTTCATAGGGCTTAGCAAAAAATAAATCTACTTATGAAAACAATCAATGATCTTAATTTTAAAGATAAGAAGGCTCTGGTAAGAGTGGACTTCAATGTTCCACAGGACGATCAACTGAAGGTGACGGACAACACAAGAATTGTGGCTGTGAAACCAACGGTGGAAAAGATCCTTAATGATGGTGGTTCTGTCATCTTAATCACACACCTTGGAAGACCTAAGGGAGAGGTTAAAGATGAATTTTCTCTTAAACATATTGTTGGCGAAGTTTCTGCAGTTTTAGGACAGGAAGTGAAATTTGTTGATGAATGTATTGGAGAGAAGGCAGAGCAAGCAGCTGCAGATTTAAAACCAGGAGAGATCTTACTATTGGAAAATGTACGTTTTCATAACGAGGAGGAAAAAGGAGACGCTGCATTCGCAGAGAAGCTTTCAAAGTTAGGAGATGCTTATGTAAATGATGCATTTGGTACGGCGCACAGAGCTCATGCTTCCACAGCAGTAATCGCTCAATATTTTCCATCAACTAAATATTTCGGTTTACTAATGGCTAAAGAGCTTCAGGCAATCGATAAAGTATTAAAAAGTGGTGAGAAACCAGTTACAGCTATTTTGGGTGGTTCTAAAGTTTCAACTAAAATTACCATTATAGAAAATATTCTTCCTGCAGTAGATAATCTGATCATTGGTGGAGGTATGGCATTTACTTTTATTAAGGCTCTTGGAGGGAAAATCGGTAATTCTCTTGTAGAAGAAGATAAACTTCCTTTGGCCCTTGAGATTTTAGGAAAAGCTAAAGAGCACAAAGTAAAAGTATATCTTCCGTCTGATGCCATCATCGCTGAAAGCTTTAGTAATGATGTGGAGAGAAAAGAAGTTGATATTTATACAATTCCTGAAGGATGGATGGGACTTGATGCAGGTCACAAATCAAGAGATCAGTTCAATGATGTATTATTAAACTCAAGAACAATTCTTTGGAATGGGCCAATTGGTGTTTTTGAAATGTCAAATTTTGCTGGCGGAACAGTTGCATTAGGGGAGAGTATTGCTGAAGCAACAAGATTAGGAGCTTTCTCTTTAGTAGGAGGAGGAGACAGTGTTGCTTTCGTGAAGCAATTCGGATATGCTGATCAGGTAAGCTATGTTTCTACCGGAGGTGGAGCAATGCTTGAAAGTCTTGAAGGACTTGAATTACCAGGAGTAGCTGCAATCAATAATTAATAGAAAATAACAGATATTTTAAAGCCTGCTAATTATATTAGCAGGCTTTTTTATTTCTTAAACTTAAAGAAAATCCTTTATTGATCGGAGTTTTAATACTATTTTAGATATAACTTATAGTTATATAGAGAAGGGTTGAATTCTCTTTCAGAGACTTATGTTTTTCAGGAAATTTATGATCAGAATATTTTTGTAAAATTTATAAATTTATGTGATTTTATTTCTGGTTTTATTCTCATTTTAGTTTGATAAATGACCATTATTTTTGCAAAACAATTGATATAAAAAGTGGTATTTTTTCTATGAATTATACCTTGTATTTCGAAAAATATAGAAGAAGTAGTTGATATGATTTTATGAAAATTGCTAGTAGATTGGAAGGAGAGATTTGTTATTTTTTTCCAATTGTAAGCAGGCTTTAATTATCTTTTTTTGAAAAAGAACTTTTGTGAGTAGTTTTAAAATTACCGGTTTCTGGTAATAGTATTTTATATTGTTTTAGTATTTAAATTTCTATTAGAAAAATGGAAAATATAATTTTTTGAAAACTTTAAATCTTTAATTCAAAGATTCATTTATTTCACATAATAGTGATAGTGTTGTATCTTGTTGATTATTAATTATTAAACTTAATTATTAACTATTTTACCATTTATTATTTTCATGTGATAATCTTACTAAAATAATAGAAATCAATAGGTAAGTATATTAAAATGAATAAGTTAATTAGTTTTTGATTTTTTAAGATTTCTTTCCAGGATAAATTTAAGTAAGTTTTAACTTTTTATTTCTTAAACTTATAAAGTTGCTATGAATTTAAAATCATTTAGTGCTTTTAAATTTTTTTATTGATTTTTGATTTTTGAAATTCTCTATAATTATTAATTTTTACTTTTTCCAGTTTTCTTAAAAAGTAGAAACTTTCAATTTTTATCATTTTTATTTTTTGAAATAGTGTAAAATTATTTTTTATCAAAAATGATAGAGTGGAGTAGGGGAGCTTCTTTTTTTTATGGTGGAAGAATTACTTTAGGAAGAAATTGGATTTTCTATTTTTTGTCGTTAGAAATATATTTACCGGATCAGCTTTAATTTTTTCTTTGCAATAAAAATGCTGAAAATTGACCTTCATAAATAGCTTTAAAATCGACTTTCTGTCTTTTTTAGAGTATTTATATATTATTTTATTTTGAGGTTAATTTAAAGCTGTTTTCGTGATAATCTATCCTGTTAAAACTAAATTTCTTCTCTTTTTCGCTGTTTTTTATGCTTTTGTTAAAATTTGAATTAAAAAGTTCAAGGAATACTTTAAGAAGATAAAAGGATAGGTAATTTGTATTTCTCTTTATTTTTTTAAATGGAGTAAGGGAGATATTTTTTTATTGATTGGTAAGGAATGTAAATTTCAATTTTATTTTTAAGTTTTCTAAAATAGGAGTAGAACTTAAAATATGAATGTAATCCATAAAAAAGAAAACTCAGGAGAAAAAATCCTGAGTTTTTTATTTTTTAAGTTAAAAATGCTGAAAATTGACCTTCATAAATGGGTCAAAAATCGATTTTCTATCTTTTTTCGATAATATATATCAAACTTGAAAATTCGTTGGAAAACAATGCTTTTACGTTCGAAATTGTTCCGTAGACTACTGCTTTTAGCCAAAATAGAGGAGATTTTTTATATTTTTCGCTCAACATGGAGATGTAGTAGGAGTCAAGGACTAAGGGTTTGATTTTTCTCATTTTCCAGTCGGGATTTTTAGAAATTAAATTTTCCATTCCGTTTTTAGAAAAATGATAGATATGTCTTGGTACATCATAAGCGGCCCAATATTCTTTATAATGTTGGGCATCATAAGAAGTAGGGTTGGGAACTGCGATAACTAGAATTCCTTTTTCTTTTAATTTTCCGTGAAATATGCGGAGCATTTCATCCTGGTTTTCGATATGTTCAAATACATGCCAGAGTGTAATAGCATCTAAGGTATTATCTTCAATTTTTTGAATATCATCTAAAATGGAAGCTTTTGCTATTTTTCCCTTTGCTGCTTTTCTGGCATCAGCGTCGGGTTCAAAACCGAGGGTTTCAAAATCATTTTCTATATGCTTTACAAACTCTCCGGCACCGCATCCATAATCAAGAACTTTTGATCCATTTTTTATTCTGTCTACCAGTATATTTTTTTTATACTGCAGATTAAAAGACTGTAGGAATTTATAAAGTTTTTCTTTTAAACTTCCGGAATCCTGGTGATGAGAAATATAATCTTCACTTTCATAATATCTGGAAATATTGGATGGAATAGGAGTGGTTTTGAAGACTCCTTTTGTTTCAGTCTCTTTAATTTCAAATATTTCCTGTGAAAGAAAATGATCTTTTATTTTCATTGAAGTAAATATCTTTTATATGATAAAAAAATTAAGATATTCAGAAGTGTTTTACGCTTATAAATACCTTAATTCTTGTTTTTATTTTATAATGTTTCACGTGAAACATTTTTTTTAACGCCCTAGATAAACTAATAAAACATTAATATCAGCTGGGGAAACCCCGCTAATTCTTCCTGCCTGTGCAATAGTCTTCGGACGAACGTTAGACATCTTCTGTTTTGCTTCTGCAGAAAGGCTTGAAAGCTTCGTATAATCAAAATCTTCAGGAATTTTAATGTTTTCCAGACGATTTAATTTAGCAACGTTTTCTTTTTCTTTCTCAATATATCCTTTATACTTAATATTGATCTCTGCCTGTTCTCTTACTTCATCATTATATTGAGTAGAAACTTCTTTAATAAAATCAATTTCATCCAGTTTTTCTAATGTCATATTGGGTCTGGTAAGGATTTGAGCTGCTCTGTAAGCCTGATCTACAGGACTGCTTTCAATTGATTCCAGAACCGGATTGATAATACCTGGTTTTAAAGAAGTTTCACGGAGAAACTCTTCAAGTGACTGACTTTCAGATATTTTAGTTTCAACTCGTCTTAATCTGTCTTCTTTTGCTAATCCTAACTGGTATGCTTTCTCTGTTAATCTGATATCGGCATTATCCTGTCTTAAAAGAAGTCTGTATTCTGCACGTGAAGTAAACATTCTGTAAGGTTCTTCCGTTCCTTTTGTGATTAAGTCATCAATCAATACTCCAATATAAGCTTCATCTCTGTTTAGGATAAAATCTCCTTTTTCGTGTACTTTATTGTGTGCATTGATTCCGGCAATTAATCCTTGTCCTGCTGCTTCTTCATATCCGGTAGTTCCGTTAATCTGCCCTGCAAAATATAAATTGTCAATTAATTTAGTTTCGAGTGTATGTTTTAATTGGGTAGGAGGGAAGTAGTCGTATTCAATAGCATAACCCGGACGGAAAACTTTTACATTTTCAAATCCTGGAATATGTTTCATTGCTTTGATCTGTACATCTTCAGGAAGAGAAGAACTGAATCCGTTTACATAGATTTCTACTGTTTTCCATCCTTCCGGTTCTACGAAAAGCTGATGTCTGTTTCTTTCTGCAAAACGATTAATTTTGTCTTCAATACTTGGACAGTATCTTGGACCTAAACTTTGAATGGTTCCATTGAACATTGGGCTTCGGTCAAAACCTTCTCTTAAAATATCGTGTACTGTTTCATTAGTATATACGATATGACAGCTTAATTGTTTTGTCAGTTTCGGAGTATCAAGATAGCTGAACTTTTGAGGATTTTCATCTCCTTTCTGTTCTTCCATTTTTGAATAATCCAAACTTCTTCCGTCTACTCTTGGTGGAGTTCCGGTTTTCATTCTTCCTGCTTCGAATCCTAAAGTGACCAATTGTTCTGTAATTCCAAAAGCTCTTGGTTCACCCATTCTTCCTCCGCCTAATTGTTTATCTCCAACGTGGATTAATCCGTTAAGAAAAGTTCCGTTAGTAAGAACTACAGATTTTGCTCTGATCTCAATTCCTAAAGAAGTAACAACTCCTGCTACTTTATTATTTTCAACAATCAGTTGTTTTACCATATCCTGAAAGAAATCAAGATTGGGAGTATTCTCTAATGCTAAGCGCCATTCTTCAGCAAAAAGCATTCTATCATTTTGGGTTCTCGGAGACCACATCGCAGGACCTTTTGAAAGATTCAGCATTTTGAATTGGATCGCAGATTTGTCTGCCACAATTCCGGAATATCCTCCCATTGCATCAATCTCTCTTACGATCTGTCCTTTTGCGATTCCGCCCATTGCCGGGTTGCAACTCATCTGTCCGATGGTCTGCATATTCATTGTAATAAGTAGGGTTTTTGAACCGAGGTTAGCTGCTGCGGCTGCGGCTTCACAACCTGCGTGTCCGGCACCTACTACTAACACATCATATATTTCTGAAATCATTTTTATCTCGCTTGTTTTAAGCTTTAAACCTTATCTTTATAACCAATGTTTCACGTGAAACATTTTTGGAGAATGCACTCTAGGTAAACTTATATTGTTACTAGAATAGAGTACTTTAGATATGGGACTTTAAGTGATTGTTCAATTCTAAAACTTTAAATCCCTGTATTTATCCAGGTACAGATCTTCCATTCTCCGCATCTCTTTTTCTTCCTCTTCCGTCTTGTCTTTATAGCCTGCAAGGTGTAAAATACCGTGGGCTAAAACCCTTCTTAATTCTTCTTCATAATCTCGGGAAAGGGTAGAGGCGTTATCAGAAATGCGCTGCAAAGATACGAAAATCTCAGCGCTTATTGTCTTGCCTTTTACATAATCAAAAGTGATAATATCTGTATAATAATCATGCTGCAAATAATCCTGATTGATCTTAAGAAGATATTCATCATCACAGAAAATGTAATTGATTTCTCCTAGTTTTTTTCCTTCTGAAAGAATAAGATCTTCCAGCCATTTTTTGTAATCTGTACTTACCGACTCTGGTAAGTTTTCATAAAAGAACTGTATCATTTTTTTAAAACCAGTGTCCTAATATAACACTGAATATACCTTTTTGGTTATTTTTTAGGGAGTGGCTAAAGTTTACTTTTATCTGCCCGAAAGGAGATTTGTAACCTGCCGTAATTCCCAGTGAACTATAATTTACTTTAACTGCATCCTCAAACTTGATATCGTTTGATAAGTTGGCAAAGGTAAAGTTTCCGCTGATAAAATAGTTTTTATTAAACTTAAACTGGACATCATTAGAAGCCAGTATTACATTGTTTGTATAAAGCTGAGCGAAATAGAATCCTCCAAAACTTTTAAAATTCATAAGATTCTGCTCAAAAATTCCTCCTAATCTATATTGGTAATAAGCAGGAAGGTTCTCGCCGAGAGTAACCCCTCCAAATAGATTCAGACGATAACTGAATTGTTTCCCAAGTGGAATGTTAAGCCTTAGGTCTGCTTTAATCTGAATGATTCTTTTATCAACTTCAGACTTTAATAGATCTACAACCTTTCCTTCTGCAGCAAAATAAACCCCTTTGGTAGGGAATTCCTTATCATCCTGAGTATCGGTTTTGATAAAGACATAAGGGTTTAAAAAACGGCTGTAACGTCTGTTGTCTCCATTGCTGTTTTCCGCTTTAAAATAGTCATGGCTTATACCACCACCAATGGCAAATTTGTCCTTCCATATAGACTGTATATAGGCTTCATTTCTTATCCATTCCCAACGGTCTACTACGTAATTGTCTACATTCTTTATATCAAAACTCATCCCGGATGAATAAAGACCAACTCCCGGAATGTATCCGTTATCTATAAAATAATTCAGGTAATATCTCATGCGATCACCCACAACGACATCCAGGGAAAGGTTAGAATTTTTGAATAAAAGTCTTTTTGCAGAATAATTTAAAAGTAATCCTGTTTTAAAAACTTCGTCATAATGGAGTCCGAATTTTAAAAAATGGCGGGCATCATCTTCAGTGACGTAAAGCTTCAGGTAGTTGGCGTCATTCTCCTGAACGATATCATAATTGATAAATTTGTAGTTGTTGGTGGCAACCAGTTTATCAATCATTTTATTAATACTTCCATAGGTCTGCAAAGAGGGGAGGCGTAATCCCATTTTACCCAGCGTGTAGTTTTTACCGTAAATTTTACTTCCTTCAATAGAAATGCTATCGATCTTATAAACGTTGGAATAGATTGGATTTACGCGCTGTCTAAGGCGATCAAATGGTTTCTTTGGAAGCTGGTCCAGGATCTGGGAATATTTTAATCCTTCCACATATCCGCTATCCAGAATTTTCTTTTTATCATCGTAGCTTGTTGCAGACATTCCTTTCAGGTTGGGTTTGATATTGATGTCTGTATATTTATATTGTTTTCGGGTATCTTTTTTGATTCCGAAATCAATAACCTGGTTCAGAATAGCTATAATATTGTTTAAATCCTCTCTTTTGGAAAGATCCTGATTAAGGTCCACACCGATGACGATATCAATTCCTTTGTCCTTTAAAGGCTTTGAAGGATAGTTTACCGTCATAGCTCCGTCAATATAAATGCTGTCGCCAATTTTTACAGGATCCATTAAAGATGGGAATGCAGAACTCGCCATAATAGACTGTACCAGATCTCCCTTTTCAAAGATCTGCATATTACCGCTTTCAAGATTGGTAGCGACGCAAAGGAATGGAATAGGCATTTTGGAAAAGTCCTCAATATTGGAAACGTTTTTAAAAAGTTCTTTCAGAAGATAAACGTTTCTCTGTCCGGTACTGATTGAGGAGGGAAGTGTGATTTTTCCGTTTTTAAGCGGAATGGATAAAAGATATTTGTCTACAGATTTATTAAAAAAGCTGGCTTCCTGCCGGGACTTTGGATCCATAATCAGAGAATAGAAATCCGTATCCATGACTATTTTTTCTATTTCTTTCCCGGAATACCCGGCGGCATACAATCCACCTACGATGGCTCCCATGCTGGTGCCGGAAATATAGTCTACTTTCACTCCCAAAGAATCCAGTACTTTAAGAACTCCGACATGTGAAAAACCCTTGGCACCACCACCGGCAAGTGATAACCCTATTTTTGGATTTTTCGGAATTACCAAATCTTTTTTTACCTGAGAATGGATCAATAATAATTGGAATATGGAAAGCAGAATCAGGAGTTTTCTCATAGTTAATCTTTTATATAAATCCGTTTCACCCGGGGTGAAACGGAGGTTAATACTTCATAGGTTATCGTTTTGCAGTATCCTGCGAATTCTTTTAAGCTTGGTTTGGCGTTGAAAACAGTTACCGTATCACCTTCTTTTACGTGGGGAATATGGTCTACATTAATCATCATCATATCCATGCAGATATTTCCGACAATAGGTGCAAGAGTCTTATTTACCCCTACATTTCCTACCTGATTTCCGATGAGTCTCGGAATTCCGTCTGCATATCCTACAGGAATCGTTGCAATTCTCGTAGAATGATCCGCTTTATATCTTCTGCTGTAGCCTACTGATTCACCATTTTCAACGGTTGATATCTGTGAAATTACGGTTTTAAAGCTTACCACAGATCGTAATTGTTTCTGTATTTCAGGATCTGCTGATTCTCCCAGCATACCAATACCGATTCTCACCATGTCATGCTGATGATCTTTATAGCTCGTAATTCCTGCAGAATTCAGAATATGACGGATAGGAGTGTAGCCTAGTTTTTCAATAAGGTAGCTGGAATTTTTTTCGAAAACATCAAGTTGTTTCAAAGTGAATTCTTTTTCTTCAGGCATATCAGAAGAAGATAAATGACTGAACATACTTTGAACCTTTACATTTTTCTGACTTAAAGTTTCGCTTAACTGATCCAACTCAAAATCTTTGAAACCAAGACGGTGCATTCCTGTCTCCAGCTTAATATGGATTGGATATTTCTTATCATATCCGGATTTCTGAACGGCTTCATAAAATAGTTCCAATACTCTGAAACTGTAAATTTCAGGTTCCAGGTTGTATTCTATAATAGTCTGATAGCTGTGCTGTTCAGGATTCATAACAATAATAGGAGTAGTGATCCCTTTCTTACGAAGTTCTACTCCTTCATCTGCATAAGCTACCCCAAGATAATCTATATGATGATGCTGAAGAAATTCTGACACTTCAAAACTTCCCAGTCCGTAAGCATTGGCTTTTACCATAGCCATCATTTTAGTTCCAGGCTTCAGAAGAGATTTATGATAGTTGATATTGTGAAGGATGGCATTGAGATTTACTTCTAATACCGTATCATGTTTTCTGAGTTCAAGAATATCTTTCAGTTTTTCGATCTCAAATTTTCTGGCTCCTTTCAGTAGAATAATCTGATTTTCTATTTCAGTAAGATGTTTACTTTCAATGAGCTCTTTGGTGTCAATAAAAGTATATGTTTTAGCTTTAAATAATTCACTGAAGTTTGATATTTCATCGCCAATTAAGAATACAGAATCAAAATGCTGCTCATTCACCAGTTCAGAAACTTCTTCGTACAATTCTTTGGCGTTGGAATTCACTCCTACAATATCTGTTAAGACCAAAGATTTTTTAGATTTGTTGTATTCATTCAAAAACTGCAGGGCAGTCTTCAAAGAGTCAAGGTCAAGATTAAAAGAATCGTTGATGACAATATTGCCCTTAATTCCTTCAATCGCTTCAAGCCTCATTTCAACGGCTTTTAAAAGGTTGATTTTTTCAACGATCTTTTTATTTTCGATATTCAGTTCCTTAAGCACAGAGATAAGCGCCATAGCATTGGTTAATGTCGCTTCGTCTCTCTGATGAACCGGAAAACTGATTTCTTCACCCAAATATTCCACAATGATGTTTTCATCTTTAGAAATATTGTTTTTGATGAAAACCTGATTCTCTTTTTTAAAACCGTAAGAAATTAATTTTTTATCGGAATAGGAATTTTTAATTTTTTGATCCACCAAAGAATTATCTCCATTATAAATGATCACTTCAGAATTTTTGAAAAGACTGATTTTTTCGTCAATCAATTCTTCATCGGAAGAAAAGTTGGCAGCATGGGCAGTTCCGATGTGGGTAAGCAGCCCGATCTGAGGATGGAAAATATTTTCAAGTTTTTCCATTTCATGCGGTTTTGAAATCCCTACCTCAAAAATTCCCAGTTGATGTGAGCTGTTGATCTGAAGAAGAGACAATGGAAGACCGATCTGAGAATTAAAACTTTTAGGGCTTTTTACAGTAGGAAATTCGTTCCATAAACATTGATACAACCATTCTTTTAAAATAGTCTTACCATTACTTCCTGTAATTCCGATTGATTGTAAATGAGAATTTTCGAAATGATACTTTGCTAATTTTTGAAGAAACTCTACGGAATTTTCAACAATAATCCAGGTAATATTTTCAAACTCCGGATAGTGATGTTCAGAAATAATGACATTGATACCTCTGTCCATTGCAGATTCAATAAATTTTTCTCCGGAATTTTTCTGAGTATTGATCGCAATAAAGGCTGTATTTTTGGTAGAATAAATAATTCTGCTGTCGTAAGCTATATTTTTGATCAATAGATTTCCGTCTCCAATGATCTGTGCATTGGTGATCTCTGCAATGTGTTGTACTGTATAATTCATTGGTACCCTTTCTGCTTTATTTAGAGCGAAACTGCAAAAAGGTAAAACTGCAAAAGAAATAAAGACCATTCTGTCATCTTCTTTCCTTTTTTAATATTTTACAATAAAGCTTTTTCGCTTTTCATTTTAATAGTAAGTGAATATATTGTATGGTTTGATGCAAACAGCATTTTTCTCTGTTTTGCCTTTATCCATTAATTATTTTCTTTTTGAAAGTACTTCGTCAATAAAAACACGGCGGCTTACTGCTTCATAGCTTTCTGTTTCTCCTAATTCTACCAGATTATCTCCCTGAGAAGTTCTCATGGAATAGTTGGCCAGATTACCTGTTCTCTTACAAATAGCATGCACTTTTGTAACATACTCGGCAGTCGCCATCAAATTAGGCATTGGTCCAAACGGACGGCCCAAAAAATCCATATCCAATCCTGCAATAACTACTCTGATACCACTATTGGCAAGCTGATTGGCAACATCTACAATGCTTTCATCAAAAAACTGAGCTTCATCAATGGCTACTACATCACAATTGGAAGCCAACAGAAGAATTTCATTAGGGTTTTCTACTGCTGTACTACGGATTTTATTCTGATTATGAGAGACTACATCCTCTTCAGAATACCGTATATCCATTTTGGGTTTAAAAATTTCCACATTCTGTCCTGCCATTTCCGCTCTTCGCAATCTGCGGATAAGTTCCTCGGTTTTACCGGAAAACATAGAGCCACAAATTACTTCCATCCAACCACTTTGTTTGGAATGATTAATTGTATTTTCTAAAAACATTTGTTAAATTAGCCGTATATTTTTAACATCAAAAGTAAGCAATTTTAATAAGAATCTTATTATGCAGAATATCCAAGATTTAAAGGAAAAGATTTTTTTTGAATCCATGAATATCATTGATAATCTGGACAAAATAAGCAATATAGACGAATTACTTTCCAAGCAAGATCTTGTAGATGAGCTTGCTAACAGGATTTCTTTTTTGAAACTGCTGGAAAAAAATATTGAATACTTCGTAGCAGACAATACGACACAGAATCCGGACCATCAGTATGCCTCTTTTGTTTCAGGTGAAACAGAACATCATGATACCGGAAACGAAGTGATGGAAGAAGAAGCTATTTTCAATAATGAACTGAACGAAATTGATGAAAATGAAGTTTTTTCAGACGAACCTGAAGAAGAAGAGGCTGTTTTCAACAATCAGTTAAATGAAATTGTTGAAAATGAATTCCATGAAAATATCGTAAGCTTTGTAGAAGAAAACAAGGAAGAAAAATTACCGGAAAATATTCAGGAAGAGACTCCTGAATATGAAACTCTGGAAGAAGAAGCTGCTTTCAATAATGTGCTGAACGAAATTGATGAAAATGAAATTTCAGAAGAACAGAGAGCTGTTTTGAGTTTTGTGGATGAAGATAAAATTCTTGCGGATTCTACACCGGATTCGGATGAAGATCTTAATGAAGATCTGTTTTATAATGAAGTTACAGAAGAAGAAGCTATTTTCAATAATCAGCTTAATGAAATAGAAGAGCAGGAAGAAGAAGAAATTGCTAAGTCGGAATCTGAAAAAGAAACGGATTTTGCTGTAGTGAATGATGCAAAACCTCCTGTAACGGAAACAATTCCGAGTATTTTTGATACAGAAACGCTGGATGATGAAATACTGATTGAAGAAAACGAAGAACAGTTTCTAGCTTCAAATGTTTCCATAGAGCAGGGAGAAATGGCTACGGAAACTTCCAATGTAGAAAATATTCTGAGTGAGATTAAAAATGACCATTCTGAAGAAGAAACAAAAGAAGAAAGCATCCTTGCCGAAGTTTATGACCGAAGAAAAATTGTTGAAATCGATAAACCTGTTCCCGAAGAAACAGATAAACATCCTTCTGATGAGAGCTTCGAAAATTTAGAAGAATACCATCGGGAGAAAAAAATAAAATTAGCCAATATCAAAGGAATGAAGGCTGTTCAGTCACTTTTTGATGATGACCACCTGGAGCTTCCCAAAGAAGAGAAAACTTCTCCGGTTGTAAAAGAAGACTCAGGAAGTATTCTGAAATCCAATATTCCGACCAATTTCATGGAAGCAGATAAGCTGAAACCTGAATTTAGGCTTGATCTTAATGACAGACTTGCCTTCACGAAGATGCTTTTTGAAGGAAGCCAGGCAGATCTGAATGATACGGTTTATCAACTGAATCAATTCAGAACACTGGAAGAAGCCAAAGAATATCTTAGTGATCTGTATTATGACAGAAAATGGAATAAGGTGGATGAATATGCCCAGAGACTTTGGATATTGGTAGAAAATAAATTCTTATAATTTTGAGCGGAATCCTATATTTTGTTCCCACACCCGTTGGGAACCTGGAAGACATGACATTCAGAGCAGTAAATGTTCTGAAAGAAGTAGATTATATTTTATGTGAAGACACCAGAACTTCCGGAATACTTTTAAAACATTTTGAGATCTCCAAGCCTTTAAAATCTTATCATTTGCATAATGAGCATCAGGCAACAGAGAAAGTGATTGCAGACCTTAAAAACGGGCAGAATATCGCTATTATTACTGATGCGGGAACACCTGGTATCTCAGATCCCGGATATTTGCTGGCCAAAGCGGGAGCAGATAATAATATTGACATGATTTGCCTTCCCGGAGCAACTGCTCTGATTCCGGCACTTGTGGTTTCGGGACTTCCTAATAATGAATTTTTATTCGCAGGATTTCTGCCGCAGAAAAAAGGAAGACAAACCAAACTGAAACAGCTTGCTGAAGAAAAAAAGACGATCGTTTTATACGAAAGTCCTCATAAAATCAATACCACGCTGGAGCAGATTAAAGAATTCTTCGGAGAAGAAACCAAAGTAAGCTTAAGCCGGGAGATTTCTAAAAAATTTGAAGAAACTAAACGCGGAACAATCAATGAATTAATTGAATTTTCCAAGAGTAAAACTTTAAAAGGAGAGATCGTTCTTATTGTCAATAATTCTATTTAATTTTCTTTGAAAAAATTAGTTTTTGTATTGTGTTCTGTAGTCTGTACAGCACAGACTAACCAATATATGAAGGTAATCCTGTCGAAAAAAACAGGGAAAGAAATCAGTTCCTATTCGGAAGGATATGGAACATTCTATGACACTGGTTACAAGAAACAGGGAATTGTAGATTCTTTAGGAACTATAACGTTTGAATCTCCTTACAAAGGAAGTATTCTGCATGTTTTCAAAAACCGGTTTATCCTTTATTCTGAAGAAGGAAATAGTAGAAAATCAGCTGTAATTGACGAAAAAGGAACAGAACTTATTCCCCTGAACGATCAGGAGTTTAATACACCGTGGTGGAGTGAAGATTGTATCATCTCATCAAAACAGAATGCTGAAGCCGTCTATGATTTTAAAGGAAAGGAAATCATTCCTTATTCTGAAAAGATCCGTTTTTCAGGGAAGAACAGGCTTTTTGTCTTAAAAGATAAAAAATGGTTTCTGTATGACCTTAAAGGAAAGCAGCTCAGTACTCGTGAATTTAAAGAAGATTATAGCTTTGAAGAGGGTAGAGCGCTGATCATCAATGAAGACGATGAAAAAGAAATCATTGGAAATAACGGGCAGACTCTGCACAAATTTTCAAAACAAGTGGTAGATATCAATGCCTATCCTTATCTGATTACTCAAAATAAGGCTACAGGAAAATATGGCTTGATTGATGCTGATGGAAATACAATTGCTGACGAAATCTATAACGATATCACCCCGGAATACTTCGGTAAAAAAGAGTATATATACCTTACAAAAAACGGAAAAACTACGGTTTTCAGTAAAAAAGACAGAAAGCTGTATGCACAGGCTTTTAAATATTTAAATCCTTTATTGAATAATTATTTCAGTGTTTATAATGATAAGCTGAAAAAATCCGGAATTATAAATCTGGAAGGAGAAATGATTCTTCCTCAGGAATATGATTTCATCAGAAGTTTTACTATTTCCGGGAAAGATTTTATTTACCTTAAAAAAGGAAATGAAGAGAAGTTTCTTGATAAAGACCTTAAAAATATTGTAGGAGAAGGGGTTCAGATTCTGGGCTTTTATCCTGATAATCTTATTGTTGGAAAACAGGATCGTTACTACAGGTTTTCAGTGAAAGATCAGTCATTATCTGAGTTGAAAAATATAAGTCAGATAAAAAATGAGGATGTTGAATACTTTAATCCTCTTAATCAGTATTCAAAACCTCTGGTTTGTAGAAATACAGGCAATTTATATGGAATTCTGGATGGAAAAGGAACAGAAATTGTACCCTTTGTTTACGAAGATATTATCACATTCGGGAATGCTGAAAACGAAATCGTAGTGAAAAAAGAAGGAAAATTCGGAGTTTCCAATTTTCAGAATGAGCCTTTGAAAGAAATTATTTATGATAAATATTTCTGGCAGAAAGAGGTATTAAGACTGGATAAGAGTAAAAAAACAGACTTTATTTACTTCACCAGATTTAGAAATAATTCTGGTCAACTTTAATGAAAATCCTGATAATCATCAAAAAAATAGTAGTATTTTGACAATTTAAATGGGTTGAATAACATTTTATAATATCTTTGCAAACCGTTTAATTCCAGAAAGGAATTGTAGAAACATGAAGAGGCAGCTGTCACAAGCTGAACGAGTTATAAAAGAAAATAATTGTCAATAGATATGAAAATATTAGAAGGAAAAGTAGCACTAATTACCGGAGCTACAAGAGGAATCGGTAAAGGTATCGCTGAAATGTTTGCTCAACAAGGAGCAAAAGTGGCATTTACCTACGCTGGCTCTGTAGACAAAGCAAAAGAATTAGAAGCAGCTTTAAGTTCTGTAACCCAAATTAAGGGATATCAGTCTGACGCATCAGATTATGATGCAGCTCAGAAATTGGTGGAAGATGTAATGGCAGAGTTCGGGCAGATTGATATTTTGGTAAACAATGCAGGGATTACAAAAGATAACCTGTTATTGAGAATGTCCAAAGAAGATTGGGATAAAGTAATCAAAGTAAACTTAGATTCAGTTTTCAACCTTACAAAAGCGGTAATCAAGCCGATGATGAAGGCAAGATCAGGATCTATCATCAATATGACTTCTGTAGTAGGTGTGAAAGGTAATGCCGGACAAGCCAACTATGCAGCTTCTAAAGCTGGGGTGATCGGATTTACAAAATCTGTGGCACTGGAGTTAGGATCAAGAAATATCAGATGTAATGCGATTGCACCTGGATTTATCGAAACAGAAATGACTGCTGTTCTGGATGAAAAAACAGTTCAGGGATGGAGAGAAGAAATTCCAATGAAGAGAGGAGGACAGCCTGCAGATATCGCCAATGCATGTGTATTCTTAGGCAGCGAAATGTCAGCATACATTACCGGACAGACATTAAACGTTGACGGTGGAATGTTAACTTAAAAAATGAAAAAAGCACAGAATATAGTATTATTCTTGTCAGTTTTAATAGGCATCGGTCTGGCATACATTAGTGTTTTTAATGTATATCAGACCGATGATTATTTTTGTTCCTATGCCACCAGAAAATTAGGATTGCTGCAATGTTTTATAGATACCTATACAACATGGGGCGGAAGGTATTTCGGATACTCTGTGAATATGTTTAATCCTGTCTTTTATGACAGTAAAAATATTGTTCCGAAAATCTATCCTGTTTTTTTAATGCTTTCCTTTATTGGAGTTTCCGCATTCAACTTTAAAGAATATTTCAACTATTCTTTCAAAGAGTCTATTAAAAAAGGCTTTCTTTTATTTTTCTTTTATACCATACTTCTGGTAAGCCTGCCTGAACATTACTTCTGGATTACAGGTTCCAATATCTACTTCGTTCCTGCAATTTTAGCGGGTATTTTACTCTATTTTATTAAAAAAAATAAAGATACAGGAAAGAATATCTGGTTTTATCTTTCCCTATTGCTTGTCGTAATGCTGATGGGTTCTAATGAAATTCTGGCATTGATTGTATGGGGAATTCTGTTGGTGTCTTATTATCAGAAACGTAATAAGAAAAACCTGACTTTGGTATTGACTGCAAGCGTCTTTTTGTTGGTAAGTTTTCTTGCGCCTGGGAACTTCAACAGAATGGGTGAAACCGAACAAGGAATTATAAAATGGGCGAAAAGAATAGGCCTTTTTGGAGCTAATACACTCTATGTTGCAGCCAAAGTTCTTTTAATACTACCTTTATTTATGATGGTTTTTGAAGAAGAACTCAAAAAAATAACCAGTAAGATAACCTTTAAAAAAGCTGTTTTATTCTGGATCGTTTCATTGATTCCTTTGTTATTTACAGGGTATATTCTTACCTCTATCGCAAGGCAGTTTGAAAGTATTATCTTCTATTTCTTAATCACCTTTTCACTGATTGTCTTTTTTAAATTTGAAAAAATTAAAAAACTTGGGTGGATTTCCCTTTTCATTATTTTCCTTCCTGAGCTCAAAGCTTTCCCGGAGAAATATTCTTATTTTAATATTGATCTTAATGGTGAAAATATAGTCATGGAGCTTCTGACTACAGATCTTAAGGAATATGAAAGAGAGATGAATGAAAGGGTTGATATAATTAAAAACTCTTCTCAGGATTCTGTGGTGGTAGACAAAATAAAAGAAGTTCCGAGAATTTTATATATGGATGAAATGGCTTCTGTAAAAGAGGAAAAAACCTATGTAAATGATCAGCTTGAAAAATATTTCAATAAAAAATACATCAGAACAAAAGAATAAATAAAGGCTTTAGATACGTAATCTAAAGCCTTTTGTTGTATTTCTAGTCCTTAAAAACCTGGTTTTCCTGTTCCTGAACCCTTATAAAAGTTGTTCTTTTGGAAAGTTCCTTAAGCTGCGAAGCCCCTACATAAGTACATGTGGATCTCACGCCTCCTAAAATATCCTTTACAGTGTCTGAAACCGGACCTTTATAGGCTACTTTCACTGTTTTTCCTTCAGAAGCACGGTATTCTGCTACACCCCCGGAATGCTTGTCCATGGCTGTTTTGGAACTCATTCCATAGAAAGAACGATATTTTTTACCGTTTTCTTCAATCATTTCTCCGCCACTTTCATCATGTCCGGCAAACATTCCTCCCAACATGACGAAATCTGCACCGCCACCAAAGGCTTTTGCAACGTCTCCTGGAACTTTACATCCGCCATCAGCGATGATATGTCCGCCCAGTCCATGAGCGGCATCAGCACATTCTATAATTGCAGAAAGCTGAGGGTATCCAACTCCTGTTTTTACTCTGGTAGTACACACTGATCCTGGGCCAATTCCTACTTTGATGATGTCTGCACCTACCAATAGAAGCTCTTCTACCATTTCTCCGGTAACCACATTTCCGGCCATAATAATTTTATCCGGAAAATTGGCCCTTGCTTTCTTCACAAATTCAACGAAATGCTCAGAATAGCCATTGGCTACATCTATACAGAGAAACTCAATTTTTGGGTGCTTTTCGAAAATCTGTTTTATTTTTTCTTCATCTGCTTTTCCTGTTCCGGTACTCAAAGCAATGTACTGATGAATACTTTCAGGCTGGCTGTCCAGAAACTGGCTCCATTCAGCAGGAGTATAATGTTTATGAACAGCAGTAATAATTTTCTCTTTTGCCAGCTCTACGGCCATTTCAAAAGTTCCTACTGTATCCATATTGGCAGCAATTACGGGAACTCCTGTCCATTTTTTCTTGGTATGCTTAAAGGTAAATTCTCTTTGTAAATCAACTTCTGAACGGGATTTTAAAGTAGAACGTTTAGGGCGGAACATTACATCCTTGAACCCCAGTTTTATGTCATATTCTATACGCATTTTGTAATTATTTGTCAGAATAAAGGTAGTAAATAATCTTGAACAGGCACTTGATCAGGGAATGCTTTTTCCGGTTTATGGAACAAAAAAACAGGGTTTGAAAAACTTATTTCAAACCCTGTTTTATTTATTTCAATACTTCAACTCAGTGTTATACTGAATAGAACTTTCTGATATTTCCAGAATTATTTTGCCTCTTTTACATTTTCAAAAGTCATCACTTCTTCCAATGTTTTCATATATTCATAAGCTGTCAGGTCAAACTTTACAGGAACAATAGAAATATATCCGTTAGCCAATGCTGTTTCATCAGCATCTTCAGAATCATCCATATTGTTGAAATAACCGGTTAGCCAGTAATATTTTTTACCGTGCGGATTGATTCTTTCATCAAAGCTTTCTTCCCATTTGGCATTGGCCTGTTTACAGACTTTTACTCCCTTAA
Source organism: Chryseobacterium sp. S0630 (assembly GCF_024158915.1). Taxonomy (GTDB): domain Bacteria; phylum Bacteroidota; class Bacteroidia; order Flavobacteriales; family Weeksellaceae; genus Chryseobacterium. Next base: position 28,674 of record NZ_JAMZGF010000023.1, on the reverse strand, counting down.
TCTCTTCTGCTGGAAGTTTAGGAATATTTACGTTCAGTACAACTCCTTTTGGCATTGGGTTTTCCAATGTTCTTCTTACAATATTCTGAATAAATTCCTTAGCCTGAGTAAAATCCGCTTCCCAACTGAAATCCAGTAATGAGAATCCAATAGCAGGAATTCCTTCAACACCAGCTTCTACTGCAGCAGACATTGTTCCGGAATAGATTACATTGATAGAAGAATTTGCTCCGTGATTGATCCCTGAAACTACAATATCAGGTCTTCTGGTCAGAATTTTATCAAGAGCCATTTTTACACAGTCTACAGGAGTTCCGCTGCAGGAAAAATCTGTCTGCGGGCCATCCAGGGTAACTTCTTCGTAACTTAGGGTAGAATTGATAGTAATAGCGTGGCCTTTTCCACTTTGAGGAGAATTGGGTGCTACAACCACTACTTCTCCGATTTCATTCATAAAACTGATAAGATTTCTGATACCAGGAGCTGTAATTCCGTCATCATTAGTCACCAGAATAAGTGGTCTTTCCATAAATTATCTTTAATTTTTTATTTAAATAGAGTAGTTTGTTCATTTTCAGAATTGAACAAATAGATTTTCAACACATCAAATGTAGGTAAAAATCAGACGCAATAAAATACCGGATTGGGATTGGCTGTACTGAAAAGAGAAATAAAATTCTCATACTTTGACTAATAGAATGAAGAACAAAGCATAGATAAGGAAAAGCAAAAAATGCAGAAAATAAAACTGAAATGAAGAAAATTTAATATGAATTTCATTTCAGTTTTAATGTAAGTGGTTGTACAAAATAATAAACTAGTCGAGAGGCTTTCTGCCGGAAATGATATTATAAAGAATAACAATAATGGCAATGACCAGTAAAACGTGAATTAAATAACCTGTGCTCATTCCGGGAACTACTCCTAGCATTCCCAATAGCCAAACAACGATGCAGATGACTGCGACTAACCATAGTAAACTTTTCATGACTTAATATTTTGAATTTGTATGGTTAATTCTCTGCATATTTTATGCCTTTATGGTTAAAAATTGGTTTTTGTGGTATGTGTTTTCTGTTTTTAGATTAAAAAATAAAAATTTAGATGTGCCTGAAAAAAGGATTGATCTGTATCATTTTATAACGAAACTGTCTGATAATAGGAAATGGCTCATACTGTCTTGATTATTTGCAAATCTCTTTAAATAAAAATGATCAAAACTGTCGATATTTGTAAATAAGGTATTAAATTTGATCATTTGTAACAGTACCAAACTTACTGCTACTAATTACTATACTTATTTTAAAAAAATTAATAAATAAAGACAGTTTATGTGGAAAAATTTCAAACTGAATAAATTTTTACTCCTGATTCCATTAACCAGTCTAATGTTTTGTTTCAACTCGCCACAGAATGACGATGAAAAGATGCAGACGATAATGGTGAGCGTAAAAAACACACTTTCTTATCTGCATTATAGCCCGAAATCTATCAATGATGCCTATTCGAAGGACGTTTATAAGCATTATTTCGAATTGGTAGACCCAGCGAAAAGATATTTTCTGCAATCTGATATGGATGAATTCAACAAGCATGAAACCAAGCTTGATGACTATATCGGACAAGGTGATCTTACATTCTATAAGCTTACAATTGACAGACTCTACCAAAGAGTGGATGAGATTGATAAAATCACACAGGATATCTTCAGCAAGCCCATCAATCTTCAGGAAGATGAAACGCTTACTCTTGAGCCCAAACTAAAAAAAGTACCTGCCAACAAACAGGAACAGTATAATGAGTGGAAAAAATTCATCAAATACAACATCCTTCAGGAAGTTGAGTCGATGAACAGCAAAGAAGAGGCTCAGAAAGAAAAGAAAGACTCTGTTCAGAAATACAAACTGAAAGATACGATTAAGTTTAAACCACTTACTCAGGACGAGAAGATCAAAAAAGCGACTGATGAAGTAAAAGACCTTGTAAAAGATACTTTCACAAGATTCAAAAAGAGAAAGAAAATGGATTGGTTTACCGTGTATATGAATGCGTATACAGAAGTATTCGATCCGCATACGAACTATTATTCTCCAAAAGATAAAGAAGATTTTGATACACAGTTTACCGGAAAAGTAATCGGTATCGGAGCTCTGATTCAGGAGAAAAAAGGAAACCTTTACTTAGGAGCGCTTACCATTGGTGCACCGGCATGGAAATCAAAACAGCTTTCAGAAGGAGATAAAATCCTGAAAGTAAGATCAAAACCGAAAGAAGATGCTGTAAATGTGGTAGGAATGCTTTCTGATGAAGCGGTAAGATTAATCAGAGGAGAGAAAGGAACTCCGGTAACATTAACTGTTCAGAAAAAAGACGGTACTATTAAAGATGTAACCATGATCCGTGAAGAAGTTGCTATTGAAGATACTTTTGCAAGAAGTATTGTGGTGAACACTCCAAATGGGAAGAAATACGGTTTCATCAACCTTCCAAGCTTTAATGCTGATTTTGAAAATGCCAAAGGAAGAAACGCTTCTGATGACATCAAAAATGAAATCATTAAGCTTAAAGAACAGAATATTCAGGGAATCATTCTTGACCTTAGAAATAATGGAGGAGGTTCTTTAACTGAAGTAGGAGATATCATGGGACTTTTCATGGAAGCTGGTCCTTACGTTCAGGTGAAAGACGGAAACGGTAAAATACAGACGCTTAAGAACAAAAATGAAACTCCAATCTGGACAGGTCCGTTGGTTATCATGCAAAACGAACTTTCAGCTTCTGCTTCAGAAATCCTTGCAGGAGTAATGCAGGATTATGGTAGAGCGATGATTATTGGATCTCCACAATCTTTCGGAAAAGGTACCGTTCAGACTTTTGTTGATCTGAACAGATTCCTGAACACTGAAGATGATTTCGGATCTCTAAAACTGACAATTCAGAAGTTCTACAGAATTACCGGAGAATCTACACAGAGAAAAGGAATAGTGTCTGATATCCAGATGAAAGACTTCTTTACGTATGCTGAAGTAGGAGAGCGATATGATGATTATGCATTGGCTTGGGATAAAATTCCACCTACAAAATTCCAGAAACTGAATTATTTCAACATTCAGGCACTAGAGAAGGCAAGTGCAGACAGAATGGCTAAAAACAGCAATTACCAGTTGTTATTAGAATCTGCTCAGTGGAGAGAAAAATTGGATAAAGAAGAAAATATCACTTTGAATATTACGAAGTTTAATGAACTGATGAAGAACAGAAAATCTCAGATTGAAAAGTTCAAGGCTTTGACAAAATTTGAGAACGGTCTTCAGTTCGTCATGTATCCAAGTGAAATTGAAAGAGAGAAAAAAGACGAAGCTTTCAAGAAAAAATCTGAAATGTGGATCAAGAATCTGAAAAAAGATCTTTACCTGCAGGAAGCAATGAATATTGTATCAGATATGGGAGCTAAATCCTAAACATAAAAAAGCCGCTAATTTTTATTAGCGGCTTTTTTATTGAGTAACAGGATTACTTAATTTCTACACATCCCACTCTTCCTCCGGCATTTCCGGTAGGCTGGGTATGGAAGTCATCCGCTGCTGCGTGCACAATAAGGCCTTTCCCGATGATGTTTTTAGATTCATCAGTACATCCCAGACACCATTTGTCTGTCTTGAAAGTCAATGTTGCAGTTCCACTCTGATCGGCAACCAGGTTTCCTATATCTCCCATATGGAAATGTTCAGCACCCCATTTCCCATGATCATTCTTCGAAGGATTCCAGTGACCTCCTGTAGAAGTTCCGTCTGCTGCAGAGCAATCTCCTTTTTCATGAATGTGTACCGCATGGATTCCGGGAGTAAGGTTGGTAATATCCAGCTTCATGGTTACTTCATTTCCATTTTGAGTAAACTTCGCCGTTCCTCCTGTCTGTGTTCCGCTTTTGGCATTTACAGAATATGTTTTTGTTGTTCCACATGAAACGGCTAAAACTGCAAATCCTGCCAATAATGCTAATGTTTGTACTTTCATTTTTTAAATGATTTATAGTGATTTTAGGATAAATTTAAAAAAGATTTTCCAAAGGGCTTTATGATCTTAATCTTTTTTAAAAAACAAGACTTAAATGGTAACCGTGATATGACTTGTTTTAAGCTTAAATTCAGAAACTTTACTCTGTAGCCTAACTTCTTTAAAAAGAGGCGAAAAAAAACTTATTTTAGTGGGTAGAAAGTAATCTTTATCCTATAGGTGTCGGCCGGAAAGAAATAAAAAATGATTATCCTGTATACATTCATCAATGAAACAAAACATCAGCCTCTTCTTGATAGGTATCTACCTTTTTTTTCCCAGGAAATTAAAAAAGATATCCTGAGGTACAGAAGATGGCAGGATGCTCAGCTTTCTTTATTGGGAAAAGTTCTTTTACAAGGTGGACTGAAAACATATTACAATATTACTGAGCCAGAAATAGGAACTCTTCCAAACAAAAAACCTTATTTGAAAGGATGTCATTTGCATTTTAATATCTCGCATTCCAAGGACCTTGTTGTTTGTGCTTTTGCAGAATATCCTTTGGGAATAGATGTGGAATTTAATGATCCTAAGACGAATTATCAGGATTTTGAATTTCAGATGACTGCTAATGAGTTTCAGGAAATTGAGAACTTTGGTGATAAAATGAAAGCCTTTTTTACCTTTTGGACGAGAAAAGAAGCGGTAATAAAAGCCCATGGAGCAGGAATGATGTTACCTTTGGATTCTTTTGAAATCTTGCATAATGAATGTAGTATTGAAGGAGAAAAGTTTTTTACCCAAGAGATTTTTATTCATGAAGATTATCATAGCTTTATTAGTTCTTCAGATCAGAAAATTAAAGATATAATCCCTATTATTGAGCATTTTGAAATAGAAGTTTAAGGTAAAATAGAAAACTATTTTCTGATAATAGCAATAAAAGACAACATAATTCCGCTCCGGAAAAATATCTTTGTGAATTAACAATTTTGAAGTGGAAGAATATAAAAAACGGATTGTAAAAACAATTCAATATATTGATAACCATATTGATGCAGATCTTTCTCTGGAAAAAGTTTCAGAGGTAAGTGCCTATTCCCCTTTTCATTTTCACAGAATTTTCAAGCTGGTTACAGGAGAAACCCTTCAGAACTATATTATCAGAAAGAAAATAGAGAAAAGTGCTCTTCATCTGGCGGTTCATAAAAATATGGAGATCAAGGAGATCTATTGGGATCTTGGTTTCTCCAATCATTCAGTTTTCTGTAAAACATTCAAAAAATATTACGGTCTCGCCCCCACTGAGTTTCGCAGATCAGCTCCGGAAAAATTTCACAAGATTTTACAAGTACAAAGCAAGAACGGACAAGTTGATACGGTTTTCAGCCAATACATTTGCAACATTGAAAACCTGTTAAACTGGACTAAAATGAATTTAAAAATCGAAGTAAAAGAAATGCCGGAAATGAATCTGGCCTCTGTTATGAGCCTTGGAATGGCTAATGTAGAACCTTCTTTCAACATCTTAATAGACTGGGCAAAAAAGAAACAACTGTTTCCTCGGGAAAATCTTAAAATGATCTCTGTTTATCACGACAGCTGCAAGATCACACCTCTTGATAAGGTCAGGATTCATGCCTGCATGCTTTTGGATGAGAAACTGACTCAGCAGGAAGGGGAAGTGTTTGCAGAAACTTTAGAAGGCGGAAAATACATTGTAGGAAGCGGTGAAGTTACTCTCACCGACTTTGAGCAGTGCTGGGTTTCTTTGTTCCTGTGGATGAATGAGAACCATTATTCTACAAGAAGAACCTTTCCCTATGAGATCTATCACACCAATTTTAAGGAACATCCGGAAGGGAAGATGATCGTGGATTTTTGCATTCCGATTCATTAATTACCATTCGGTAGCAAAAGAATGCCTTTCAGTAATAAATTTTTTACAGAAAGGCATTTCTCGTACTATTTTTGACCCAGAAAACAATAAAAATGAAAACAAAAGGACAAAACATACTGTTTCTGATTCTCCTTCTCACTTCCATCATGGGATATTCCCAGGTGAAAATATCAGGAAAAGTATCCTTTAAAAACAAAGGAGTCGCTGAAGTAAATGTTACGTTGAAAGATACCTATGACGGTTCAACAACAGATGCTCAGGGGAATTTTACATTTGAAACTTCAGAAAAAGGGGCACACGTCATAATCTTTACCCATCCAAAATATGAAAATATTGAAAGGACGGTTTCTATTGAAAATCAGGATATTTCTTTGAATGTTGATCTTAAAGAACAGATCAGTGAGATTGATGCAGTAGTAGTTTCTGCAGGATCTATTGAAGCCAGTGATAAAAAAAGAGCAACAGCATTGCTTACGCCCATAGATATTTATACCACAGCAGGAGCAGACGGACAGATTTCTTCAGCATTGACATATCTCCCGGGAGTCCAGAAAGTTGGAGGAACCGAAGGGTTATTCATCCGTGGTGGTACAGGAACAGAATCTAAAATCTTTATGGACGGAAGTCTTATCAACAATTATTTTTCAAATTCTGTTCCGGGGATTGCCGGAAGAGATCAGTTCAATACTTCTCTTTTTAAAGGAAACATCTTTTCAAGTGGAGGTTATTCTGCACTGTATGGGCAGGCCCTTTCCGGAGCATTGATGCTGGAAAGTGTTGATCTTCCGGATGAAACGTCCTATAATTTTGGGGTTTCTCCTATTTTTCTGAGTGCAGGATTTCAGAAGTTAGGAGATAATAAAAACTATTCCTACGGTGCTACAGCTGGATATTCTCTTTTAAGTCTGATGCAGAAAGTCTTTAATTTTAACACAGACTTTGTAGAAGCTCCCCAAGGTCTTAACGGAGATCTTAATTTCAGATTTAAAACAAAGTCAGGAGGCTTTTTCAAATATTACGGAATGTTCAACTCCAATAAAATGGGAGTGAGATCAGAAAGTCTTGAACCCGGATATGATTTCAGTCTGGTAAAACTTAACGGAAAAAATACATTTCATAACCTTTCTTTTAAACAGAAATTTGGAAAATATCTCCTGAATGTAGGCGGTTCTTATTCCTACAACAGATCGGATCTTCATTTTTCCACAGAAACCAATGATGTTGAATCCAACAGAAGCCAGCTTCTGACTGATGGAAATTATCTGAACTTCAAAGCTGTTCTTGAAAGAAAAATCAACAGAATCAGTGCAGTACGAGGAGGAATTGAGCTGAATAATACCGATGAAAACCTGAATTTTGAAGCAGTACAAAAACATTATAAAGATTTGATCTCCTCTGCTTTCGTGGAAACTGATCTTGGTTTCAGCAATGCGTTGTCAGCGAAAATAGGAGTGAGAGCAGAACATTCTTCATTTTTAGGAAAGAATAATATTGCACCTCGTTTTGCTATTGCCTACCACCTTGCAAAAGACTGGACCACTTCGTTAGCTTATGGACTTTTTTATCAGAATCCGGAAAGTAAATACATCAATGGACCTGCGAATCTTGGTTTCCAGAAATCCCAGCATTATATTTTCCAGGTTCAGAGAGCTTCAGAGGGCAGAACTTTACGTTTTGAGGCATTTTATAAAAAATATGACCAGCTGATTAAAACATTCAATATTACTCAGGACAAAGAGCAAAATCAGCAGATTCAGACTGCTTTAAACAATGATGGCTACGGATATGCAAAAGGACTGGAATTTTTCTGGAGAGATAATAAAAAGACCTTTGAAAATATCGATTACTGGATCAGCTACTCCTACCTGGATTCCAAAAGAGATTTCCTGAATTATCCGGTAAGCCTGCAGCCGAGTTTTGCAGCAGAACATACTCTTTCAGCAGTAGCAAAAAGATTTATTCCGGAATGGAAACTTGGGGTCAATTTATCCTACACTTATGCAAAAGGACGTCCTTATTATGATATTGCCTCTACCTTTGAGAATGGAAGAGCCATCAATTATACCCGAAATGAAGGAAGATTAAAAGATTACAATGCATTAAATTTCAGTATTAATTATCTTCCGAATATTGGTAAAAAAGATGCGAAAGCCTTTCCTGTATTTGTATTGAGCATCAGCAATTTTTTAGGATCAAAGAATATTTATGGCTATAATTTTTCAGCCAACGGTTCAAGAAGTTCTGCCATTGTTCCGCCAGTCAATACTTTTGTTTTCATAGGAGCATTTATAAGCTTTGGAGTAGATAAAACAGATGATGCCATCAATAATAATTTATAAAAAACATATCTTAGAACAAACATAACTCACTTTTAAAATTTGATATCATGAAAAAATACCTTTTAAGTTTTGCTTTAGCTTTTGTGAGCTTAACTGTTTTTGCACAGGCAGATTATGACAAAATAATGTCTGAAAAAATTGCCAGAATAGAAACCTGTAAAACCTCAGAAGATTTCCAGACTCTGGCGAATGATTTCCAGAGAATAGGGAGTAAAGAAAGTACAAAATGGCTTCCGGCTTACTATGCAGCATTTTCTTATATCCAAAAAGGAAGAACCCTGATGAGAGACGGAAAAATGCAGGAGTTGGATGGTATCGCAGACCAGGCTGAAAAACATCTTTCAATGGCTCAGAATCTTGCAGGAACGGATAATGCAGAAATTCACCTGTTGAGAAAAATGTCTTATTCTCTGAGAATGATGGTGAATCCTGCACAGCGTTATATGACAGATGGGGCAAGAGCTACTGAGGAAATGAATATTGCAGAAAAATTAGATTCTTCAAATCCGAGAATTGCACTAATCAAAGCGGAAGATGTTTATTTTACTCCGGAGCAGTATGGAGGTAGCAAAACCAAAGGATTGGAGATGTTTAAAGATGCTCAGGCAAAGTTTAAAACCTACAAGCCCAAAACGGCTTTAGATCCTAACTGGGGAAGAGGAGAAGCCGATTATTTCTTAAGCTTACCGGCAGAAAAAGCAAAATAGTTTTCTCTATGTTTCATATCTATCAACCTTCATTCGTGGAGGTTTTTTTATACCATTCGGAAAGAAAAATAAGCCCTTCGGTAACAATTAATTTTTGATACCTTTAATAAAAACTAATTTTGAGTCAAGAAAACAGATCATGAAACGGAAAAACTTTATCGTACTATTCTGGGTATCCCTTGCAGTCTCCATGTTTTTCTTTTTTGTCTTTACAGAAGAAAAGAATCTTGAAAACTTTTTATATACCCTGCTTATCTCTTTTATTTATTCTTTTGTATTGGGAGGAGGAAACGGAATGCTCAACAGTTTTCTGAATAAAAAAATCCCATGGTCGGAGGCTACAACCAAAAGAGCGGTTATCAGTATTATTTCAATTATTGTCGTCAATTTTGTGCTGGTCTATTTCTGCAATTATGTCAATTTTGTACTGATTCAAAAAGGAGCAACTACAGAGGAATTTTTCTCTGAAAAATATAATATAACTAATTGGTTTACAATTAATATTGCGCTTCTTATTTCTGCTTTCCTTCATGCCAGAAGTTTCATGGAAGAGCTGAAGAAAACTTCCAGAAAAGAAGTGGTAGAACAGAAACTTATCGCCAAATCTGCCAATGCCCAGTTTGAAAGTTTAAAGAACCAGCTGGATCCGCATTTCCTTTTTAATTCTTTAAATGTTTTAAGCTCTCTGATTGATGAAAATCCAAGACAGGCGCAAAAGTTTACCGCTTCAATGTCAAAGATTTACCGATATGTACTTGAACAAAAAGATAAAGAACTGGTAACAGTAGAAGACGAGATAGAATTTGCGAAAACCTATTGTGAACTTTTGAAAACAAGGTTTGAAGACAGTGTGGATTTTACCTTTGATGTTGCTAAAGAGGATTATCAGAAATATGTAGTTCCACTGGCCTTGCAGCTATTGTTGGAGAACTGTATCAAGCATAATTTTGCCACGTCATCAAAACCTTTAATCATCAGAATTTTTTCAGACGGAAATACCCTCTGTATTGAAAACAATCTTCAGGTAAGAGAACAGATCAAAGAAAGCTCGGGAATTGGTCTTGCTAATATTGTACAGCGTTATTCACTGCTTACAGAAAGAAATGTCTTCATAGAAAAATCTGAAGATCATTTTAAAGTAAAACTTCCAATGCTCATGGCTAAACCACAAGTTTCCACATCGAAACCTGAAGATGATTCTGCGGCTTACCAACGGGCACAAAAAAGAGTAAAGGAGATTAAGAGTTTTTATATGAACCTTATTTCTTACTGTACGGTAAGTGCCTTTTTAATCTTTATTAATCTTTTCACGAGCAGCAGAAATCACTGGTTCTGGTTTCCTGTACTGGGATGGGGAATAGGCGTTGCTTCTCACGCATTTCAGGTGTTTGGGGTAGGAGAATCCTGGCAGGAAAAGAAGATTCGTGAAATTATGAACAAACAAAAAAAATAAAGTGATGGAAAGATTTGACGAAAACAATATTGAATATCAACGTGCAAGAAGGCAGGTAGAAAGATTAAGAGGTTTTTATGGACATTTATTCGCTTATATCGCAGTGAATGCTCTGATTGTTGTCTATAATTGTATGCACCTGAAACCTGGTGAAAGCTATTTTCAGTTTAAAAACTTTTTTACGGCTACTTTCTGGGGAATAGGGCTTGCAGCACATGCGGTTACCGTTTTTCTGCCCCGTGTTAATTTTATCAAAAAATGGGAAGATAAGAAGATCAAGGAACTGATGGATAAACAGAAAGATCACTAAAAGGAATCGCGTTTAATCTTAAAAACCTTCTGAAAAATGAATACTTTATCTATTCTATTCTACATTTCCATGGGCGCTTGGTTTCTCACGGAATTCCTTTACAAGAACATGCTGAAATCCGGTAAAGAAGACCAGAAGAACAAGGATAAATCCACGCTGAATATCTTATGGCTGGCGATTCCTTTTTCCATTGTAAGCGCAATATTCATGTCTTATAATTTTCATTTTCCGATGGCTGATGGTGTCTGGATTCTTTACCTGGGTGAATTTTTTATTCTTATCGGGATTATTGTCAGGTATGTGATCATCAGATCTTTGGGGAAATATTTTACTGTAGATATTACCATCAGACAGGATCATAAAATCAAAAAAGAAGGGTTTTATAAATACCTGAGACATCCTTCCTATGCTTTTTCCCTGCTGACTTCTCTTGGCCTTGGTTTGTATTTAAATAACTGGTTGTCATTGATTTTTGCTTTTGTACCTCCGTTTTTAGCCTTTGCCTATAGGATTAAAATTGAAGAACAGGCCTTGATAGAACAGTTTGGGGATGAGTATATTGAATATAGAAAAAGCACGAAGAAATTAATCCCGTTTATCTATTAATGACAGGTTTTTACGGTTCGGATAGCATAAACTACCATTCGGTAATATAAAATTGATTGAAGGGTGTGTTCTGATCTATCTTTGACTCAAGAAAAAAACAAATTAACCTTTAAAACAAAACATTATGGAAATTTTACCTGATAAAGAAACAATTGCTTACAGAAAAGCTTCAAGAAGAGTGAAAGACCTGAAAGAATTTTATGGAAACCTTACCTCTTACTGTATCATTATTCCTTTTTTAGCAATACTGAACATTATAACTGCTCCCGGATATTTATGGTTTTTATGGCCTGCACTGGGATGGGGAGTAGGAATTGCATTTCATGCCATTAGCGTATTTGGAATTGGTAAAAGCTGGGAAGAAAGAAAAATAAAAGAACTGATGGAGAAGGATGAAAAACAGAAAATAAAAACACTATAAACGATAACTTAAAAACTTAGAACATCATGAATTACGAAACTGCCCACGCAAGAACCAACAGCATCAGAAAATTCTATAAAAGCCTTTTTATATTTGCCCTATTTGCCGTTCTAATCATTCCTGATGATATTTTTGGCGAAAAGATGATTAGCTTTCATTGGTTTGACAGATATACCATCCTTGGAATTTGGGCATTTATCATTCTTGTAAAAGCTGCAAAACTGTTTCTTTTTGATTCCGAATGGGAAAGAGATATGATTGAAAAAGAACTTAAAAAAGAGAAAAAGCGAATAGATTATTAAAATTTGTCTGCTTTTATCTAACTTTATTTCCCGATAATCTGAAAACCAAAATTAAAGATCAATGATCAAAACTGTCATCATAGAAGACGAAAAACCTGCTTCAAGGAAATTAGAAAGAATGTTGAATAACTTTCCTGAAATAGAGATAGTTGCCAAAATAGAATCAGTAGAAGAAGGCGTTGCCTGGTTTTCTGAAAATGAACATCCGCAGCTGATCTTCTCAGATATTGTTTTGGGAGACGGACTGTCTTTTGATATTTTTGAAAAAGCACCTACCAAAGGTTTCATTATCTATACGACAGCATTTGATCAGTACACCCTGAAAGCCTTTAAGCTGAACAGCATTGATTATCTTTTAAAACCCATCCTTGATGAAGACCTGGAAGGAGCAGTGGAGAAATTTAAATCCTTTATTCCTGCCAATGACACCAATGGTTCTCAGGATATTAAACAGTTAATCAGAAAAGAAAAATCTACCCTTTCCAGAGTTCTGGTTAAAATAGGCTACAACCTTAAGATTATACAGACCCACGAAATAAGCTGCTTTTTCAGTGAGAATAAAATCGTTTATCTTCAGACAGAAGACCGTACCTATCCATCAGATTTTACGCTTGATGAGCTGGAAGATGTTCTGGATACGAAAAAGTTTTTCCGGGTGAACAGACAGTTTATTATCAGTTCGGATTATATCAAAAATATTCATACTTCACCGTACTACAAAGTGGACCTTGAATTTCAGCCGGAAGAAGAAATAACGGTAAGCAGAGACCGTGTAAAAGATTTTAAAGACTGGCTGGTCAGTTGATAAAGATTAACTTAAAAAACAAACACCATGGATCTTATATTATTATTTTTTAAACTATTCCTGACTCTTTTTTATCCCTGAAAAATGCATCATCAGGAATTATAAAAATTACTGGCGGATTGTACAAACTGGTGAAAAGCTCCTGTGACCTCTTTTGAATGCTTATGGGTAAGCGGAAATGGCACCATATGAGAGTATTCAAACGGGAAATCCTTGATTTCAATGTCTACATTGATATTCCTGTAGCCGCCCTTCAATGTATTTAAAGCTTCTATCGGAGGGGCAACACTGTCTTTTTCCAAAACAAAGGCTTTGATCTGAGATTGGATTTCATGAATTCTTTCCTCTCTTTCCTTCTGAAAATAATTGTAGCGAAGCATTTTTTTGAACCAACTTTCCTGTGGATGCAATGCTTCATTCTGATAATGTTTCAGACGGGAATCTGATTTAAAATCAGAGCTCAGCAATTCCGTAAAAACAGACTGCATTTTAACGGTTGCCTGAGTATCCATGATATATTTGGATATAGGAAACATCCTGTCGATCGTCATTCCTCCACAAAAACAAAACACTTTTGATTGGGTAAAATAATGATGGGGATCTGCCATTTTGATAATCAGAGAAAGAAATGATCCTATAGAATATCCAAATAAATCCAGTTTTGCATCCGGAGAAATACTTTTAAGATGACCATTTTTAATACTTTTTACCACTTCCGTAATATCAGAATAGGTCTGCAGCCCGGACCAGAAAATTCTTTGAGGATGAGCTTCCAGTCTGGAACTTATTGCAGCATTCACATAAGAGTAATTCATGTTTTCCGGATACTTTTTCTTTCTGAAATTGACCACTTCCATCATGTGATGGCGGTCACTCCAGATAGGTTCTGCACGATCCATATGAAAAGCAATAGGAAATAATATGATGGCTTTTTGTGTTCGTTGGGCCAGTTCATAGGCCCAAGGAAGATACTTATCCCATTTCTTTTCATTCAGGCCATGAAAGAAAAGGATAACTCCTTTAGCTGTTTCTATATCTGCTCTCTTCAGGATATGATATTCAAACTTTTTATTGCATTCAATATCAAAATCTTTGATGTCTACAGCGGGCTGGTTGTAAAAGAGATAGCCAGTTTTGTTGATTTCAAGGGTTTGCTGATGTTTGTTGCAATGTTGATTTTCTGAACCGTAAAGCAGGTCGCAAACCTTAGATTCAAATGAAATTGATTCAATGGTTACATTCAATTCTTTAATTTCAACCCTGCCTTTTCCGGAATCAAAATGATTTTTCAAAACTTCATACAATTCATAATATTCCATAGCAAGACGATTGAAGGGTTCATATTTAGAACCATTAAGTTAGAGAATTATTGCGGTAATGAATTGATTTTTAGGAGCTAAATGTATTCTAGGCATAGGAGAATTACAATAAACCCCGAAACAGTTTTATTCCGGGGTCGTGATATGTAGATTGATGATGATGTTTATGGTTGAGTTGTCTTTTTATCCGACAATTTTTATCTTTTTTAACTATCTGTAATCAATTCTGTTAGATTCTGTGTCTTCAAGTTGTTTAACAATTGATTCCGGGATCTCATCACTGTCAATCGGAAAACTTATAGAATCAGAAATAAAGTTTCTTCTGTCCGCTTTTCTGAAAATTTCAAACAAAGCAATCGGTTCCTGGTTGAAACTGATACAGGTGCTTATGAAGTGGATTTCGTGGAGTTTATAGTCCGGGTTTTTAAGTTTTTCTTTAATATCCTTTATCCTTGAAATGAAATGCCTCTGACGAATAAATGTATTGCTGTTCATGATGATGAAAACATAATCAGAATAAGCGGTTACTTTTCCAAAATATTTGTGATGATCACCACCGCTTCTTTCAATAAAAAATTCTCCGGTGGTTTCAGACTTGTAAATTTCCATGGCAGAACGCCATATGCGGTCTTCTTTTGCCATCAAAGGATTGTCGGGTAGATTTCTGTTATAAGAATACCAACAGCCTATTAAACGGTCTAAAAGAGCGGTGTTCAGATTAACATTATTCATATCAATCCTCAGATCATTGAAATTGAATGCTTCCGTATTGGAGTTAATAAAATCTATGTAATTGGAATACCCCAAAACTTTGACAATTAGGCTCAGTTTAGCTAGATTGGGCCTGCTTAAAACTGCATTTTCATTCTGTTTGAATTTCTTTAGTTTATTAATAATCAGATGTTCATACAGATAATTCGTTCCCAGAAGATCTGGTTCTTTTTTGATCTCCTTTTCATTATGTTCATTGATAATCAGATCATTCAGTTCGGCACTTATATAAGACCATTCGGTTTTGGTAACGTCTTCCCAATGGTTTTTCTTTAAAAATTGCCTGCTTAAAAAATTCATCAGTTTCTCAAGATGCAGAATATCTTCCTTTTTCATGGTGTTTATTTATAAGACTAATTTAAGATTTTTATCAAACCAAAAAAGATTTTTGAAAGACTTTTATATTGTATAATCCATTGATATTTGAATAGAAAAACAAAAATCAAAACAATGGAAACAAAAATGGTAATAAAAGACGAATCTCTTTGGAGCCGTATACAGACATTCTCTCTGGATGCTCCGGGAGTTGATTTCCCTTTTTCAAAAAAGCTGGCCAAAGAAGAACGCTGGAGTCTTGATTTCACACGAAAAGCAATTGAAGAATACAAAAAGTTTGTTTATCTCTGTTGTACACTTCCCAATGGAGCTTCTCCCAGTAAGATAGTTGATAAGGTTTGGCATATGCATCTTATCTATACCCAGAATTATTGGGAAGAATTCTGTCCGCATATTTTAAAAAAACCACTTCATCATCATCCATCCAAAGGTGGTTATGCGGAAAAAGAAAAACATCAGAACTGGTTTGAAGATACTTTAACAAGTTATCGGCAGATTTTCCAGCAGGAAGCACCTGAAGAAATCTGGAGAGAGAGTAAGAAAAAATCAAAAGTACAATCCTGGCTGAGAAAAATGGCCTTCTTTGCTCCCATATTTGTGTTACTGCTTTTATTTTCGTGTACAGAAGGAGATAACTTTTCAGGGTTAATGGTTACTGGAGTTGTATTTGGGATTATTTTCATTCTGGGAACAATTGTTTCAATTATAGGAGATCAGGAGGTTTCTGACCCTAACAGAAAAGATAAGCAAAACAATGACGGAGGAAGTTGTGGCGGATCAAGCTGCAGCGGCGGAGGCGGTTGTGGAGGCGGCTGCGGTGGTTGTGGGGGCTGCGGTGGCTGTGGAGGATAATAAAACTAATCATTATGAAAAAACTCATCATTCATTCACTGCTGGTTGTGATTAGCCTTGTATGGCTTATGGCAGTACCACAGACATTTAATCCGATTATTCTTAAAGGTCCGGACTTTCTGAGGTTCTATCTCATCCTGGTTCTTGGATTTTATGTTTCGCTTTTCATGCTAAATTCTTTGAAAGAAACCATTTCGGGAACGACATTTTATTTTGTGGGATTAATTTTCTTGTTGGGAATTATCAAGCTTATCAGAGGTCTCATGTTGGGAAAACCTGTTGGATTTCTTGTTATGATCTTAATAGCAGAATGTATTGTTACATTGATTTTTATCTCAAGTCATGTAAATGAAAAGATAAGGTAAAATCTATTATTAAAAACAAACCCGAAACAAAAATGTTCCGGGCTTTATCATGTGTGGTTGATATTAAATATCTTTCTTTTTTTCTTTTACGGGTTGATAGCCATATTTTCGAACCATAACGGAAGTCAGGACTACCAAAATAAGACTGATCGCGATATTGGAGTTTTCCGGATGTACAATGGCCTGATAAAGATTATAACCGAAAACAGATGATACCACTGCAATCAGAATATTGTTTACATAAGCATACTGGTTTTTTGTAGATGTTTTCATAGTAGTATTTTTTATTGTTATTTACTCAGTAAGTATGATAACTTAAAAAACGTTACAGAAAAATTTAAAAAAAATATTTTTCTTTAAAAAACAATCTCAATGACCCGAATCCCGTAGCCCAAAACTCTTACGAAATCACACCGCTACCGATCAGTTCCTCATCAATATACCATGAAGCAAACTGTCCTTCGGCAATAGCAGACTGAAGCTCATCAAATTCAATATAAAAAGCATCTTCAAACTGATACAGGGTTGCTTTCTGCAAAGGTTGTCTGTATCTGAATCTTGCCATTACTTCCATAGATCCTCCGTTTTGAAGTTTCAAATCCTCACGCACCCAGTGCAGCTCAGAATTATCAATTTTCAGCGCTTTTTTATGAAGTCCCGGGAAATGGCTTCCTTCTCCTACGAAAAGGATGTTGTTTTCCATATCTCTGGAGATGATAAAACAGCTTTCTTTATGGCCGCCTATCCCAAGGCCTTTACTTTGTCCGATCGTGAAAAACTGGGCTCCCTGATGTTTCCCGATTACTTTTCCGTCAGATTTTTTATAATTAATTTTTCGTGATAAAAACTCAAGTTCCTCTTCTTTGGAGGAGAATTCAGGTTTTTCTTCCGAAAATAAAGGAGAATCTTTGAAAATTTCTACAATTTCACCTTCATTAGGTTTCAATTGCTGCTGTAAAAACTGTGGAAGGCTTACTTTTCCGATAAAACATAACCCCTGAGAATCTTTTTTATCTGCTGTTACCAGCCCGATTTCTTTTGCAATTTCTCTTACCTGAGGTTTTGTAAGTTCTCCGATAGGAAATAAAGCTTTTGAAAGCTGATCCTGACTTAGCTGACAAAGGAAGTAAGACTGATCTTTATTATTGTCTTTTCCTGCCAGAAGATGGAAAATTTCTTTACCGTTTTCATCAAAAGTAGAATTTACCCTTGCATAATGTCCTGTAGCAACTTTATCTGCACCTAAAGACATGGCAGTCTTCATAAACACATCGAATTTTACTTCTCTGTTACACAATACATCAGGGTTGGGAGTTCTGCCTTTTTCATATTCGGCAAACATATAGTCAACAATACGTTCTTTGTAAAGCTCACTCATGTCTATCACCTGGAAAGGAATTCCAAGCTTTTGTGCCACCATAAGGGCATCATTACTGTCCTCAATCCAGGGACATTCATCTTCAAGAGTGACGGAAGCATCGTTCCAGTTTCTCATAAATAAAGCCACTACCTCATGGCCTTGCTGCTGCAGCAAATATGCTGTAACACTAGAATCTACACCTCCGGAGAGGCCTACTACTATTTTCATTGTATTTCAATTTTACGAAACTCTTAACGGGAGTTCTTAGTTTGATGCGGCAAAAATACAACTAAATAAATTCGTAAAAAAACCATAATTTTAAACATTGATAAAAACGATAGAGCTTTATGTCGTCTTTTTATCAACCTCTCTGCAGATGGAAACAGATGAGAATATAATTGTAAGACCAAAAATATAATATATGAAAAAGTTTATTATTTCTATGATGCTGGTATTTTCAGGATCAGTTTTTTCCCAAATTTCAGTAGGAGCACCCGTACAGGAAAACAATAAGTGGACTTTTGGAGGAGGCATTGGATTAGGATTTGGAAGTAACAGCGCCTTTAATCTGTCTGCATCACCAAGAGTAGGCTACAGGTTTACTAATGATTTTGAAGGCGGGGTAATAGGAAGTGTTTCGTGGCAGACTTCTGATTATTATAAATCTACCATGTTTGGAGTAGGGCCTTTTGTCAATTATTATTTTGCAAGATCATTTTATGTGGGGGCCAACTACCAGCATTATTTTGTGGATTACAAGGATAAATACTACGATTATAAATACAATACAGAAGAAAATGCTCTGTACCTTGGAGGAGGTTATATGCAGAGAATTGGGAATAATTCCTTTATGCAGCTGGGGTTAATGTACAACGTGCTTTGGAAGCAGAATTCCAGTGTATTTTCCAGCGGTCTGATCCCGAATATTGGTTTTGTGGTAGGACTTTAATATTTAATTTATCAATAGGAAAGGGCTTTCGCCAAAACGTATAAAAACAAAAATCCCCAGGAAATTTCCCGGGGATTTTTTATTTGAAATTAAATTTCTTATTTAATTAAGATTGAGAAGACTTTTCAGCTGATTTCTTAGCTTTCTGTGTTTTCCCGATTAATCCGTCTTTTGCTTCATTAAGGTCAAGAACTACGGTTTCTCCTTCGTTCAATTGCTTGTTTACCAGCATTTCTGCCAATAAGTCTTCAATATACTTCTGGATCGCACGTTTCAATGGTCTTGCTCCAAAATCTTTATCCCATCCTTTTTCAGAAATAAAGTCTTTCGCTTCTTCAGTAAGATCTACTTTATATCCTAGTTTTTCAAGTCTGCCATAAAGTTTGTTCAGTTCAATATCAATAATTTTCTTGATATCATCCTGTACAAGAGAGTTGAAGATCACAATATCATCAATTCTGTTTAAGAATTCCGGAGCAAATGCTTTTTTAAGGGCATTTTCAATCGTACTTCTCGCTCTTGAGTCTGAAGTTGTTTTCTTCGCAGAAGTTCCGAATCCTACACCGTCTCCAAAGTCTTTAAGATCTCTTGTTCCGATGTTTGAAGTAAGAATAATGATGGTATTTCTAAAATCAATTTTTCTTCCTAAGCTGTCTGTAACGTGTCCTTCATCCAAAATCTGCAACAGAATATTGAATACATCCGGGTGAGCTTTTTCAATCTCATCCAAAAGAACTACTGCATAAGGCTTTCTTCTTACCGCTTCTGTCAGCTGACCACCTTCTTCGTATCCTACGTATCCCGGAGGCGCACCAACCAATCTTGAAACCGCAAATTTCTCCATGTATTCACTCATGTCAATTCTGATCAGAGATTCATCGGATTCGAATAGCTCTCTTGCCATTACCTTCGCCAATTCGGTTTTACCAACCCCGGTTGTTCCAAGGAAAATAAAGGTACCGATAGGGCGGTTAGGATCTTTAAGACCTGCTCTGTTTCTTTGAATAGCTTTAACAACTTTCTTCACAGCATCTTCCTGACCGATTACTTTTCCGTTCAGTTTCTCATCCATCTGGGCCAGTTTGTCAAGCTCGTTCTTACCAACTTTCGTTACCGGAACA
Organism: Chryseobacterium sp. S0630; assembly: GCF_024158915.1. Classification (GTDB taxonomy): domain Bacteria; phylum Bacteroidota; class Bacteroidia; order Flavobacteriales; family Weeksellaceae; genus Chryseobacterium. The sequence continues at coordinate 8,759 of NZ_JAMZGF010000023.1, read as the reverse complement.
CCACTCATCATAGAAACCACTTCCGCTACATTTTCTTCTGTTACGGTTTCTTTTTTCTCTTTTACATCTTTGTCCCATTTTTCCTGAGCAGCATTCAGTTCCATCTGAAGACGTTCTTCTTCATCTTTCAGCTTTCTTGCTTCAAGGTAGTCCTGAGCTTTTACAGCCTTCTGTTTCAGTTCTTTGATATCTTCGATTTTCTTTTCAAAATCAATGATTTCTGTAGGAACTTTCATGTTTTTGATATAAACACGGGATCCGGCTTCGTCCATTGCATCGATTGCTTTGTCCGGTAAGAAACGGTCTGTAATATATCTCGATGTCAAATTGACACAAGCCAGAATTGCTTCCGGAGTATAGATTACATTATGATGTTCCTCATATTTATCTTTGATCTGATTCAAGATCTGAACAGTTTCATCAATAGAAGTAGGTTCCACCATTACTTTCTGGAATCTTCTTTCTAAAGCTCCGTCTTTTTCAATATACTGACGGTACTCATCCAGGGTAGTTGCCCCGATGCATTGAATTTCACCTCTTGCCAAAGCAGGTTTGAACATATTGGAAGCATCTAAACTTCCCGTAGAACTTCCTGCTCCTACAATCGTATGAAGCTCATCAATAAATAGAATGACATCTCTGTTTTTTTCCAGTTCTGTCATGATGGCCTTCATTCTTTCCTCAAACTGACCACGGTACTTAGTTCCGGCCACTAAACTTGCCAGGTCTAAAGTGATTACACGTTTTCCGTAAAGAACTCTCGACACTTTTTTCTGTTGAATTCTTAGTGCTAAACCTTCAGCAATGGCAGATTTACCAACTCCCGGCTCTCCGATAAGAAGAGGGTTGTTTTTCTTTCTACGCGATAAGATCTGAGAAACTCTCTCAATTTCTTTTTCACGGCCGATTACTGGGTCCAGTTTTCCATCTCTTGCCAAAGAAGTAAGGTCTCTACCAAAGTTATCCAATGTAGGCGTTTTACTTTTTGCAGAACCTAGATTTCCTGTAGGCTTTCTCATTTGCTCAAATTCTTCTCTCTCATCATCATCATCGTAAGCACTCATCTGAGGAGACTGCCCTGAATTTTTAAGCATAGTCTGGTATTCTCTTGAAACTCCTTCGTAGTCGATGTCATAAGCTCCCAGAATATTTGAAGTAGGATCTTCATATTTATAAAGAATACCTAAAAGCAGGTGAACGGTATTAATTTCATTGCTTTTATATTGACGGCATTCTAACTCTGCACGTTTAATGGCATGGTCTGCCATCTTGGTGAAAGAAATATTGGTAACCTCTTCAGAAATAGGATTAAGACTTGCTGTATTTAAAGTTTCAATTTTTCTTCTGATTTGTGTTAAATCCGCATTAAGGTTTTGAAGGATTTCTTTTGCAGAGTTTTCCGTTTTTATAATACCTAAAAGTAGATGTTCTGTATTAAGAAATTCACTTTTCAGCCTTTTAGCTTCGCTTTTGCTTTGTTTGAACACCTGGCTCAAACCTTGTGAAAACTTATAATCCATAATATATCTCATTAGAACAAAGGCAACATTACCTTTTATTCATTATCTAAATTACAAATATTTTACCAAAAATCAATTAATGACTTTATGGCAGAAAAAAATTTATTATCTTATTGAAAATGATTAAGTTTGTAACCTTAAATTTTCCCCATGAATCCTGAACTTACCACATACATCGGCTATTCTGCTTCTCTTTTTATCGTATTGAGTTTCATACTGAAAGATGTAAGAAAAATCAGAATTGTCAATATGATTGGCTGTATCTGTTTTGTCATTTATGGCTTTTTTAGCGGACCGCTTTGGCCGGTAATTATTCCAAACGGATTAATCTGCTTCATTCAGATCTATCATTTAATACTAGGTAAGAAGAGTTGATGAGGAAAAAAATAATTACTTCTGCTTTTAGTAATCTGTATACTGACCAACGGATAGAAAAGGTGTGCAAAACCCTTTTTGATAACGGATATTCTATAGAATTGATCGGTAACGACTGGGAAGGGAATGAAAAAATGGAGCGTCCTTATCCCTTTTCCAGAATAGGATTACAATCTAAAAGTTTAAAAACCGCTTATTTTGAGTTCAATTGGAAATTATACAAAGAACTGAAGAAAAAAGCGGACAAAGATACTATCCTTCATGCCAATGACATCGATGCACTTCTGCCAAATTATCTCATTGCCAGAAAACTGAATATTCCTTTAGTCTTTGACAGTCATGAAATTTTCACCGAAATGCCATCTGTACAAAACAGGTTTTCGCAAAAATTCTGGAGAGTGCTGGAGAGAAATTTGGTTCCTCATGTGAAATTTATGATGACGGAAAGTGAAAGCTATGCCGAATGGTTCCATGAAAAATACAATGTAAACCCAATAGTTGTCAGAAATATTCCGAGAAAGATACTTTCTGCTCCTGAAATTCCGGACAATCGGCCTAAAATTATTCTGTATCAAGGAGCGATCAATCAATCCAGAGGAATTGAAAAAATGATCGTCGCCATGCATCATATTAAAGATGCTGTTCTGAAAATTGCTGGAGATGGCCCGAAGAAAAAAGAATATGAGGAACTTGTTATTCAGGAAAAGCTTCAGGATAAAGTCTTTTTCCTGGGTAAGCTGAAGCCGGAAAACCTCAGGGAAATCACCAAAACTGCTGATGCAGGATTCAGTCTTGAAGAAAACAACGGAGTAAGTTACTACTATTCGCTTCCGAATAAGGTTTGTGACTATATCCAATCGAGAGTACCGCTTGTGATGATTAATTTTCCGGAGATGCAAAGGATTAAAAATCAATTTGATGTAGGAGAAATTATTCCGGATCATCAGCCTGAAACCATTGAGAAAGCAATTAATCTTGTTCTTCAGAGAGGAAGACAGCATTATCAAAGCGAATTAAATAAGGCAGCAGATGTTTTTTGCTGGGAGAATGAAGAAACAAAAATCCTGCAACTTTTTGAAAAAGCATCACGTAAATAATTTTTACAAAATTGGTTATCTTTGCAAAAGAAATTTGATTTAAAATGACCATTAAAGAAAAACAGCAGGAAATAATAGATGAATTCGCTTTTCTTGAAGATTGGGAGCAAAAGTATGAATACATCATTGATCTTGGAAAAGAACTGAAAGGCTTGGCTGAAGATAAGAAAACAGAAGAAAATCTGATTAAAGGCTGCCAGAGCAAAGTTTGGATTGATGCTGAATTTAAAGACGGGAAACTTTTCTTTAATGCAGATTCTGATGGTATTCTACCAAAAGGGATCGTTTCTCTTTTAGTAAGTATTTACAGTGGACATTCCACTCAGGAAATTCTGGATTCTGATTTTGATTTTATTGCAGAAATAGGACTACAGGAATTTCTTTCACCTTCCAGAGCGAACGGGCTGATGGCGATGACAAAGCAGATCAAGTTTTATGCAGTTGCTTACCAACTGAAATCATAACCGTGACCAGAATTTTAGCATATCGTTTTTCCGCATTCGGAGATGTTGCGATGACAGTACCTGTTTTCAGAGAATTTCTGGAGCAGAACCCCGGTGTGGAAATTATTATGGTTTCCAGGAGAAATTTTGAGGCTTTGTTTGCCGGAATTTCCAATGTAACTTTTAAGGGGATTGATCTGGATGATTACAAAGGTCTTTTTGGATTGAGGAAACTCAGCAATGAACTGATCCGTGAGTTTAATCCGGATTGTATTGCCAACCTCCATGATGTAATCCGAACCAAGGTTTTAGACAGAATATATAGAAGAAAGGGTCTTAAGGTCTTTAAAATTAATAAAGGCAAAGAAGAAAAAGAACATCTTACGGACGTCTGGAATCTGGAAAAGGTACAACTGAAAAAAACAGTGGAACGTTACGCTGACGTTTTCCGTGAAATGGGATTCAAAGTTGAACTTTCTCATCAATTAAGACCGGTTTCAGAACAAAAATCAGGAATTGGGTTTGCTCCTTTTGCTCAGCATAAAGGAAAAATGCTTCCTTTGGAGAAATCCTATGAACTGGTAAGAATTCTGGCTCAAAAACATACAGTATATTTCTTTGGTGGAGGTAAAAAAGAAACGGAAACTCTTGAAAAATGGGAAGAAGAGATTCCTAATACAAAAAACCTTGCCGGAAAATTAAATCTTACTGAAGAACTCAACTATATTGCCGGGCTTGAACTGATGATATCCATGGATTCTGCCAATATGCACCTTGCAAGTCTTGTAGGAACGAGATGTGTTTCTATTTGGGGAGCTACTCATCCATATGCAGGATTTTTAGGATTCGGGCAGAGTGAAGAAGATGTTGTTCAGGTGAAAGACCTGAGCTGCAGACCATGTTCGGTTTTTGGAGATAAAGAATGCTACAGAGGCGATTGGGCTTGCCTTGAAGAATTTAATATTCAGAAAGTGGTGGACAGGATTAATTTTTAAAAATAATCTTGACCATCTCATTAGCTTTAGCTTTATCAGAATGGGTTTTTTCTAAAATTTCCTTTCTCTTTTCAGTATCATGATACTCTTTTTCAGCTGAGGTGATAATTTGTTGGCGGATTTCGTTCATATCAGATCCAAACAGGCATACACTCTTCAAAACAGGATCATCTGTGATGTTTCCGTTGATAATGACAAAACGGCTGTTGTAGAGTGTATTAAACAGCTTCACCTTTGTTCCGGAATTCTGGTAAGAAATCAAAATATTGCCATGAGCACCTTCCAGAAGGTTATAAAGATTTTCTGTGGTTTGAATAGGAGTGAGGCTGATGTTTTCAATTGTTGAAATCTTTCTTTTAATATCTTCAGCGGCACGATCTGAGGCTACAACCAGTTGATATTGTGGAAGAGTTTTGAATAAGTTAATTGTTTCATTCAATGCTCTTTTGTTATCTGCGGTAGTGAGGTCTCCATGAAAAAGAAAATACTTTCCTTTTGTATCCAATTCCTTTACGGATGTATTACCGTGGAAGATATGAATCAGATGCGCATTTCCCGAATAAGTTTCTACTTCATTGTATTCCTTTTCAGACAGGCAGAATACAGCTTCAAATTTCTTTAAAAGTTTTTTCTGATATCCGGAATACTTCACAGATTCAATTTTGTAAATAATCTTTTTAAATAGATTCTTCTCAGACACAGAGAGACCTTTATAATACTCTGATTCGTTATTGTGGTAACGGAGGTAGAGTTTGTGGTCATTGTCTCTCAGAAACTGTATAATATGCGTTGTCTGTAAGCCTTCGAACAAGATCGGAGCCTTGTTCTCTTCCAGATTTTTAAGTAGAGCTTCAGAATCTCTGATGGCAGCCGCAAAAGGTGTTCCTGAAAAATAGAGGAGTGGATTCTTTTTCTTTTGATAAAAAAACACATTTTCCGTGATCTCTTCGACTTCCGGATCAACCTTATGTGGAATCTGATCTACAAAACAGTGAAGGTGAATCTTTATTCCCAGATCAGATAAGACTTTAATCTTATAATACACATCAATAATGCCACCGTAAGAAGGTGGGTAGGGATAATTAAATGATATGAGATGGAGTTCATTCACTGCAAGCGAAATTCAAATGCAGGCAAAGGTAGATAAATATAAGGAAAAGTGGAGGAGATGCTTTATAAATTGCTTAGGGCAGATTTTTAGATGTTGATGATTGCAAAGTATACTTATAAAATACAAAACCATTCATTACTATAATTCATGAACGGTTCTATTTAGAAATATTAAGTTATTTATTAGTCCAAAGGAAAAAGGTGTCTTATAAACTTCATGAGTTCTTCTATGGTTTTAAATTCTTTTTCAACAGGAATTTGGCCTAAAGGGTATTGTATAATGATTTTTTCTTTTTCAATTCTAATTTGTGATATAGAATTTACTTTAGGATTTCCTTTATTATCATCAATACTATTAAAAATGATTCCCAATCTTTCTTGTAAATAAGGATTATAGCCCTCTTCAGAAAGTGTATTTATAATTTCTTTAATGTTCATTATATATAATTTTAATTATTTCACATGATAGCTAGAAGCCCCACCTCGTAACCAAGAATCAGCAAATTCATCCAATCCAATCACTGCTTCAACTCCTTTTCCTTTTCCTATTCCTTCAGGAGGCCAAGGATCTCTAACAAAAACTTTTCCATCAACAATTTTATCAACAATTACCACATGATAGTTGCCATTTTCAGGTAAGACTATACCTATCCATGACCCTTCTTTTGAAATATCTTCTAAGATTAATGGCATTAAATTATCTGGATTTCTGATAAAAGTTCTGTCAAGAATCTCTTTATCCTTAAATATACTTCTCAACGCATCTAAAATTCCATCAGGAAATGTTCCCATTTCTTTAGTGGTTCTAGCAAATTCTCTAATAACCTTTTCAGTGAGTTCTATTCCATGATCCTTAGCTAATTGCCTAATACATGCAGCAGCACAAGACATGCTATGCTCCTGAGCAACCATATTTCTGGAAAGAATTTCAAGATACTTTAAAATTCCTCCTGTTCCAGCTCCTATTCTGGGTTTTAGGACTTTATTCCAGAAAGCATTAACCTCTTTAAAATCTCCTTTGAAAATAGGTTTTTCCTTCCATTTCAATAGATAACCATCTGCTTTAGCCAGAATCTCAATACCAAGCTTCTTAAAACCTATTCTGGCATTAGCAAGAATATTGAAAATGCTTTGAGCTTTTTTTCCTTGTAATACAATTTCTTCAATCTCCTCTGCTGTCATGGCTAAATCCTCAGCTTTAGTACCATTCTTAGCACCTTGTAATAATTCTTCAATGAACCTGATAAAGCCTTTAAACCCTTTAGCACAAGCCTTTCCAAATCTAATAATAAATCTTGAAAGAAATGCCAGTAAATCTGTAATTCCAAGTGTTGCCACAGAAACAGTTTCTCTTGCCAGAACCTTTAATAGACTTGCTGCTTTCTGGACATAAGTAACTCCTTTTACCACATTCCCTGCACCCTCTGTAAAAATAAGTAGCAGAATATTAATTAGTAGTTCAAAAGCAAAAATGCCTACATAAAAAGCTACTGTATATCTTGAAACATCACCAAAATACTCTTTCATCTTATCCAGTATTCCTTCCATATCAGATTGAGAAATGCTTCCACTGGCTTTGAATAGGTCTTTAATTCCCTGTAAGAACTTAGGAACATTCTCTGTTACCCAATCCAATACATCCTCAGCTTTTTCCATCAAGTCTCTTCTTTCAAGATACTGCTGATAGGAGAAAGCGGTTGTAGGCTGTAAAAGAAACTCTAAAATATACAGCAAACATTGTATAAGGCTGATAAGTCCATTATTAATACCACAATAAAAAGCATTGGCTATTTTAAGAATCTCTACCCCCTGTTTTATCATGTCACTAAGATCATCTGTTATATTGGTCAGAAAGGATTTAATATCATTAATGACTCCTGTAATCTTATTAATCAGCTTTTTAAAAGTATCAGGAAGGTGGTCTATAGACGCTTTTTTAACTTTGTTTGCAGCCTGTTTTATCATTGACCAGATCTTTGAAAAAACAACTTCAGCTCCCTGAACAAAAGGATTGTCCCCCAGATTCTCAAAGAACTGTGCTGCTTTATTTATAGTAACAGGAACTGCAACACCTCCTATAATAGGAATTAATGGAGAATAATCTTTAGCCTTAGGATTGTAATTTTTCTCTGTAGGCTTAAAGGCTTCTAACTTTTCAGCACACCAGCCAATTGCATCAGCAGGAATAGATGAAATATTTCCTATAATCTCTTCAAACCTCCTATCTCCTGTGTAAAACTGATATTCTCTCATTAATGCCTGATGAACAAGATTAGCATCTATTTTATCTTTCTCAAAAGTATAAGCCAACTGTGTCAGATAGGCAGCTTCATCTTCCATGGAGGTGATATTCCTGAAGAACTGACCATTTATATTGGAGGGCAATGGTTCTGGAAATCTCTTGAAGAGTTGTACAAAGTAATCTCCCATTTTGGCAATATAAAAGTCACCAGAAAAGTTTGATTTGTCAGGATTAGGTTTCTCATAGAACAGAAATAAAGCCTGTTTCTTTCTGGCATTAGCCTGATAGCTTCCATATACCTGTGAACCTGTTTCACAGGGCAGAACTTCTGCGTAATACTCATATCCTTTTTCTCCTTTGGTATTAACTCCTGTTGAAGAAAATATTGATACCGGATTATCAGTCAGATAAGAATAGCCTAATGGAGTGTTTCTGTAATCATGGAATGGGCTTCTGTAATCAGGAGAGCTATCTTTGTTGACTATATAATCACCCAAAGCGTTTTTGTCGCCCATAAATCCATTTTTGAGATCTTCCTGGGAAATGACCTTGAATTCAGAGAGGTCATCACTCCACTCATCATCAAATTGTTTTTTCATAAGCTGTGTTTTAGTAATTAATATTTTGTTTTAATGTTACTAAAGCAAAGCTAATCCTTGCCAACGCCAGAACTTGACGTGTAATATCTATTATTTATTTGATACTGATGAAAAAGCGTAAATTAATTTTTAGATACCGGGGAAAGTGGTAAGAATAAAATAAAAAAATCTCCCAGAAATCTGAGAGATTTTTTGTGGGTCCTGAGGGATTCGAACCCCCGACCCTCTGGGTGTAAACCAGATGCTCTGAACCAACTGAGCTAAGAACCCGAATTTTTTTGAAAGGTTTCGTTTCCTTTTCTGTGGGTCCTGAGGGATTCGAACCCCCGACCCTCTGGGTGTAAACCAGATGCTCTGAACCAACTGAGCTAAGAACCC
>NZ_JAMZGF010000022.1 GCF_024158915.1 Chryseobacterium sp. S0630 | reverse complement strand
TCATCCTAAAAAAATAATATGGGTAGTTTATAAACAAAAACCGCCTCAAGGAAAATGAGACGGCTTCTTTTTATTTTAACAACTTAGTATTAAGTGGTTGTTTAGACTTATAAAAAATGTTGAATATATTAAAAACCATTAAGAAGGATTTAAGAAATAAAGTATAGTTAAGATGAATCATTCTGATTTTTAAGCTTAAAGCGAAGCTTATCTTAATACTCTCAACAACTTAATACAATCTTAATGTTTCAAAAATAAAAGTTTAAACAAATTCTGAGTTGTAATAGTCTTAATTAATAATTTACCCTTCCAATACAGGAATAAGGTGTTCCCAGTTCAGCTGTTTTGCATAATCTAAAGCTGTTTTTCCTTTTTTAGACTGGACGTTTCTATCCGCTCCAGCTTCTAAAACAACCTTTACAGTGGTCAAATTCCCAGCAATGGTTTCTTTGTGAAGAAGAGTCAGTCCGTCTTCATCAGCTTGGGTAAGTTCATCCGGATATTGTTGTAAAAACTTTACAAATTCCTCCTTCATATTTTTACTCATCGGATGTTCAATAAGATTTTCTGGATTTTCCTTTTGGTTATTCACTACAAGGATATCATTAAAATCTCCAAAATCCAGTTGCCAGGCGTTATCGTGTTCCTTTCTTTCTGCATCAGACATGTCAGCGCGCATTTTCTGGATGGTAAATCCTCCGTAAGCTTTTGGAAGAGGTGAGGATGATGATGAAAATAATTTGGAAAGTCCTTTTGGTTTCTGTACACTCGGAGTGATGGCAAAAAGCCAGTCGCTGATATTGCTTAAAGGAATTTCCACATAATCACCCACCTGTACATTCTTAAGACTGTTAGGTTCATTAATCAAATATCCTCTCACGTGATCTCCGTCAAAGAATATTTCATTAATCCACATATGTTCTACCAGGCTTTCTCCGGTTTCTTCATCCTGTTCTTCAAAAGCTGTTTTAACGCATGATACATTAAGTCCGGGAATGATTCTTCTGTATTCCCAGGACTGTTCACGCCAGAAATACTTAAAGGTTTCCTGAGCTTTTCTGTAAGCTTGAATCATTTCCGGATCATTTCCGTCTGCAAAAAAAATTGGGTTCTCTTCCATTTAATAATCGGGTTGTGGTGTGTTAAAGAATATAGATTACTGCTGAAAGGCTTCTTTTGGGAGCAAGGCTGCAGTTTTGTAATAGCTGATGTCAGTGGAAATTTGTGACTGAAGGTCCTGGAAAGTGTCATAATCATAATGAATCCAGTTTTCTTCATGATCCGGATCCGGAGTTTTGTCTACAGCAAGTTCCAGTTTTCCGTCTTCCTGGTAGCTGCATTCGATGGCTGCATATTTTTCACCGCTTTCGTCATTGGTATACCAGCATTTTATGGTTCTTTCAAGCTGTGGTTGGTGGGTTTCGTTATCGATAACCTGTGAACAGATAAAATTTTCAGGATCGTCTGTTTTGAAAACAGTTTTAGAAATTAAAGGCAGTTCATCTACAGATAAGGAATACAATTTATTGGTAGAAATAATAAAGCCGTCGGTTGTTTCTTTTTTTTCAATATCAAAAAAGTCAGACTTTTCTTTAAGATAATTGACTACCTGAGTTTCGTCTTCTTCGTCACTTAAAAAATAATTGATGTTATAAACACTGTCTTCGTTAATAAATTCAATTTCTTTCAGGAAATCGGAACCTTCCTCATAATAATACAGATGATATTCGCTCAGCTTCACAGCATTACTTTTGGAGATAATCTCTCCAAAAATGTTTTTGTACACTTTTCTCATTTTTAATCATGTTAGTTTGTTTCATCTATTAGTTTAAGTGGTAGGGCAAAGATAAGTTTTCTTTTTTTATCTTAACCTGAAGTGTAAAGTAGTATTTATTTCGTAAGTATTCTATATATCCTTTATAAAATCCTCATATTCGTAGTAAAACCGTTCGAAACCGTCCATTTTGTCCACAAAGAATTCAAAAATTTCTTGCCAGGTGTTTTTGTTAAAAATAGAAACATTATGCTTTTCAACCCATATTCTGCTGATTATCTTACCATTTTCAAGGGAAAAATGTTCTTCTTTCTGAAAATCTCCGATAAAATCTTTTAAAATATCTTCCAAAGACCAGATCTTCTCGTAGTAAGCATTTCGGAAGATTTCATCTTTCATTTCGATATCCAGGGAAACTTCTACTTTTTTGTTGTCAGCAGAAAATTTAAATGCCATGTCCTTGATTTTGGTATCATAAAGAATCCATTTTCTGGGAAATGATCTTCCAAAAGCTGTCCAAAATTCCTTTTTTAATTGCTGTGCCTCTTGTTTACTGAACATAGCGCAAACATAATGATTTAATAGGAGAAAGGCAAAAATGTGGTACCTAAAACCGTAAAATTACGGATAGACAGGCTTACCTTTTTATTCCTTTATTATTACTGTTTTCAGGTCTTTTTCAAATATTAAACAATTTTCGTATTTTTGCTCTAATGCTTTCAAAAAAATCTCAATATGCGTTTAAGGCACTTTCATATCTTGTAGAAAAAAGAAATGAAGGCCCGATTCTTATTTCTGAAATTGCGGAACATAAAAAGATTCCTTTAAAGTTTTTGGAAAACATCCTTCTTGAATTGAAAAAAGCTGAAATCCTCGACAGTAAAAAAGGAAAGGGTGGAGGATACTTTTTAAAAGAAAAACCGGAAAATGTGAAACTGGCGAAGATTATTCGTCTTGTCAACGGTCCTATTGCCATGCTTCCCTGTGTAAGTCTTAATTTTTATGAAAAATGTGATGACTGCAATGAAGATCACTGCGGGCTTCATGATGTACTGATAGAGGTGAGGGATGCTTCACTGAATATTCTGGAAAGTAAAACTTTAATGGATCTGGTAGATTAACCCGATCCTTTTTTTTGAATTAATAGTCTACTTGTTTTGTAGGATAAATATTTTATCAGATATTTGCACTACTTCAAATGAATAAACTATGATTTCAAAAGAAGAGGTAAACCAATTACAAAAGCTTACGCCCTCTATTACCGCAGCGCATTCCGTGGCTGCATGTATTATATCCGGAAAAATTTCCTTGCATAGAACTACAGATAACAGATCCACTTTAAATATCTCAATGGTCAATGGTACTGATGATGAAGGAGTATGGACTAAAACGGTTGTGATATGGTGATTTCAAGAAAGATTCAGGTAAGGATTAATGTCCTTTTGGTGACAGCTGCTATTATCTCCATTGCTGTTTTTTCCATGTATGAACTGGGATATCTGGAAGAACTGCAGACCATTCTGGCAAAAGATAATTATATTTTTTACTGGATGCTTCTGGTAGGTGTTTTTGCAGAAATTGTTGCAGGTTCTATGGGAATGGGATATGGAGTTATTTGTACCACAACTCTTATGCTGCTCAATATTCCACCGCATATTGTAAGTGCGAGTATTCACTCAGCAGAAAGTTTTACCACCGCCGCAGGAAGTCTCAGCCACATTAAATTGAAAAATGTAAGCAAAAGTCTGGTGAAAAAATTGGCTATTCCGGCTGTGATCGGAGCAATTATCGGAGCTGTTAGTCTTACTTATCTGGGAGAGTATTATGCGAAAATCACGAAAACTCTCATTGCTTTTTACACTTTATATCTAGGATTCCAGATTCTATCAAATGCTTTTAAAGAAAAACAGAGTAAAGCGCTGAAAAGGAAAACCAATCTGACCAGACTTGGAGTGATAGGAGGTTTTATAGATTCTTTTGCCGGAGGAGGCTGGGGGCCTTTGGTAACCGGAACATTGATTAAAAATGCTTTCACTCCAAGATTTGCTGTAGGAAGCTCTACTGTAGCCAAGTTTATTCTTACGCTAACAGCTGCCATTACCTTTTTCTTTACCCTGGGAATCCAGCACTGGAATATCATTCTCGGACTTTTAATCGGTGGAATTATCACCGCTCCTTTTTCCGCAATGCTTACCGCTAAGCTTCCTGTAAAGAAAATGTTTGTGATTATTGGAACTTTGGTGATTGTAATGAGTTCTATAACTATTTATAAATCAGTTTTTAATTAAAAATTATGCTTGGTGTGGAAAAATAAAAGGTTTAAAAAGATATTCGGTTTTGAAAATATTTTACTTTTACATCACTAAATATTAGAACATGAATTTACATATCATTGCACTTTTTAAGTTTAATGAAAATTATCTGATGGACGCGGTAGAGCTGTTTCAGAACCTTGTGAAAGAAACAAGAAAAGAAGAAGGCTGTCTGCAGTATGATCTTATTGAAGATAAAGATAATAAAGGAACTTTCTTCCTGATCGAACTTTGGGAAAGTGTAGAACACCACAACAGACATAACGGTCAGGATCACCTGTTAGACTTCCGTAAAGATGCTTCCAAAATTATGGAAAGCTCTGTAGAGGTTTATAAGGGGTTTAAAATATATTAATGTATTGAAGATTTAAATATTTAATGATTTAAAGAATAGCGTTATAGAACTATTGTTTTTATGAATTTTTAAGTTCTTTAATGAAGAAAAAATAAAAGGCGGTTTCAATATTCTGAAACCACCTTTTTTATTAGAAAAAATAGAAAGTATTAAAATAAAATAATTTATTTCACGATAAGCTTTTTCGTCTCAGAATGGCCACCGTAAGTAATTTTTACAAGATAATTTCCTGATGGAAGTGTAGAAAGGTTCAGGTCCTGCTTGTAGAATCCTGCCTGGTTCGTAAGTTCATCTGAATATACCTTTTTCCCGGTAAGATCATAAACTTCTACATTCCCTTTGTTGCCTGCTTTTTCTTTAACATCAAAAAGAACAGTTACTTTTTTATCTGCTGTGGTAGGGTTAGGATAAATACCAAAAGAGGCTTTTTTTCCTACTTCAGTAATTCCTAAGGTTTCCGTAATCTTTTTGTATTTAAAATACATGTTTCCTGTACTAGCTCCACCATTGGTAGTGAAATACATTCTGTAATAGTCGTTTCCTTTTTTAACGTAGTATACAACATCACTTTTTACAGTCCCGATTCCTTTCCATGAATGTCCTACAGTAGTAATAGCTGAAGAGAAACTTGTACTGGCAGGAATAGAATTGGCTGCTGTTTGCTGAGTTTCCGGCTGTACCATTGCTACTTTTACGTTTGGACTCTGGATAGCTCCGGAAAGAGGGTACATCTGTACGCCCATATAGAATGTGTAATATTTTGTGAATACAAAATCCCATGCTGTTCTGGAAGGTTCCAGACTAGGAACTTTTGCTCCGCTATCAAAAGAGAAATAGTTGAAATAAGAATCATCCGTACCGTTAGCCAGAGTTCTTGTTTCCGTAGCTCCCCATGATGTACCGTTCCATTTTGAATATCTGAAAGTATACCCTGCAAAAGCATCTTCAATAGCAAACTTGATATAAGTTCCAGAAGCATATTTTAAAACAAAAATAGCTTTCCCCTGAATATGGTGATTCATCGGGTTGTAAACTCCCCATCCTGTTGAAGGAATATTGGGGTTTGGAGAAGTCACAGGTCCCTGTTCAAAAGCTCCCTGGCTCCAGTCAGTAGTCTGATCCGGATTGTAAAGAGGTGCTCCCCATGAAGATTCATTACTGATATTGATATTATCCCAATCTGCTAAATTGGTAGAAGCAGTGAATACTTCAATATCTTTAGCATCATTGACTCTTGATCCAAAAGCATAGTTTGAGTTTCTATAAAAAGCAATATCCCAAGTATTGGCTGGCTGAGAAACCATATTACCATCTGCAAGATCTACAAACACACGGTTTTGGTATCCGCTCCCCATTGTCATATTTACCTGTGAGTATCCCAACGCGTCAGTCTGCGCCAAAACAGTCTGCTGAACAGACAATGCCAGTACTGAAGCCAATAATAGTTTTGTTTTCATAATTTATTTTTTAAATCCTTATTTAGAATGATTCCACAAAAATATATAATTATTTTTAATCAGTCTAAATAAAAACATGATTTTTATCGTGTTTTTATTTTAATCCTCATGATAAACAGAGAAAATTGGGCATAGAAAAAGCCGGAAGGAATGATCCCGCCGGCTTTAAAAAGGCAAATAATAGTCTAATAAACCTTATTTTTTGATGAATTTTGATTGGATCAATTTTCCTTCTGCAGTTTCAATATTCATATAATATACTCCTGTTTGAAGCGTGCTGATATCAAATCTTTGTCCGTTCAGTTTTCCTTCCGCTGCTTTTTGTCCTGCTGCAGAATAGATCTGAATATTTTTAGGATCTTTTTTTACAATGAATTCTATTGCAGACTGATCAGAATTTAAGGCAAATCTGAAATTTTCTGTTGATTTATTGTTGTCTGATACGCCTAAAGAAGCAGTCGTGTTATACACTACATTATCTACCTGAATCGCTACGTGAGTAGCAGTAGGAGTGAACTTAAATACAATGTATGAACCTGTGGATGCCGGAATATTAACACTGATATTCTGTACTGTACCAATAACAGATACATTAATAGGGCTTCCTACAGGAACGAAGGTTGACATATCTGCAGGGTTGGATGCTACTCCTATCTGAATGCTTCCCGGACCAGGAGATGGAGATACCAATGTAGTATCAAAAGTTAACGTTTTATTTCCTGTTGGAGTTTCAATCTGTGGAGTAATCAGATAAGAAGAACCTGTTGCATTGTTTCCTGCATACGACTGAACGAATCTGTTGGAATCTCCTGCTACAATCATTCTTGGAGGTACAGGAGGAAACTCACCCGTTATCGGTGCAACGATGGCAGACCATCCAAACTGTGGGAAAGTTGTGTTCCCAGCTGTAAAATTGTTGAAATTTTCATTGATGTTAGACACCTGAGCGTTCGCCGTTAAGGCTGTAAACATCAGAGCTCCTAAAAGTAATTTTAATTTCATGAGATTATTTTTATTTAGAATTATTCCACAAAAATATGTAATTATTTTTAATGAGTCTAAATAAAGTTTTATATTTGTCGAAAATTTGTACCCTTATGAAGAAGAAAGTGCTTTCCGTTCTATCGTTATCCGTGGCCTTATGGGTAAATGCACAAGAAAAGGATTCTCTTAATCAAAAGAAAATTGAAGAAGTTGTTATTACAGGACAGTACATGCAACAGTCCATTAACAAATCTATCTATAAGGTTGATGTTATTGATGCAGAACAGATTAAAAATATGGCCGCTACCAATGTTGCCGAGGTTTTAAATCAAAGTCTTAATATACAGATTACCCCGGATTCCCGTTCAGGAAATTCTACAGCCAAGATCATGGGACTTAATGGTGATTATGTAAAAATCCTTATAGACAATATTCCGGTAGTAGGGGATACAGGACTGGGAAGTAATATTGACCTTACTAAAATTGCTTTGAGCAATATCGAAAGAATCGAAATTGTAAAAGGAAGTATGGGAGTTGAGTACGGAAATGGTGCTGTTGCCGGGGTCATCAACATTATTACCAAGAAATCCAGTACCAAAAAGATCAGTGTAAGGGGCTCATTGCAGGAAGAAACAGTGAGAGATAATTATGATCTTAAGAAAAGAGGAAACGGCAGACACATTCAGAATCTTAATGTAGATTATAATATCAATAAAGAATGGTTTGCAAGCATCAATTTCAATCATAACCAGTTTATGGGATATGAAGGAGAAAGCAAAGGCTACAAGTATTTTGGACAGGATAACAAAAGAGGATATGAATGGAACCCGAAAGATCAGTACGATGCTTCTGCTTTGTTAAGATATACCAAAAATAAAACTACATTCTTCTACAAACTGTCTTATCTGAATGAAAAATTCAATTTCTACAATCCGGAGGTTAACAGAAATCCTCTTAATGACGGATTGGGTGGAGTTGCTTATGAGAGCAGAGACAAAAGATACAATACAGACCGTTGGGTTCATCAATTCAATATTCAAACCAACCTGGGGCACATCCGATACATGGGAGATTTCTCCTATCAGAACCAGGATAGAAAATATTACGACTACGTTTACGATATTCCGAACAGAACCATAAAAAGCCGCGAGGACGAAAAGTCTTATTATAAAACAGACGTTATCTACTCAAGAGGGATGTTCAGCAACTTCCTGGATAGTAAAGTTTTTGACTTTCAGTTAGGGTATGAGCTAGATTATACCAATGGTTATGCTTCTCAAATGGCCGGTGACTTCTTTGGTGAAGCGGTAAAGAGAAAAATATTTACCTATTCCAATTTCCTTTCTGCGGAATGGAATGTTTCAGACAAATTCTCTTTGAGACCGGGAGTAAGATTATCTCTTAGTGAGAACTTCAGCAATCAATACAATTACTCTTTATCCTCAAGATATAAAACTTCTGAGAATTCAAATCTTAGAGCAGTGGTAGGATCAGCCAACCGCTATCCTAAATATGAAGAGCTGTACACCTATTTTGTAAATATCAATCATGATGTACAAGGGAATCCCGATTTGAATCCTGAAAAAGGATTCTCAGCAGGCCTTTTCTGGAACCAGAATTTTGCAGTAGACAATGGCTGGAAAATCGCTTATGGAGTAGATGCATTATATCTGGATGTACGTGACAGAATTGAGTTGGTGATGATAAAGGAGCCTTCCACCTACAAATACATGAACATTAATAAATTTAAAAATCTATTGGTTACAGCTAATGTAGATTTCAGAAAAGATCAGTTTGCTCTGTCTTTAAGAGGATCGGTAAGCGGAACATCGGTATCGATGATTGATTTAAAATCTTCTTCCCCTACAGACTTCCAGTATCTGGTGCAGGCAGGAGCTTCAGCAACCTATAAACTGAAAAGTACCGATACCAATTTTGCCCTTTATTATAAGTTCACAGGTCCGGACAGAATTTATGTATCCGATGGAGCAAACGACTTCCGTCTTGGAAAAGTAGATAGCTTTCATATGATGGATTTCATTGTGAGCCAGCCTTTCTGGAACAAACATTTTGAAATTTCCGCAGGAGTGAAAAATATATTCGATGTAACAAGATTAAACTCTACAGCAGTGGCAGGCTCAGCCCATACTGCAGCGAATGGTTTTGTTAATTTATTCTATGGCAGAAGCTATTTTGCCCGATTAATGTTTCAATTTTAAATAATAAAGTTACTATTATGAAGTATCTAAAAATATTATCTGTTCTTTCTATCATGGCTGCCACACAGTCTTGTTTATCTGCAGACGAAGATCCGGTTTCGGTTCCTCCTATGACAGGATCAGAAGTAAGTGTGCAAGTTGGCGGTCCTACAGAACCTAATCAGGTTTGGATCGATTTAAGTGATTATACCAATCCTGCGGTCAACAGCAGAACAGACTGGGATCTTGGTTTTTACAGTGGCGATGCTTACAGGGTGATTATGAACGGGTCTCTTGCGATGACAGTGATCAAAATACCCAATGCTTCAGACATCAGTAAAGTAAAGGAAACTGATATTTCAAGTTTAAAAGACATTGCTCAGGTAGGAACATTTGATGCTGCGAACATGAAATACGTTGACAATCCGAACGGAGACTTCTTAAATCAGACATCCGGAATTGATCCAATCAAAGAAAATGATGCTGATAACCCTGTCTATCTGATCAATCTGGGAAGAGAAATACCTTCTGCAGCCAATATCGGAGCTGGTTCTGTTTCATTGTCCGGTGATCCGAGAGGATGGAAAAAAATTCAGATTCTGAGAGCACAGAATGGATACAAAATCCGTTATGCCGATGTGAATGCGACAGGAACAGATATCAAAGAATATCTTATTACCAAAGATACAGAATACAACTTCTCATTCTTAAACCTGAAAACAGGAACTCCTGTAAAAATTCAGCCAAAGAAGAAAAAATGGGATATGGTGTTTACCACATTTACCAATGAAGTATTCATGGGACCTACAACAAGTGCAGGAAGTTATTTCTATGCTGACTTTGTAGCAACCAATACTCTTAATGGAGTAGGAGCTTATCAGGTAACGGTTACAGGAAGCCTTGATGCTGCTTATAACGCATTTAAACTGAAAGATGTAGAGCCTGCAAAATTTGTTTTCAATGACCAGAGAGCAATTGGTGATAAATGGAGAACCACTACCGGTACGGCATCCAATCCTGTTCCTTTTGTGTATGCAGACCGTTTCTTTGTATTGAAAGATGCTGAAGGTTTTTATTTCAAGCTGAGATTCAATACCATGAAGAATACAAAAGGTGAAAGAGGATACACCAATTTTGAATTCGAGCCTTTATAAATAATCAAATAATAGTATATCATGAAAAAATTCATCCTTGCAGCTTCTGTTCTTGTAGCAGTATATTCTTGCAAAAAAGCAGAAGCAGGAGCAAAAGAAAATACAACGGAAGCGACTTCTGAAGCACCAAAAACCAACAATAAAATAGTAACTCTAAACGGAGGAATTACTGAAATCGTAGCTGCTTTAGGCCACGAAAAAGAAATCGTTGCAACAGATGTTACCAGTACTTATCCTGCTTCTTTAAAAGCTACAGCTAAAGATTTAGGACACATGAGATCAATGACGATTGAGCCGATCATGGCTGTAAACCCTACTTTGATTCTGGCTTCTGATAAAGATATCAACCCTGAGCTAATGGGAAAAATTAAGTCTTCAGGCATTAAAACGGAAGTTTTCAAACAGGAATATACGGTTGACGGAACTAAAAAACTGATTGAACAAGTAGCAAAAGCGATCGGAAATACAGATTATCAGAAATTAAATGATAAAATTGATGCCGATTTGAAACAGGTACAGCCTATCGCTAAAAAACCAAAAGTATTGTTCATCTACGCCAGAGGAAATATGCTGATGGTGAGTGGTAAAAATACCCCAATGGCTGCATTGATTACTCTTGCAGGAGGTGAAAATGCCGTAACTGATTTTGAAGATTTCAAACCATTGACACCTGAAGCCGTGGTAAAAGCTAATCCTGATGTTTTATTCTTCTTTGAAACAGGCTTACAGGGAGCAGGAGGAAACGAAGGAGCTCTTAAAATGCCGGGAGTATCTCAGACCAATGCAGGTAAAAACAAGAAAATCATTGCAATGGACGGAGGTTTAGTATCAGGTTTTGGACCAAGAGTAGGAGAAGCAGCAGTAGGATTAAACAAACTTTTAATTGAAAGCACAAAGTAAACTATACTTTTATCTTATTATAAGTGCAGTACTGCTTGCCATTATAGCAGTACTGTCACTTAATACAGGAGTCTATGATTTCGGAGAAAACTCTCCGTTCAGGGCGCTGTGGCAATTTATAAAAGGAGATTCCGGTTTGTCACTCAGTGATAAATATGTGATTTGGGACGTAAGAGCAGCCAGAATTATCATGGCGATTTTAGTAGGAAGTATGTTGTCGGTTTCAGGAACGAGTCTTCAGGGACTTTTCAAGAATCCTTTGGCAACAGGAGATTTAATAGGACTTACATCAGGAGCAACTTTGCTGGCAGCCATTGCGATTGTTTTAGGAGGACATTTCAAAGAATATCTTCCTGAAGCTGTACAATTTTCGCTGGTAGGGATTGCGGCTTTTATCGGTTCTTTTTTATCAATGATGTTGGTGTACAGAATTTCAACAAGCGGAGGAAAAACAAATGTAGTGATGATGCTGCTTACCGGAGTGGCCATAACGGCTATCGGGTTTTCGATAACCGGATTTTTGATCTATATTTCAAAAGATGAGCAGCTCAGAGACCTTACTTTCTGGAATTTAGGAAGTCTGGCAGCCGCTACATGGACGAAGAATATCATTCTGGCCATTGTTGCAATTATTGCTTACATTATTTTACTTCCAAAAGGAAAAGCATTGAATGCAATGATGCTGGGAGAGAAAGATGCACAACATCTGGGAATTAATGTGGAAAGACTGAAAAAACAGATTATTATCATCGTGGCGTTGATGGTTGGAAGTTGTGTGGCATTCTCAGGAACCATTGGTTTTGTAGGTCTTATTGTACCTTATATTTTAAGATTGCTATTCAAATCCAATTACACTTTTATTTTGCCATTATCGGCAATGTGCGGAAGCATTTTGTTATTGACAGCAGATACCTTCAGCAGAAGTATTGTGGAGCCATCCGAACTACCGATCGGAATTTTAACAGCCTTAATGGGAGGCCCTATTTTTATCGCTATTTTGGTTAAATTTAAAAAATCACTGTAATGATCAAGGCACACCAGATTAATTATAAACATAAAGAATTCAGGATTCTGGATGGGGTAGATGTCTCTCTGGAATACGGTGAATTTCTGGCCATTGTAGGACCCAACGGAGCCGGGAAGTCAAGCCTTCTGAGCGTACTGGCAGATGAAGTGAAATCCGGTAATAACAAAGTTTTGTTTAAAGATAAACCTATTAAAGAATGGAATATCAAAGAACTTTCAAAACACAAAGCAAAGTTTTCACAGCATAACAGCAACGATATTCCGCTTGAGGTAAAAGATGTGATCATGATGGGAAGGTATCCGTATTTTGATGCCCAACCCGGAAAAGAAGATCTGGAAGCCATGAATAATATGATGTACGAAACCGATATTTTTCACCTCAAAGAAAGAGAATACAACACCCTTTCGGGAGGAGAAAAGCAGCGTGTACACCTATCAAGAGTAATGGCTCAGCTTGAAAATGATATCGCCCACAAACTGGTTTTTCTGGACGAACCATTGAATAATTTAGATATAAAACATCAGTACAAAGCATTGGAAATTATCAAAAATTTCACCAAAAAAGCCAACAGTGCTATTGTTGTTTTACATGATCTGAACCTTGCTGCACAGTTTGCAGATAAGATTTTATTAATGAAATCAGGACAGGTTTCTGCCTATGGAACTCCAGAGGAAGTTTTTACGGAAGAAAATATCAGCAATGCCTATAATTTTCCCTGTACCATCTGCGGACACCCTATTACCAATAACCCAATGATCATTTTTGGATAACCATGGAAAAAGACGAACTCAAAATCCTCGCACAGAATCTTGCCAATCCTCAGGGAGAAAAAGGGATCGAGATTGGTGAAATGATGAATGCTACCAACATCAGCATGACGTTAGAAAGCATCAAAACACTTGTGATAGAAGATGAGCAACAGATTCTTGAAATAGGACACGGAAACGCTGCCCATCTGAAAAGCTTAATGAGTCTTGCTAAAAACCTCAGATATACAGGAATTGATATTTCTGAGACCATGCACAATGAAGCTAAAAGGCTCAATAAAGAATTTGAAAGCGAAGCAGATTTTGTTTTGTATGAAGGCAAAAGACTTCCTTTTCGGGATCGATCTTTTGATAAAATATTCACCGTAAACACGGTCTATTTCTGGGAAAATCCGGTAGAATTTCTAAATGAGATCTACAGAGTTTTAAAAGATGACGGAACTTTCGTTCTTACATTCGGACAAAGAGAGTTCATGGAAAAACTACCGTTTACGGAATATGATTTCACCTTGTACAGCAACAGTGAAATGGAAGAGCTGGTCTCCAAAAGCCAATTTAAAAGAATGAAAACTTCTGAAAGAGAAGAAGAAATAAAAAGTAAAACAGGAAACGAAACAATACGAAGAATTTATACAATTTTAACCATAAAAAAGTAAAGTAATGAGCACATTAGTTAATGATTTAAAGGAAAAATGGGAAGCTCTGAAAGCAGAAAATCCACATATTAGAATAAGAAATGCAGCAGCACAGTTAGAAGTAAGTGAGGCAGAATTATTGGCAACAAGCATTGGAGAAGGCGTTACTGTCCTGAACCCGGATTTCCAGGGAATCCTTACGGAAGCTGAGCAATTAGGAAAGGTTATGGCTCTTACCCGTAATGATGAATGTGTTCATGAAAGAAAAGGAACTTACCTGAACGGAGATTTCAGCAGTCCTCATGCACAGCTTTTTGTGGGTGAAGATATCGATCTTAGAATTTTCCTTAACCACTGGAAATTTGCTTTTGCAGTATTGGAAGGAGAGAAGAAAAGCCTTCAGTTTTTTGGAAAAGATGGTCTGGCACTTCACAAGATTTATCTGACAAAAGACAGTAATGAGGCTGCTTTCGATGCTATCGTAGAGAAATTCAAAGCAGAAGATCAGAATCAAGTACTTGTTTTTGAAGCAGTAGCTCCAAAACAGGCTGAAAAAGCTGATTCAGACATTGATGTGGAAGGTTTCAAAAAAGCATGGACAGAATTGAAAGATACTCATGATTTCTTCATGATGACCAGAAAATATGGAGTAAGCAGAACGCAGGCATTAAGATTGGCTCCGGAAGGATTTGCAAAGAAAATTGATAACGCTAAAGTAGTTAACATTCTTGAAGATGCTTCTGAAAAAAATACACCGATCATGGTTTTTGTTGGAAACAGAGGAATCATTCAGATCCATACAGGAAATGTGAAGAAAACACTTTGGCACCAACAATGGTTCAATGTGATGGATCCTGATTTCAACTTACACCTTGATGTAACGAAAATTGCTGAAGCATGGATCGTGAAAAAACCAACTGAAGACGGAGAAGTAACGGCTATCGAAGTATTCAACAATGAAGGAGACTTCATCGTTCAGTTCTTCGGAAAAAGAAAACCTGGAATTCCTGAGCTTCAGGAGTGGAAGGACCTTGTAGCCGCATTAGAGAAATAATAATTAGATGATTTGAATGGGACCGTTTTGTTTGTAAAATTCAAAGCGGTCTTTTTTATGACAAGTGATCTGCAGCTACCAGAATATTTGTGTAATTTGGGATTAAATATAAAATATAATGAAGAATATTTTCATAGCGATACTTTTTGCCGGTTTCTGTTCATTAAAAGCACAGGACTTAAAAGCGTATCAATTTTATGATAAAAAAGGAAAAGAAGTAAAGACGGAAAAGCTGGTAAAAGAATTGGCAGATTATGATGTGGTCTTTTTTGGTGAAAATCATAACAGTTCTATCAATCACTGGCTTCAGCTTAAAATTACAGAAGCGTTGTTTGCAAAGAAGAACGGACAGCTGATCCTAGGAGCAGAAATGTTTGAAAGAGACAATCAGGCGCAGCTGGATCAATATTTAAACGGAAAGTTTGATGCTAAAACGTTGAAAGATTCTGCCCGTTTATGGAACAATTATGCAACTGATTACAAGCCTTTGGTGGATTTTGCGAAAGATAAAAAGCTGAATTTTGTTGCTACCAATATCCCAAGAAGGTATGCCTCTCAAACCGCAAAAGAAGGTCTAGAATCCTTAAATAAATTAAGTGAAAAAGAGAAAACCTATATTGCCCAGCTGCCTATCAAAGTGACTTTAGACACTCCTGGATATCCGGAAATGAAAAAGATGATGGGAGATCATGCAGAAGGAACCAAAGTGATGAATTTCATTTCAGCTCAGGCTACAAAAGATGCTACAATGGCTGAATCTATCCTGAAAAATTACCAGGCGGGAAAAACCTTCATCCACTACAACGGAAATTATCACAGCAAAGAATTTGGAGGAATCTATTGGTACATCAAACAGAAAAACCCTAATTTGAAAATGGCAGTAATCTCCGTTTTTGAATCGGATGATCCTGAATTGAAAGTACCAGCCAAAGATTATATCCCGACAGACTTCAATCTGATTATTCCGGGAGATATGACGAAGACTTTCTAATTTTTTACAAAAGTGTCATTCTGACGAAGGAAGAATCTCACTGTTAATTAATTATAAGATTCTTCACTACATTGCATTCCTTTCAGAATGACAAAAATCAATTACTTACATTTCAATAGGAACGGGCTTTAGCCCGTTCATTTTTTTATATCAAAATTCCATTGGCTTTAGCCAAAACTTAAAATTCATCGGTAAATAAATTATTTTCACTCCACAATATTTACCTTTGTATTACATTCAAAAAATATGAAGAAATTACCCATTCTGCTGATCTTTTTTATCGGACTGTTCAATGCACAAAAACTGACTTCCAATGAACTTTCAATCATCAATCAGGGAGACGTAAATAAGGCGTTACCAATTTATCAGACGACGGATAATAATCAGCATCAAACATTGCTGAACACTTCTTCAGAAGCAGATCCGCTTGACCCGAATACAGCTGTTCTGGTAAAAAGAATGAAAGAATCTCTTCTGTCAACAGATGGTGGAGTAGGCATTGCGGCTCCTCAAGTGGGAATCAACAGAAAGATCATCTGGGTACAGCGTTTTGATAAAGAAGGAACACCATTGGAATATTTTATTAATCCGGTAATTGTTTGGCGATCTGATCTTCAGAACCTCGGTCCTGAGGGCGATTTGTCTATTCCTGATTTCAGAGATCAGTTCTACAGAAGCAAAGTTATCCAACTGGAATATGTGGATTTGAAAGGGCAGAAATATTCAGAAATTGTAGAAGGTTTTACTGCGGTGATTTTTCAACATGAAATAGATCATCTTTTCGGAATCCTGATTTCCGATAAAAAAGAAAAAGAAAAAAACGATTCTTATAAAAAGGTAGATGCCTATCAGAAAAGTGATGTAAATAAAGACAGGAGGTGATGATGAATGATGAATAGATTGAGTAGGTTTCTGTTTTCTATCCATATTTTATAATAAAATCTTCTCCGTCTTCATAAGCTGCAGGATCTACATAAGTAACTATTCCTATATCAGATTGTAAAAGTTTTTTAAGCTGATCGAAATACATATCCCTTTTCTCTTCAGTTGTATCCATTGTTAGGCTCATGATAAGCCTGTCATCATCTGTAATGTTGGCGCCCACCATTATTCTTTCCGGATTATCATGGTATTTATTCCAGTAAAAAGTTTGGTCAAGGGCAGGGTTTTCGATGAAATAACCAATCATTTCGTCCTCTGTTTTAAAAATATAATCTCTGTTGTGCCTTGGGTAAGTATAATTGAGATTTAATTTTTCATATCCGGGAATGAACGTATTCAAAACCAGATCAATCGTCTTTCTTGATTTTTGCCCTGCATACACCTGGCAAACAATATCTATAATGATTTCCATTATGTAAAAATATTCAATAATGATGAATTATGAATAAAATTCTTAACCATTATAAGCATATAAAAATATTCTCAATCATCTGCGCCATCAGCGAAATCTGCGGGAAAATAAAAAAAAATAAAAAGGAGCTGTTTCCATGGAAACAGCTCCTTTCGTTATAACTATGCTTAAAAAAATTGGATTAATCGTTGTTGGTTACTGAAAGTTTCACCTCCATATTATTTCTGGTAGCATTAGAATAAGGACAAATCTGGTGTGCCTTTTCTGTCAAAGCTTGTGCTTCTTCAATAGAAACTCCAGGGATGTTCACATCCAGTTCTGCTGCCAGTCCGAAACCGCCATTCTCAAGTTGGCCTATGCTTACCTGAGCGGTTACTGTAGTTTCTCCGGTTTTTACTTTAGAAAGACTGATCACTCTGTTCAGAGCGCTGTCGAAACATGCAGAATATCCTGCTGCAAAAAACATTTCCGGGTTAGCAAAATCATCATTGGCTCCTCCTAAACCTTTCGGCAATCTTACATCAAGTTCCAACACTCCGTTTTCGCTTTTCACATGTCCGTTTCTGCCTCCTTTTGCAGTAACCTGAGTGGTATATAACGTTTTCATTTATTTTTCTATTTTGTTTAATATTTTTAAGACTGTGTCTTTAAGGTGCAGCAGCTCTTCCGGTTGTATTCCCAGTTTTTCCTGGATTTTTCCCGGAATTTCACAAGCCTTCTGCTGAAGCTGTTTTCCAGCTTCATCTAAAAATACTTCAACCACTCTTTCGTCCTCTTTTTTTCTTTTTCTGATGATAAATCCTTTAGACTCCAGTCTTTTAAGAAGAGGGGTTAAGGTACCACTATCCAGAAACAGTTTCTCTCCGATATGAGTTACCGTAAGTCCGTCACCATCCCATAATATCATCATCACAAGGTACTGCGGATACGTAATACCCAGCTCATCAAGAAAAGGACGGTAAAGCCCTGTAATCTCTTTGGCAATTACATATAATGGGAAGCAAATCTGGTTTTCTAGTTTGGGTGTATTCGGATTTTCCATAATTTTTGAGTACGAAAGATTCGATGAAGGTATTACTTTTTTATGATAAATTCATCCATTGGAATTCTGACTTTTTTCATAGAAGAAAGCCAGTCATTAGCTTCGTCACGGTATCCAAGATATAAAAGAGTCACACTTTTTAATCCCAGTTCTTTCAATCCCAGTACTTCATCCACCACAGCATTGTTGAAACCTTCTGCAGGAGTACTGTCGATTTTAAGTTCTGCAGCCTGTGCAAGAGCAATTCCTAAGGCAATATAAGTCTGACGGGCAGTGTGGGCAAAATGCTCTTCAGGAGTCTGTGCTCCGTACATTTTTTTGATGGTGTCCGTATAGCTGCCGAAACGTCCTCTCGGAAGGTCTCTTACATCGGTGTGATAATCGTAAACTTTGTCAATTTTTTCATTAGAATAACTGTCCCATGCTGCAAAGACCAAAACGTGAGAAGAATCTCTCATTACTTCAGGGTTTAAAGCACCTGCTACCATTTTCTCTTTCAGTTCCTGATTTTCTACTACAATAATTCTGAACGGTTGTAGTCCAGATGAAGTAGGAGCCAGTCTTGCTGATTCTAAAATAGTATTAAGGTCTTCCTGTGAAACTTTTTTGGTAGGATCATAAGCTTTTACAGCGTGTCTCCAGTTTAGATTTTCTATTAATGACATTTTTATTTTGTTTTTAAATTAAACTACTTTGTGTTTTATCACTTCTATTTGAATGTTGAAGTAAATTAACAGTACAAATGTACATTCAATTTAATTGTGTGCAATTTAATTTTGAAAGATTTTATTGATGGCAATTATTGATAAACTTTAAAAAGGTAAAATAATGAAGAGGTTAATGAGAAATTTTTAGTTTCGGTTTTAATCATTTCAGCATGATTCGGATTTTTTCAAAGCCTTTGAATTCCAATCTTTGCCATAGAATTTTAAACTAAAAACAATGCAGAGATTTAAAAACAAAACCGCCTTAATTACAGGAGGAACCAATGGAATGGGCTTGGCAACGGCTCAGAAATTTATTGAAGAAGGAGGAAGAGTCATTATTACGGGCAGAAGTGAAGAAACAGTGAATAATGCTTTGGAAACACTTGGTGAAAATGCCTTCGGGATTGTATCCAATGCAGGAAATATAAAAGATCTGATGAATCTTCAGCAGGAAGTCAGAAAATATACAGAACATATTGATCTGATCTTTGCCAATGCGGGATACGGAAGATTTGCTCCCGTGGAATATGTAGATGAAAATCAGTTTGATGAACTCTTTGATATGCTGGTAAAAGGACCGTTTTTTACTGTACAGCAGATATTACCATTGATGAAAAGCGGAAGTTCTGTTATTTTCAATACTTCCGTGGCGACAGAGATTGCGATGCCCAATTTTTCGGTGTATTCTGCGGCAAAATCTGCGGTGCAGTCATTCATCAAAACTTTTGCCGTAGAACTTACAGAACGTGGAATCCGTGTGAATGGAGTAAGTCCCGGACATATTAAAACCAATATTTTTAATAATACAGGATTAACGGGAGAGCAGATTGAAAGTGCTATTGATGATATTATTCCGACAATCCCTTTTAAAAGGCAGGGCGAACCGTCAGAAATAGCCAATGTAGTTCTGTTTCTGGCTTCAGAAGAAGCTTCATACATTCATGGAGCTGAGATAAAAGTGGATGCCGGAATTTCTGTGATCAGATAATCCGGATTATTTGACCTCTTTGATTTCTTTGATGATATTGGTTTTATTTTCAATACCGATATTATAGGTCTTACCTTTTTTAAAGCTTTGGGTTGCTTTTTCCATAAGGCTTTTGTATTCCGGAGATTTTTTTGAAAGATAAAAAACCTGTGCACTGATTCCAATAGCGACACGCACCACTTCATTCGGTTTATCAGGATCTTCCATGATGTTGGAAATAGTGGCATTATTGTACCATGTCAAGTTCTGTGAACTGGAGTTACCGGAACAGGATGTAATCATAATAAATAGTAATAGTAAATAGGACCAGGCTTTCATAATAAAAGAGATTAAGTAAAAAAGCTCCTGCAATATATCAAAATATGGGCAGGAGCTCTATATAAATTAGTTAAAATCCACAGCTCGCTACACTTGGTGCAGGGGAAGGAGAACATCCTGAAAGGGATGAGAATATGTTTAATACACAGTTGGTATTGACATAATTGTTATCATATAACAGAGAACCTGATGGACTTCTGTAGTATACGTTTCCTGCTGTATTGGCATAAGAAGATACAGAAGCAGATCCACAGCTTGTATTGGTACATGCAGCTCTCCATGCAGTGTCAGTTACAGGTCCGCTGGAGAATAATGATGGGTCAATGATTCTTTTTTCAACAATTCCTGAAGCATTTTTGAAGCTTACCAAAATGGCTACGTGATATACCCATGAAACACAGCATGTTCCTGTAGAAGCTCTTAAGTTACCATATACGAATTGCTTTTCACAATCGTAACCTGCATTCAAAAGGATTTGTCTCATTTTGTGCGCTCTTGCATAGCATCCATCCACAGGATATCTGAATGTGATACATGGTGAAGATGCAGTAGAAGTTCCACAAGACTGGTTTTTGATCTGAGTGAATAAGCTGTTCAGTGTTGCAAGATTAGGAATAACGCTTACCGCTTTTTTGCTGTCACCTCTTTCTTCTTTGTTAAATACTGATTTGAAATAACGGATGTCATCAGCTGTTGCTTTTTCAACCTTTGCAATTTCATTAGAATTGGCCTTCAAGAAAACCTGAACAGGCGTTTCATTTTCTACAGCTTCTTTGATCATGGAGATAAATCCCGCATTTTCTTTGGTATCCTTAATTTGATAAGGTTGTGCGGAAACCATAAATGAAACTTTAAATTTTCCTTCCTCTTTTTCTATCCCTACCGGAACAGTTTTGCCGAAGTCTTTCATTGCGATTTCGTTAGACTCTTTAGCAACAAGATTAGGATCCTGATTGGCACCTGAATCCGAGCAGGAATTAAATGACAGTACCGTCACGAATACCATCATGGATAACAGAAATTTTTTCATAGTTTTTATATTTTGTGGTTAATTTTCAGTGAACTTTATAATGGTGATAGTTCACTATTTTGTGATATTAAAAGTAATAAAAATTAAAATATGTGCAAGAGTTTTTTTGAAAAAAATAAATTATTCTGCTGTTTTATTGGTTTTATGGTATTGAAAAAGGTAGAAAA
The DNA here is from genome assembly GCF_024158915.1 of Chryseobacterium sp. S0630. Classification (GTDB taxonomy): domain Bacteria; phylum Bacteroidota; class Bacteroidia; order Flavobacteriales; family Weeksellaceae; genus Chryseobacterium. Next base: position 54,502 of record NZ_JAMZGF010000022.1, on the reverse strand, counting down.
ATGATGATTTTTATAGGGATATTCAGAGAAAATAGAAAATTTTTAAAATGGTGAAATCCGTTATTTTTTGCGACGGGAATACAGATGTTTTAGTACGTATCTTTACTCGCTTTGTCCATTCCGTAGGAATCTAAACTCTTATTTTATCCTCATTCCTTATCACAAGCTTTCTGTGTCTGGATTCCTATGGAATGACAAACGTTGTGGATAGTCTAAACGAACTACGGAATAGACAATGCGAGTAAAGATGTAGACCAAAAATTACCAGTATTTTATGAATTGATTATCCATCCATATTGTCCATTCCGAAAGAATTTAAACATTGGAAAATAGTTTGTATGTCTGGAGCAAATAAGGGACTATGCACACCCATAAGCGCCCACCTTGTCATTCCGTAGGAATCTAAACTCTTATTTTATCCTCATTCCTTATCACAAGCTTTCTGTGTCTGGATTCTTGCGGAATGACAAACGTTGTGGATAGTCTAAGTGAATAAAAATAACATTATCATAAAACTAAAAACCCGGTTCCAACTATTGAAACCGGGTTTGTTATATTGTAAATAAACTTGACTATTTGTAAATCAATTCTGCCTGAAAAACATCAGCGAAATGTTTTCTGATCTTTGCTTTCAGTTCTTCCATTTCTTCTGGTGTCAATTCTCTTTCAAGTTCTCTTTTCAAAGAAGTTACCTGCTTGTCTTTGATCCCACATGGAATAATGTATTCAAAATAACGCATGTCGGTATTTACATTCAAAGCAAAACCATGAAGAGTTACCCATCGGGAAGCTTTTACTCCCATCGCACACATTTTTCTGGCGTAAGGCTTTCCTACATCCAGCCAAACTCCTGTTTCTCCCGGAGAACGTTCTCCTTTAATACCATATTCGGCAATGGTTCTGATGATCACTTCTTCCAGATTTCTCATATATAAATGAATATCCGTGAAAAAGTTTTCAAGATCCAGAATAGGATAACCTACCACCTGTCCGTAACCATGATAGGTAATATCTCCGCCACGGTTTACTTTCACGAAAGTAGCATCAATTTCTTTCAGTTTATCAATACCGGCAAGCATATTTTCTTCATGCCCACTTTTTCCTAAGGTATACACATGAGGATGTTCTACGAAAAGAAGATGATTAGGCGTAGTGGTATGCTGTTCTGCAGGAAGATCTCTGTTTTTTATTTTGGTGTCAATGATGTTTTTCATCAGCTGTTCCTGATAATCCCAGGCAGGCTGATATTCTTTGACTCCTAAGTCTTCAAATTCTACTGCTTTATTTTGATTTGTATTCATTTCAATTTTTGATATACAAATTTAGTGAATTTTACCCTTTTATGGAATGGATAAAATCTATAGCACTTTTCTTCCAGTCTCTATCCTGAAGTAAAATATTCACAAAGGCCGTCCCAATGATACCACCATCTGCTTTTTCTGTTACATTTTCAAAATCATCTTTCGATTTAATTCCGAATCCTATCATTACCGGATTTTTAAGTGGAAGAGCTGCTATTCTGGAAAGGTAACTCTCATTTTTCAAAACAGCATTTTCATTTCCGGTGGTGGAAGAAGAGCTTACGGCATAAAGGAAACCTGAGCTTAGAGAATCCAGATAGATCATCCTTTCATCGGACGTTTCCGGAGTTACCAGAAAAGTGAAATTAAGATTATACTGCTTTAAAATATGTTGATAATTTTTCTCAAACTCAATAGGAGGAAGGTCTGGAAGGATCAATCCTGAAACACCACTTTCCGAACATGCTGCACAGAATTTCTCAAATCCAAAGCTCAAAACAGGATTGATATAACCCATCAGAATAATGGGAATTTTTATTTCGTCCTTGATGGTTTTCAGCTGAGACAATAGTTTTTCAATGGTCATTCCGTTTTGTAAAGCCAGTTCGTGAGCTTTCTGGATCACAGGTCCGTCTGCTACAGGATCAGAATAGGGCATTCCGATTTCGATCATGTCGGCTCCCGAATCCTGAATCAGTTGTATAATATCAGCGGTATCTTCCAATTGTGGAATTCCTGCTGTGAAGTATATATTTAGTTTTTTCATTTCTTTATTATAGAAGTTAGAAATTAGCGATGAGAAGTTAGAAGGCAAATACTTTTTATGAGTTAATACTTACTGATTTCTGGTATCTAACTTCTAATTTCTTTCAGATAGGTTTCCATATCCTTATCTCCACGGCCACTCAGACAAATCACTACGACATCATTTTCCTTGAATTTTTTCTTGTCTAAAACTGCCAGTGCGTGAGAACTTTCCAATGCGGGAATAATTCCTTCCAGTCTGGTAAGGTCAAATGCACATTGTAAAGCTTCATCATCATTAATACTAAAGAATTCTGCTCTTTTTTCTTTAAACAAATGCGCATGAAAAGGTCCTATTCCTGGGTAATCCAATCCTGCGGAAATAGAATGAGGTTCTATCACCTGTCCGTCTTCTGTCTGCATTACAAGGCTTTTGCTTCCGTGAAGTACCCCCAAAGTTCCTAAAAATGTAGTCGCAGCAGATTTTCCTGAATCTACACCCAATCCTCCCGCTTCCGCAGCAATGATTTTTACTTCTTTTTCCTCTACAAAATGATAGAAAGTTCCTGCAGCATTGCTTCCTCCGCCCACACAGGCAATCACATAATCAGGATTTTCTCTTCCGATTTTCTCTTGAAGCTGTTCTTTGATTTCTTTTGAAATAATACTTTGAAATCTTGCCACCAAATCAGGAAAAGGGTGAGGTCCCACCACACTTCCAATCACATAATGAGTCGTCACAGGATTGTTGATCCAGTCTCTTAATGCTTCATTTACTGCATCTTTAAGGGTCTTTGAACCTGAAGTAGCTGCTACTACTTCTGCACCAAGCATTTTCATTCTTGCGACATTCGGGGCTTGTCTCTGGATATCAATTTCTCCCATATAAACGATGCACTCAAGACCAAGCAAAGCACACGCTGTAGCGGTAGCAACACCATGCTGTCCTGCACCGGTTTCAGCAATGATTCTTGTTTTTCCAAGACGTTTTGCCAATAAAACCTGTCCCAGAGCATTATTGATCTTGTGAGCTCCCGTATGGTTGAGATCTTCCCGTTTCAAATAAATCTGTGTCTGGTATTTTTGACTTAAGTTTTTAGCAAAATATAAAGGAGTAGCCCTTCCGACATAATTTTTCAGCAAATCCTGATATTCAGCCTGAAAATCTTCAGATTCTATGATTTCAAGATAGTTTTTTTGCAGTTCTTCTACATTAGGATAGAGCATTTCGGGGATGAAAGCGCCTCCAAACTCTCCATAATATCCGTTTTCATCGGGGTTTTTATAATTCATTTTTTTATTCTTTAGTAGTTAAATAGGCATTGTTTTGTGCACTCAGCTGGTTCAGTAGTTTTTTTCTTTCCTGCGAGGTATGAAAAATCAAAATATCATCATCTTCAGAATTTACCCACTCCGAACCGATACTTTCTTTGATCATTTTGGCTTTGTCGTGGAGAATTTCTATATCACATTTTTCATAAAAGGAACGAAGATCGGAATGGCAGAAACCAATCGTTTCCAAATTTCTCTGAATGACGTTTTCCTTGAAACTCTTTACCAATGCAGCACCATACCCTTTCTTTTTATGAACTGCCACAAGTCCTACGGCTTCTGCAAAAATATATGCTGTGTCTGCTATTTTTAAGGTAAAATCAAAATTCACCCTCATAATGGCCAGTATATTTTCATGGGTATCTACCAGAAAATGAAACTCTGAATCTTTAAAAAAAGACCGGAAATAGGTAGATTTCATCGTGTTCCATGCAGAAATGTCCCAAAGTTCAAGAATATGTTTTATCTCGGCTTCTGTTAAATCTTTCGTTTCTTTTATCTGATATTTCATGGGTTTAAGCTATTAATAAATGTGAGGTGATAATCGTGCTGCTGTTTGGTAATCAGTTTTTTATAATACAGCAATTCTATTTTGTGCATTAAATCAATTAAAGTTGCTTTATCAATTTTCGACTGATACATGGTAATCGCAATTTCCAGATTGTCAATCAGATAATAAGGATCGGAATCTTCATAAAGCAAGAATATTTTAGCATAAATCAGTCCTAAGTCATACTTTACACTTGATTTTACATGGGTTTCTAAAAATTTATCTGAAATAATGACAAGATAATAGCTGTTCCATAAGCTGATTCTTTCAAAAAAATACTGAATATCTGTTTCTTCAAAATCTTTAATAATACAAATGAAATCGGACAATAATCCACCCACTTCCCAATGTTCTGTATTACTGTCGTTCTGTGCAACAAAGTGGTACAGATTCTGGATTTTTTCATTCCCGAATTTAGGGGGAAATAAGGTTTTATAAAATGTCTTTTTGAGCAAATGTATATTCATCCTTGTGTGTTTTTATGTGTTATTTATTGTGCTGATATAAAGTTTTAAACTTTTTTATGCTGTCAATATTTTTACTGCCAGGTTCTGTTTCAAATTTAGAATTGATATCCAAAGCAAAAGGTTGTTGTTTCAATGTATCAATATTCCCTATATTTTCCTCAGAAATACCGCCGCTTAAAAAGTAGGGCAGTGGAATTTCAAATTCATTCAGAATATTCCAGTCGAATTGTTTTCCCGTTCCGCCAAAGGCTTTGCTGTCAGTATCGAATAGGTAGTAGGTGATAGGTTGGAGGTTGCAGGAAAGAGTTTGTGCTATTTTATCTTTGTTATCAGAATCAATATTTCCTATTCTGATTACTTTAATGATTCCAACCTTAGGACTCAGTTTTTGTCTTAGTTCAGTAATGAAATCATTACTTTCATCACCGTGAAGCTGTACAAAATTCAAATTTGCGTGCTGAACGATCTTTACAATGATATCTACTTCTTCATTAACAAAAACACCTACTTTTCCTTGATGATCAATGGTTGAGATCTCTTCCAGACTCAGATGATTCAGAACATATCTTGGTGACTTTTCGTAGAAGATAAAACCAAGGAAATCTGTATTCATAGCAATCAATTCCTGAATCTGGTCCTGTTTGGTCAGGCCGCAGACTTTGAGTTGAGGTAGCAGGTTTGAGGTTGTAGGTTGCAGTTTCATTGTTGTTGAGTTTAAATTTGAGATGCGAATTCTTCAAAAGCTTTGGCAGGATCTGTATTTTTCATAAAATATTCTCCCATCAGGAAACCGTCAAATCCTTTTTCTTTTAAAAACAGAAAATCTTCAAGGCTGTAAATACCACTTTCTGCAACAGATAAAACTTCTTTTGGAAGTTGATTCTTCAACTGAACCGAATGCTGAAGATCTACCTTAAAATCTTTAAGATTCCTGTTATTAATCCCAACTAAGTCGATTTTTGAATTAAAATGTTTCAGTTCATCTTCTGTATGAATTTCCAGTAAAACCTCCAATTTCAGTTGGTGAGCTAATTCTGTGAATTCCTGTACCTGAGCTGGTGACAGACATGAAGCAATCAGTAAAACGACATCAGCCCCAATACTTTTGGCTTCATAAAACTGATATTCATCAATCATAAAATCTTTTCGCAGAATCGGAATGTTAATCTCATTTCTTACATCCAGAACATCATTTAAATTTCCTCCGAAAAAATCATGGTCAGTCAGAATAGAAATTCCGCTGGCTCCAAAATTTTCGTAAGCAGAAACTACTTCTAAAGGCTGTACACTATTGTTGATGATTCCTTTTGAAGGAGACTGTCTTTTAAACTCAGCAATAATTCCACTCTTATTTTTGATGGATTCTTTCAGGGAATACGTAGGTCTTCCAAAAAAGGCTGTGCTTTTTAATCGGTCAAGGGAAATTCGCAATTTTGCTGCAGCAACTTCTTCTTTTTTTCGTTCAATAATTTTATCCAGTATAGTCATTTTTTTGTGTTTAAAATTTAATCAATGATTATTTTATTCGAACCTGTTTAAACTTTTTTCTTTTGAACCATTAAGATTGTATTAAGGTGTTAAGATTATTAAGATGAACTTTGCTCTAGCTTAAAATCAGAATGATTAATCTTAACGATTCTTCATTACTTAAAAATCCTTAACGGTTAAAAAAATTGTAAGACTAATTAATTAAAAGATTAAAACTATTCAATGCTTTTCCGTTTTGAAGGCTTTCCTGAGCCATTAAAAGACAGTTGTCATACGTCCCGAATTTATGAGTGTTGTGTAAGGCTACTGAAGCGTTGGCAAGGATTACAGAATTCTGTTGCTCTGTACCATTTCCTTCCAGAATATTCATAAATATTTTTGCGGTTTCCCGAATAGAGCTTCCGGCTTTAATATCTTCCAGCATTACCGGATTGAAACCTAAATCTTCTGCAGAATAGATTTCTTCACCGTTTTTTGTAATAATCTTGCTGTCGTCGGTAAGGCTTATTTCATCATATCCGTCAAGACCATGAACCAGAGTAAAGTCACGTTCCTCTTTCTGAAGGAGATACTGATAAATTCTTGCGATTTCCAGATTATAAACTCCAATCATAGAATATTTAGGTTTTGCAGGGTTCACTAATGGTCCCAAAAGATTAAAAAATGTTCTCAATCCCAAAGATTTTCTCAATAATCCGACTGATTGCAGTGCAGGATGAAAATAAGGGGCATGTAAGAAGCAGATGTTGGCTCTTTCAAGATCTTCATTCAATTGTTCTGAACTGTTTTTAAACTGATATCCCAGTTCTTCCAGTACATTCGATGACCCTGTAGTAGTGGAAGCTCCGTAATTTCCATGTTTTGTTACTTTCTGTCCGGCTCCGGCAACTACAAAACTGGCCAAAGTTGAGATATTAATGGTGTCCTTTCCGTCACCTCCGGTTCCAACAATGTCAATGGCATCACTGGCGTTGATATTTACAGGAACAGCCATTTGTAATAGTGCTTCTCTGAAGCCTTCCAGTTCTTTCAGGGTGATATTCCGCATCAGGAAAACACTTATGAAAGCGGTAACTTCTGCAGCGTTGAATTTATTCTGTGCAATCTCAATCATCATCGCTTTTGCTTCAGATTTTGAGAGTGTGTTATGATTGAACAGATATTGCAGTATTTCTTTCATTTGTGGTGTTTTTATGGTTGTTGAAGAGATTTCTAAGGTTTTCATGACAACAGAAAGTTTTTAATAATTACTTCTCCTTCCGGCGTTAAAATACTTTCAGGGTGAAACTGTACTCCGTGTACATCATATGTTTTGTGCTGCAAAGCCATGATCATTCCGTCTTTATCTACAGCTGTAATTTCCAGTTCTTCCGGAAATCCTTCCGGATTTACTGCCCAGCTGTGATATCTTCCTACTTCCAATCCTGATTGCAGATCTTTGAAAACTTTGGTATTTTCTTTTACAATTTCAGTAGTGGTGGCTACTCCGTGGAAGATTTCAGAGAGATTAATCAGGCTTCCTCCAAAAGCTTCGGCTATAGCCTGCTGCCCGAGACATACCCCAAGGATACTTTTTGTAGGAGCATATTCTTTAATAAGGTCTAATAAAATACCGGCTTCTTCTGGAATTCCGGGGCCGGGAGAAAGGATGATTTTGTCATATTTTCCAATCTCTTCGAGAGTAATTTTATCATTTCTTACCACATCCACTCTTTGATTCAGAACTCTTTCGATAATCTGGACAAGGTTATAGGTGAAGCTGTCATAGTTGTCGAAAACGAGAACTTTAAGCTGTGGCTGTTGGGTGTTTATATTGTTGTTCATTGCTTTTTTTGTTAGATAGTTGCTGGTAATTTTTGTTGCTGGTTGACGGACTTATTTTTCAACTATTTTTTCGGCTTTTTCTACAGCTTTTTTAAGAGCATTCAGTTTGTTATTGACTTCCTGCAGCTCACTTTCAGGAACAGATTTTGCCACAAGGCCTGCACCAGCCTGATAAAATAATGTATTGTTTTTGCTTAAGAAGGTTCTGATCATAATAGCCTGATTGCAGGTTCCATTCAATCCGATAATTCCTATACAACCGCCATAGTATCCACGGGAATCTTTTTCGTATTGGTTGATTAGCTGAAGTGCTTTATGCTTAGGTGCACCGCTCAATGTTCCTTGAGGGAAAGTTGTGGAAACCATTTCAAGAGGATTGATATCATTAGCAACATCTGCAGTCACTTCACTTACCATATGAATCACGTGAGAGAAAAGCTGGATCTCTTTAAGTTTAGTAACAGTTACATTTTTTCCAAGCTTTCCAAGATCATTTCTAGCGAGATCTACCAGCATAGTATGTTCTGCATTTTCTTTGGGATCAGCTTTTAAAACTTCAATAGCTTCAAGATCAGCTTCAAAGTTTCCTGTTCTTTTTGAAGTTCCGGCAATCGGATGAATAATTGCTTTATTATTTTTAATGATTAACTGGCTTTCAGGACTTGATCCGAATAATTTATAATTTCCGTAATCAAAATAGAACAGGTAAGGGGAAGGGTTGATATTTCTCAAAGCACGGTACACATTGAACTCATCTCCCTTGAATTTCTGTTCAAATCTTCTGCTCAGTACCAACTGGAAAACATCACCACGCATACAGTGTTTCTGTGCTGTTTTTACCAGTTCAAGATAATCTTCATCAGTAATATTAGAGGTTTCCTCACTGGTTTTCTCAAAAGGATAAACCGGAGTATTTTGATTTTTAATAAGGTTTTCCAACAGATGAAGTTCAGATTTTACCCCATCAATAAAGTTTTCAATAATATGCATTTCATCATTGAAATGATTGATCGCAATTACATATTGGTATAATCTGTATCTCATCACAGGAATTTCTACTTCCTTGCTCTGTGCTTTAAGATGGATGTTTTCAAAAAACTGTACCGCTTCAAAACTTGTATATCCAAAAAGACTCTGAGCTGTCTGTTCAATCGGATCATTGGTTTCTTCACATTTAAAAATTTTTCGGAACTCTTCAAATATATCTGTGATATTTCGCTCCATAATAAATTGCTTTACGGGAGCAGAAGCAGGAAGTTTGATTTCATATTCGTTGAGGTTTTTCACTTCTATTCCGGCAATAGCATTTACCGCAATGAAGGAAAAGTTATTATCAATACTCTTGGAATCTGAACTTTCCAGAAGAATAGTATCCCGGAATTTATCCCTGATCTTAAGATAAATATTCATGGGAGTATGAAGGTCTCCCAGTGTTTTTTTCGAAACAGTTTTTATTGTAATTGTGTTGGTCAACATTTTATTGTTTTTTGTGAGATTAAGGAATAAAAAAAGGCTTTAACGGTATCCGTCAAAGCCTATATATTGTTTTTTGATTATTTCTGCTGTAGTTAACAACATGACAATACCTCCAGACCCGACGAAGAGTTTGAAAGCCACCACCAAATATTGTTGTTCATTTTTAACATGGGACAAATGTAGAAATTTTTTTAATAAAAAAACTAAAAAATATCAGAAAATACTAAAACTTAATATAAAAATCCTTTATTTAAGCTGCTTAAGCTCCTGTTTCAATTCTTTGATTTTTTCCTTATAAGTTTCATTATCGTAGTATCTTACATAATCTTCCAGGGCAGAAATGTATTCTTCAATAAATTCTTTATTCGTTTTGTCTGCTTCATATTTGATTCTGGCAGAGTTTACAGGAGCCAGTTTTGAATATTTAAGATTAGCCTGCCCTTCATCAGACTGATTGTAAAGAATGACGATATTTTTTTCATATCCCGGAATATATTTTACAGGGAAAGCAATTTCAGTTTGCGGGATTCTGATTGCATTTTCAATAGGATAGATGGATGCAGTAGTGGTGGAGAAAAAGGTTGAAATATATTTTCCATCCTGTTTTTTCACAATAGCTTCATAATCGTGGATATACATGTCATTCAGGGTAGAATTGGTTTCTACATCCGAGGTGATAATAGCTGTGCTTTCCACTCCGTATTTGTTTAAAAACCATGCATTTAAAAACTGTCCGCCAAATCCATTTACTATAGCCAATGGAATAATCGGAATTAAAAGCCATGCTTTTTTGGTCAGATAGGAGAGCAATCCAAAGAACGCAAACAACAGAATCACAGTATAAAAACCATGATGACTGGTGAAAAACAGAATTTTTGAAATTAAAACCATGGATTAAATATAACCATAATAATCTTTTATTTAAACGCTGAGATCGCAAAGATGTTATTAAATGATTGTTAAAATGGCCACAAAGGCGTTTCACTCAGCAAAAGACGCTGTCATTAGCTAAACGACGTGGCTTTGCGAACATAAATAAGGTTTTACTATAAATATTTTGCGAGCATAGTGTTTAAACTATTTATTGTATTGGTTCTATAGAAGAATAATCTAAACGCTGAGGTCGCAAAGATGCTATTAAATTATTATTAAAACGGTCGCAAAGGCGTTTCACTTAGCAAAACCCGCTGTCATTAGCTGAACGAAGTGGCTTTGCGAGCAAAAAATATAGTTTTATGATAATTTCCTTTGCGAACAAAGCGTTTAAAACCATTTATTGTACCGGTTCGGACAAAGGAATATCAGGAGTTCCGCTGTAGAAAACAATTAAGGTGACTCCTTTGTCTCCCGTTTTACCTCGGTGGCCCACATTCACCATTTCTGGCAGCACCTGACCTTTACGTATCCATTGTGTTTTGCCATCTTCCTTTCTTTCCACCTGAATTTCACCTTTTTCTACATAAGCTGCATTGATCACAGGATGTTTATGCCAACTCAGTGCTGAATTAGGAGGTACGGTAATTTTAAGAACCGTGATTTCCGGCTGTGTAGTAGGATAGGCCGGATATACTGTTCCATCCCATGATTTAGTTGTTTTTAAAAGTGTCACCGACTCTATTTTATCAGAATATTCTGATTGTGGTTCGTTAGATGAATTGTCACACGAAAGAAAAAGGGAAGAGGCTACAACAAAGAAAGTTGTAGCCAACAAATTTTTTTTAGTCATAAGCTTCATATTTATATTTCGGTTTTGGCTCGGATCATCCGATATACAAAAATAATAACCTATTTTAAATTTCCCTATTGATTGAATTATTTTTTTATTGTTAAATTAAAACTCTGATCCCAAAAATATTTCTCAAAGAAAACATTTGTCATAAGTTTAAAAGGTTATTTTTTATATTTTTGCTTCCAAATTAGAAAAAAATGAAAAAAGTATTAGCAATCGCATTTATCGGAGGTTTATTATTAGCAAGCTGTTCTAAAAAAGTAGATCACTCTTTACAGGACACCAACACGATGCTTCCAGAGCCAGAAGTAGCTACTGTTGATTCTACGGCTAAAACTGCTGCTCCAGCTGCTGCAACTCCGGCTGCTCCTGCACCTGAAGCTGCTAAAACAGATTCTACAGCGAAGAAATAATGAAAAAAATACTTTTAGCAGGAACTTTAGGTCTTATGATCATTTCCTGTTCTAAAAAAGAAAATACAGCAGAACTAGCATCTTCTTCTGAAACGGCCGCTGTTTCAGAACCTGCTCAATCTAATCTTTCAGGTGATCAGATCATGGAAACATTGGATTGCTCAGGATGCCATTCTGTTAATGAGAGAATGATAGGACCTTCTTATAAGGAAATTGCAGGAAAGTATTCTGAAAAGGATACAGAACTGCTGGCTTCCAAAATTATAGAAGGCGGAAGTGGAGTATGGGGAAGTGTGCCTATGGCCGCCCATCCACAGGTATCTAAAGAAGATGCCAAAAAAATGGTGGAATATATTTTAAGTCAGAAGAAATAGAATATGTCCGCTGAAAAATCCAGTCTGCACACAAGAAATCTGCATCGCAATCCCTATGATTTTGATCAGCTTATTTCTTGTGTGCCGGAACTGAAACATTATGTTTTCGAGAATGCTTATCAGACGGTAACCATTAATTTCAGCATTCCAAAAGCAGTGAAACTGCTCAACAAAGCCTTACTCTTACATTTCTACAATATTAAAGGCTGGGATATTCCCGATACCAATCTTTGTCCGCCCATTCCGGGAAGGGCAGATTATGTACATTATATTGCAGATCTTTTAGGCAAACAGCTTGATACAATTCCCGTAGGAAATTCTGTAAAAGGGTTGGATATAGGAACAGGAGCTAACCTTGTGTACCCTTTAATCAGTCAGAGATCTTATGGCTGGACCATGCTGGGAACAGATATCAATCAGGATTCTTTGAAAAATGCTCAGAATATTCTGGACCAGAATGAAGATTTATCCACTGCCATTCAGTTGAAAAGTCAGCCTGATGCTGGTCATATCTTTACCAATATCATTGGTTCTGACGACAGATTCACTTTTACGATGTGTAATCCTCCTTTTCATGATTCTGAAGAATCTGCCATAAAAGGGAATATCAGGAAAACCAAAAACCTTAGTAAATCAAAGAAAACGAAACCTCTTCTTAACTTCGGTGGGCAACAGTCGGAACTTTGGTGTGAAGGTGGTGAGCTGGCATTTATCACAAAAATGATTAATGAAAGCGTATTATTTTCATCACAGGTTCTTTGGTTCACATGTCTGGTTTCTAAAAAAGATAATCTCAATAAGTTGACTAACCTTTTAAAAAACGTCAAAGCCGTAGAGGTGAAAACCATTGATATGGCTCAGGGACAAAAAGTTAGCAGAATGCTGGCGTGGACGTTTATTCCTCAGAAAAACAGAAAAACTGGTTGGTTTAAAGTTCGAGGGTTTAAAGTTTAAGGTTAATAGCGCAATAATTCAACTCTTGCATCTTATACCCCGCATCCCGCAACACGTACCTCACAACCCGCATCTCAACTACTTTTTAAAATTTCTGAAAAAAGCCATTGATGGTCATGTCAAAAATGCCTAAATTTGTACGCTTTTAGAAAAATAAGAAATGCAATTATCAGAACAAGAAATCATTAGAAGAGAAAAGCTGAATAAGCTTACTGAAATGGGGATTAATGCGTTCCCTGCGGATGAGTATATAATTACAGATACTACAGAATCTATAAAACAGGACTTTTCTGAAAGTAAACAGGTGAAGATCGCTGGTAGATTGATGTCCCGCAGAATTCAAGGAAAAGCTTCTTTTGCAGAATTGCAGGATTCTAAAGGAAAAATCCAGGTTTACTTCAACAGAGACGAGATCTGTCCGGGTGAAGATAAAGAACTATATAATGAAGTTTACAAGCACCTTTTGGATATCGGTGATATTATCGGTATTGAGGGAGAATTGTTTACTACTCAGGTAGGAGAGAAGACTGTTTTAGTGAAAAACTTTACGCTTCTTACAAAGGCTTTACGTCCTCTTCCTCAGGCAAAAACTGACGATAACGGTGTTGTACACGATGGGTTCACCGATCCGGAATTAAGATACAGACAGCGTTATGTAGATTTAACGGTAAATCCACAGGTAAAAGAAATTTTTGTGAAAAGAACAAAATTGTTCAATGCCATGAGAACATTCTTTAATGATGCAGGATATTTTGAAGTGGAAACACCAATTCTACAGTCAATTCCTGGTGGAGCAGCAGCAAAACCGTTTATCACACACCACAATGCGCTGGACATTCCACTATATTTAAGAATTGCCAACGAATTATATCTGAAAAGACTGATCGTAGGTGGTTTTGACGGAGTATATGAGTTCTCTAAAAACTTCAGAAATGAAGGGATGGACAGAACCCATAACCCGGAATTTACGGCTATGGAAATCTATGTAGCGTACAAAGATTACAACTGGATGATGGATTTCACTGAGAAATTATTGGAATTCTGTGCTATCCAGGTAAACGGAACTACAACGGCTACTTTCGGAGAACATAATGTAGACTTCAAAGCTCCTTATCCAAGAGTTTCCATGACAGAAGCAATCCTTAAATTTACAGGATTCGATATCACTGGAAAAACGGAGAAGGAATTATACGATTTTGCCAAGTCTATCGGTATTGAAGTGAATGAGACAATGGGGAAAGGAAAATTAATCGATGAGATCTTTGGTGAGAAATGTGAAGGAAACTTCATTCAGCCGACTTTCATTACGGATTATCCGATCGAAATGTCTCCACTGACAAAGAAACACAGAAGCAAAGAAGGTTTAACAGAGCGTTTTGAATTAATGGTATGCGGTAAAGAAATCGCTAACGCTTATTCAGAGCTTAATGATCCTATCGATCAGAGAGAACGTTTTGAAGCACAGATGGCGTTATCTGAAAGAGGAGATGATGAAGCAATGTTCATCGACCAGGACTTCTTAAGAGCGCTGGAATATGGTATGCCGCCAACTTCAGGATTAGGTATCGGTATGGACAGATTAATTATGTTCTTAACGAATAATGCCTCAATCCAGGAAGTATTGTTCTTCCCTCAGATGAGACCTGAAAAAGCAGTTCCACAGATTGAATTAGGTGAGGATGAGAAAGTAATCCTTGAAATCCTTAACTCTCAGGAAGAAGCAATGTCTCTAGCTGAAGTAAAAGAAAGAAGCCAGTTATCAGGTAAAAAATGGGATAAAGCTTCTAAAACTTTGACAAAAAATAATATTGTGAAAGTAGAAAAGATTGACGAAAATCTTTTGATGAAATTGGCTTAAGATTTAATACAATAAATAGTATAAATAGAAAGACTGCTTTTGGGCAGTCTTTTTTTGTAGGACATTGTAAAAGAAGGTTTTATTTGTATATTCATCTCTTAAAAAACTAACTGAAAACCTATTAAACATGTCAAAACGAATTAAAATTCTTCAGCCTGTGGCGCTATATTCTGCTCATGAAGAAAATTCCAAAACCTCTGACTTTTTACATGAAGGAGAAATTGTAGAATTTAACCGGGAAAAAAGGCGAAATGGAATTAACTGGATGGAAATTTATATTGCCGGAAAGACCTTATATATTAAGAAAGATTTTTCTAAAATGTATATTGTGAGAGATGCCAGTCTTTCCGATGATTCCTGCACCGTTGTATTTATTGAAGAAAATGATGGTAGAAAAAGATCTTTTTCTGAAGTATTCAGTGGTTCAAGAATAGAAAATGAAGAAAATAATACGGCTGTAAGACTAAGCAGGACTTATGATTCAGGGAAAAAGGAAAAGTATCTGGAACTTTTCTATGATAAAAGCAATGCAGACGTGAATATTAAAACACTTGTTAAAAAAGATAAATTTGACATTACTTCTGAAAACAAGGTTTTTCTTGAAATTTTATATGGTAAAAGAACAGGGTATATTCTTTCCAATGTAGATTATTCTGAAAGTAAAGACTGGTGGATGAAACCCCTTATGTATATCATCATGATTGCTGTGGCAATCCTTGCATTTGCCGTAATTTTTAAAACCGGATGGATCGTTATAGGGCCAATTCTTTTGATTCCAGGTGCTATATTAGCATTTGTCATTATGCTTGTTGTCAAAATAACACTAGGAATACTCAATTTCTTTTTTCAAAGGATCAGAAAGCGTTTTTAAACAATAAAAAAGGTACAGAACTATGCTGTACCTTTTTCTTTTTTCCATTTCCGAAGCTGTGCCCTGAAGTTTTTAAACGGAGCCACGGTATTGATATGAATCCATTTCCAGACTGGCCACTGGGCGGGAGTAGTTGCCCATTTTCTTTGTCCGGGAGTGAATAATGTTTCATCGTCAAGATTTTCTATCCAAGTGATAATTTCATCAACCTTACTTTGCAGCAGTTCTCTTTGCTGTTGTAAACTATAAGAACCGTATTCATGATAAAAAAACTGATATAATCCTCCCAGATTATTCCATTTATATTCAGGAGTGGGAGTTTTCACTTCAATTCCTTTGCTTTCATCAGATTCCCACTGTAAAAGCAGGTGAGTCCAACCCAATTGATAGGAAATATTTTGGGACGGAGTTTTGTCAACTCCTGGTTGCAGAAGATCTTTTTCCTCTTCTTTTACATCATTAAATTCCTGATCATAGAGCAGGTATCTTTTCTTTAGCTCCTCAATGAGTTCTGTTTTGTCTTTATAAGTCTGCATATTTTACCTATTTTCTCAACTTACTGAAAGAAGCCATCAGATAAAATAAAAACGGAAGAATAAATAATGAACCCAGCATCAATGCCCATCCCAATGCGGCAATAGTCTTTGGAGGAGCCATATGCTCAAGCAATGAAAGATGTTGTCCGTTTCCTAATAAAATAATATCCGGATTATGCTGATACGTTGCTGCCACTAAAATCATCACCATCTGGAATCCGGCCAAAGCACGTACAGGAAGTAGTTTTTGACGGTTCATCGCTCTTAAAATAAGCAATAAAGCAATCGTAGCAAAGGCAATTGCCATAATCCCCAAAGGTTTAGAAAATACCCACATCAAAAGGGGAATGTCTGAAATATAAGCGGTCACAAATACCAAAATACCTGTAATTACCACGAAGATCATCGTCTGCTTGGATTTTCTGATCATTAATAAAAGATCAGCCTTATCACGCGTTTCTCTTAATGAAAAGATAGAAGCAAGATAGGCACAAAGCGCTACCGTAAATAAACCTACAGAAACTCCAAACCAGTTCAGCCAGCTGAATACATACAAGTCCAGAAAACCTACAGCATCAGGATTGATAGAATGTGAAACCGTAGCAGCAGCAATTAATCCCAAAAAGAAAGGAGTTAAAAGACTGGCATAATAAAAGATCTGAGTATATAAAACCTGCCAGTTATCTTTCACAGCATCATAATGTCTGAAGGTAAATGCTGTTCCTCTCGCAATAATTCCCAAAAGCATCAGTACTAAAGGAATATGAAGATAGGTAGACATGGTGGTATAAATCTCGGGAAACCCTACAAAGAGAATTACAATCGCAATGATGAGCCACATATGATTGGCTTCCCATACAGGAGCTATGGATTCATACATGATTTCCTGGGTCTTATTTCTGGCTTTTTTATGCGTGAAAAGTTCCACAATTCCAGCCCCGAAATCAGCTCCGCCTAAAATAATATAAAGACAGATGGATAGCCAGAGAAAACCTATTACAATGTAAATCATGATTTTTTGTTTTTATCGTTAAACTGAGCATCGGTAGGATCGTAAAGCTTCGGTACCATTTGAATCTGTCTCTTTAAAAGAAAAACAAGGATTAATGATAATGATACGAAAATAGCAGTAAAGAAATAGAATGAATACTGTATTCCCGGCATAGGAGTTACTGCATCAACCGTTCTCATAATCCCATAAATAATCCAGGGCTGTCTTCCTACTTCTGTCACTGTCCATCCGGCTTCCAGCGCAATATATCCGAAAGGTGTTGCTATTAAAAATGTTTTCAGTAACCAGTGTTTGTTCAGCCATTCTTTTTTGAAGAAGAAAGCATATAAATAAATAGCTCCAATAACAATCATTACCACTCCGAAGAAAATCATGATTTGAAAAGCATAATGAACCACAGCAATCGGAGGCCATTCATCTCTAGGGAAATCCTTAAGACCTTTAACTTCAGAGTTGAAATCATTGCTCACCAGAAAACTTAAAACTTTCGGAATTTTTACTGCATATTTCACCTCTTCTTTTTCCTCATCAGGAATTCCTCCGATCACAAATGAAGCCCCTTTTTCAGTTTCAAAATGAGCTTCCATAGCTGCCAGTTTGATAGGTTGTCTTTCTGCCACCGATTTCGCAGCAACATCACCACTTAAAGGTGCTCCGAACGCTCCAATCAAAGCAAATCCTACGGCAATTCTAAAAGCTTTGGTATGAAATTCAATATTTCTTTTTCGTAGAATCATAAAGGCGTGTACTCCAGCTACAGCAAACCCCGTTGCACAAAATGCCGCAACCGTCATGTGAAGAGCCTGAGGGAACCAAGCATCATTGAACATTGCTTTGATAGGATCTATGTTAAGATACTGTCCATTGATATAATCGAAACCGGTAGGAGAATTCATCCATGAGTTGGCTGCTACTACCAGAATTCCGGAAGCAAGTCCGCTTACTCCTACTAGAAATCCACAGAACCAGTGAAACCATTTATTGAACCTTTCCCATCCATATAAAAAGAAGCCGATAGCAATAGCCTCAATGAAAAAGGCAGTTCCTTCCAGAGAAAACGGCATCCCGAAAATCGGACCTGCATGTTTCATAAAACCGGGCCATAGAAGTCCGAGTTCAAAGGAAAGCATCGTTCCTGAAACAGCTCCCGTAGCAAAAAGGATGGCTACTCCTTTGCTCCATGCTTTTGTCAGTCCTTTATATACTTCATTATTGGTCTTTAGGTATTTCCAATGGGCAAAAGCCATCAGAAAAGGCATCACCATACCCACACAGGAGAATATGATATGAAAGCCCAGAGAGAGTGCCATCTGAGCGCGTGCAGCTATAAAATCATCCATAATATCAACTTTTCAGTAAATAAATTTACGCATAAATTATTGATTAGAGTATGATTTACAACAGTTGGTATTTCAACAATACATTTTAATTTTGAATCTTTTATTGGCTTACTTTTTCTTATGTTTTTACTAAGAAAACTCTACATTTTTTTGACACTTTTTAACTTTCATACCTCGAAAAAAATCACGATATTTGTAAGTCTTTGCATATAGCAGGATTTTTAATATTTAATATGAGTCAAAAACAATATACAGCTAGTAGTATTCAGGCATTGGAAGGAATGGAGCACGTTCGTATGCGTCCTTCAATGTACATTGGTGATGTAGGAGTCAGAGGACTTCACCACTTGGTTTATGAAGTAGTAGATAACTCTATTGACGAGGCATTGGCAGGATACTGCGACACGATCTTCGTTAGCATCAAGGAAGGAAACGGAATTGAAGTAAGTGATAACGGTAGAGGTATCCCGGTTGATTTCCATGAAAAAGAACAGAAATCTGCCCTTGAAGTTGTAATGACGAAAATTGGAGCCGGAGGTAAGTTTGACAAAGACTCTTATAAGGTTTCAGGAGGTCTTCACGGGGTTGGGGTTTCGTGTGTGAATGCACTTTCCAATGAGATGATCACTACAGTTTACAGAGATGGAAACGTTTACCAGCAGATCTATTCAAGAGGAAAAGCTCAGACAGGTGTAGAGGAAATTGGTCACAGTGAAAGAAGAGGTACCAAACAGTTTTTCCAACCGGATGATACCATCTTTACAGAATTAATTTATAATTACGATACATTAGCAAGCCGTTTAAGAGAACTTTCTTATCTTAATAAAGGAATTACCATTACATTAACTGATGAAAGAGAGAAATTAGAAGATGGTTCTTTCAGAACGGAAATTTTTCATTCAGAAGGTGGGTTAAAAGAATTCGTTGCTTACATTGACGGAAACCGTGAATCTATCATGGAACACGTAATTTTCATGGAAGGTGAAAGAGATGATATTCCTGTAGAAGTAGCAATGCGTTACAATACTTCTTTCAATGAAAATCTTCACTCTTACGTAAACAACATCAATACGCATGAAGGAGGAACTCACCTGGCAGGTTTCAGACGTGCTTTGACGAGAACCCTTAAGAAATATGCAGATGATCTTGGTATTCCACAGAAAGAGAAAGTAGAAGTTACAGGAGATGACTTCCGTGAGGGGTTAACAGCTGTAGTTTCTGTAAAAGTAATGGAACCTCAGTTTGAAGGACAGACTAAAACAAAATTAGGAAACTCTGAAGTTTCAGGGGCTGTAGATAAAATTGTAGGGGAGATGCTTACTAACTTTTTGGAAGAAAACCCTAATGAAGCTAAGCTGATCGTTCAAAAGGTTGTTTTAGCTGCAAAAGCAAGACAGGCTGCTAAAAAAGCCCGTGAAATGGTTCAGAGAAAATCTCCGATGGGAGGTTCTGGTCTTCCGGGAAAACTATCTGACTGTTCTTCAAAAGATCCGGCAGAATCAGAGATCTTCCTTGTAGAGGGAGATTCCGCAGGTGGAACAGCTAAGCAGGGAAGAGACAGACACTTCCAGGCTATCCTTCCTTTAAGAGGTAAAATTCTGAACGTAGAGAAATCTATGCTTCATAAAGTTTATGACAATGAGGAAATCAGAAATATATATACAGCTCTTGGGGTTTCTGTAGGTACTGAAGAAGATAGCAAAGCATTGAATATGGCTAAGCTGAGATATCACAAAATCGTTATCATGACCGATGCCGATATTGACGGATCTCACATTTCTACACTGATCCTTACTTTCTTCTTCAGATATATGAAGGAGCTTATTGAGAACGGTTATATTTATATTGCTCAGCCACCTTTATATCTATTAAAGAAAGGAAACAAAAAAGTATATGCTTATAACGAAAAAGAACGTGAAGAGTTTACTTTAGAAATGGCTCCGGACGGTAAAGGAGTAGAAGTACAACGTTACAAAGGTCTTGGAGAAATGAACCCTGAGCAGCTTTGGGAAACTACCCTTAATCCTGAACACAGAATTCTGAAGCAGGTAACTATCGATAATGCTGTAGAGGCAGATAGTGTTTTCTCAATGTTGATGGGAGATGAAGTTCCGCCAAGAAGAGAGTTTATCGAGAAAAATGCGAAATATGCAAAAATTGATGCATAAACGTTTTTAAAAATATAATAAAAAAAGCTTCTAATTATTTAGAAGCTTTTTTTATATTTGGATAAACCAAAAAAACAATAATATGTTAACTCTTTTACAAACAGACCCTTACAACGGGGCAGATGCAGCTTCTGGAGCAGTAGCTGCAGGATTAGGGATCGGAACAATGTTCTTCGGCTTACTTTGCTATATTTTCTATGGATATTGCATGTACAAAATCTTCCAGAAAGCAGGAAGACAAGATGCCTGGGCTGCCTTTATTCCTATTTATAACACCATCGTATTGCTGGAAATTGTGAAAAAACCAATTTGGTGGATCATTCTTTTCTTTATTCCATTGGTGAATATCTATGCATGCTGGATTGTATATGACAGGCTAGCTAAAGGCTTTGCCAAAGAAACTCCTCTTTACACGATTCTGATTCTCCTTTTCGGATTTATTTTTATTCCTGTACTGGGACTTGGAAGTGATCAGTTTGATAGTAAACTGGTCCCGAATGATTAAAAAAGAAACAAAAAAATTAAAAGACTTCATTTTTGAGGTCTTTTTTTATAAATAATTTTCAACTGTAGAATTTATTGTACTTCTTATTGTTATTAATTCTACATTATTTAAATTACATGAATTGTAATTTATTTTAAATTTGAAATGCAGATAATATGAAGTTTATCCCTTCATGCTACAGAATAGGTACACCCTTCTCCCAATATAGAATGAGTATAAATATTCTGTTTTTAACTTTTCAAAATTGAATGATGAAAAGTTGATAATGTGTTCATTTTCTTATAGGTACATTTAATACGGTACTTTTTTAAGTAATAGGTTAAGGCTTCACATGTTGAAGCCTTTTATATTTTTTTTAACAGTTATTAAGATTTTATTATTTTTGTACCATCTTAATAACTATGATGAAAATATTAGTCTTGGGGGCTTTATCTACCGCCTCATTATATTTCGCACAGAGCTATCCTGCCTCTGCTATTCCTGAGAATTTAAAGAAAAATGCAGATGTTGTGATTCGGAAGGATTTTACAACAATTCAGATCAATAAAATTGATGAAATAAAATATCAGAAAAATAAGGTAACTACAGTCTTAAATAAAGATGGGGATAATGAAGCCGTAGCTTATATTTCTTATGATAAATCAAAAAGTATTTCGAACATCAAAGTGACGATCTATGATGAAGCCGGGAAAAAAATTAAAAGTGTTTCAAAATCTGATTTTAAAGATGTAGCCAACAATCCTCAGGGAGTTTTTTATTCTGATAACAGAATATTGGTTTATTCATATACTCCAGTTCAATATCCCTACACTATTGATTTTTCGTATGAAGCGGAAGATGAAGATACTGTTTTTATTCCGGATTTTGTACCGTTTACTTCTCCTAAAATCTCTTTGGAGGAAGCACAGTTTAAAATCATTAATACGTCGGGAATTGAACTTAGATCTAAGATTTACCCTTCAAAATACAATTACACTTCTGTGATAGAAAGCGGTAGTGGAAATGATAAAACGTATTCATATAAAAATGTACCAGCCATTGATGATGCTTTTATGATTCCACAACCTGTTAAAATTTTACCTGCAGTCAACTTCGCACTTGCGAAATTTAATCTGGCAGGAAAGCAGGGAACTTTAAATACCTGGACAGACTTTGGAACCTGGATTTACAATGATCTTTTGGTACCTGTTTCTGCATCTACTCCTGCAATTAAAGCTGAAGTAGCTTCTTTGCAATTACAAGGATCTGTAGAAGATAAAGTAAAGAAAATTTATCAGTACATGCAGAACAAAACCCGATATATCGCTGTTTCATTAGGAATAGGAGGCTGGCAGCCCATGTTGCCGGATGAGGTTCAGAAAAAAGGGTATGGAGATTGTAAAGGGCTCACCAATTATATGAAGATTCTTTTGAATGAAGCTGGAATTCCTTCCAATTATTGTATTATCAATTCCGGTCGTTCACAGGTTTCCTTTGATCCGGAATTTCCTTCTATGGGTGGGAATCATATTATTCTGATGGTCCCAACGGAAAAAGGAAATATCTGGCTTGAAAATACTTCTCAGCAAATAGCTTTTAACCACTTAAGTTACAGTACTACGGACAGAAATGTACTTTCCGTAACATCAAAAGGAATTGAGCTGATCAATACACCGGTTTATAAAGCTGAACAGAACAAAGAAAAACAAATATTGAGAGTTAACCTTAATGAAGATAACAGCATTACGGGAACAGGAAATTTTTCCTATACAGGAAATCAGTATGATTATAATTTAAGATTTGCTAATCTTAATCCTAAGGAAAAAAATGATGCACTGAAGGGAACTTTTGATGTTTTAAACTTTGAAAAAGTTGAAATGAAAAATTTTAATAATGACAGAGATAATGCTGTTATTTCTTATGATGTGGATTTCAAAACCAATAATTTCTCTAAAAAAGCAGGAAACAGTCTTCTGTTCAGATCGGTTCCTATTTTCTCTGATTTGATCTTTAAAACAGACGAAAATCGTGAACTTCCTTTTGAAGTAAATATGTCTTACGAAGATGAATATGAAATTGCTTTTGTTCTTCCTATGGGGTATAAAGTGGATGAAACTCCGGATAATTCAAGCATTACTTCTGAATTTGGATCTTATAAACTGAGCTTCGCTACAAGTGACGGGCAAGTAAAGGTGATCAGAAAAATGCAGATTAATAAAGGATTATATCCAAAAGAAAAATACAATGATTACATCAATTTCAGAAAAAAGATTCTGAATATGGACAACTCAAAAATTTTAATAACAAAAATATAACCATGAAAAAAATTATAGTATTGCTTCTTTGCTCTGCCAATACAATATTGGTCAATGCTCAGAAGAAATATGAATTTCTGAATCCTCCTAAATTTAATGACGCAGACCTATCTAAAGCAAAATCATTATTAGATGAAAATGCTCCTGCTGAAATTTTATATAAGTCTGCTTATTTTATGGTAGATGCTAATACAGGGAATCTGCACAAAAGATATTTTTACAGAGTTAAGATTTATAATAAAGATAAAGCTGAAGACTGGTTGAATCTTGAAATTCCTATTTATAATGTTGGAACCAACAGAGAATCGCTGGGGAAGTTCAAAGCTTTTACCTACAATCTTGAAAATGGAACTACGGTTCCCGTAAAAGTGGAGAAAAGTTCTCAATATAAAAGCAAAGAGAATAAATATGTTACTTTAACGAAATTTGCTTTTCCAAGCGTGAAAAACGGATCGGTAATAGAATATCAGTATGAAATTATATCTCCGTTCCGATTTATAATTCCAGAGGTATTGATAGAATCCGATACTCCTTCACTGAATACAGAATATGTCTTTGATACGCCCATCAATATGTCTTATAATGTAAACTATACGGGAGGAATCAGCCCTAAGTATAGAGAAATGGAAGAAAGATATCTGTATGGTGCTCAATATAAAACCTTTAGATTTGCTTATGAAAACTTGAATGGTTTTAAAACCGAGAAATTTGTAAGAAATGATAGAAATTTCAGAACAAAAATCAGTGCGGAGCTAAATTCTACGAATTTCGGTGAGCTTAAACTGTATTCATCTTCATGGGATCAGATTTCGAAGAGACTTTATGAAAGTGAAGATTTTGGAGGTGAGCTGAAAAGAACAAAACTGGCAAAAGAAAATATGCCGGCAGGAGTTTCGGAAATGAAAACTGATCTTGAAAAAGCAAATGCTATTTTTTCATACGTTCAAAAGACTTTTACCTGGAATAAAGACAAAGGGATTTACACAGAAGATGGTATCAAAAAGCTTTTGGAAACTAAAACGGGGAACGCCGCAGAAATCAATCTTTTTCTGGTTATGATGCTTCGTGAAGCTGGTCTTAAAGCCGACCCGCTGGTTATTTCTACAGTAGAAAACGGGCTGATTAATTTGGTATCTCCCAATATATCCAATATGAACTTCGTGTTGAGTGCCATCAATATAGATAATCAGCTGCATATTTATGATGCTACCTCTAAACAGTCTTCGCTGGATGAAATTCCTCTTAAAAACTGGAATCAGTTAGGGATTTTGGTGACCAAAGATAAAGCTCTGCAGATTCAAATGACCAATTTGAAATCCAGTAATACTTATCTTACTGCAAATGCCAAGATCAATGATGACGGAAGTATTTCCGGAACCTATTCAGATAAAGATACAGGTGCATACGCAATGTATGCTAAAGACAACTACGATGATAATGCAGAAAAATACAAAAAACAGTATAAGGAGAACTTTTCAATGGACTTCACAGATATCAATTCAAAAGTGTTGGAAAATGGAGACTTTGAAAGCAGTATGAAATTCTCTTCATCCAACCTTATTGACAGAGTAGGGAAGAAAATGATTATTAATCCGATGTTGTTTTTAAGTAAAAGCTCTAATGAATTTGATCAAACCGAAGTAAGAAAATATCCTATCGATTTTGGATCGCCTATAACCAAAACCAAAAAGGTCACTCTTGAAATCCCGGAAGGGTATGTGATTGAGGAAATGCCTAAAGAAAAAAGAATTGTTACCGAAGATAAAGAGATAGCTTATACTTATTCTGTAGAACAAAAAGGAAATTTATTGGTGGTGACTACGACTACAAAAATTGGTAGTTCAGATTATCCGAAAGAATATTACCCTGCATTCAAACAAATCTGGGGTGTTGCTTCGAAATTTGAAAATCAGGTAATCAGTCTTGTAAAAAAGTAATAGTTAACAGGATTTAAATAAAAAAAATATTTTTTTTCAAAAACCATTCATCTTTTGAATGGTTTTTGTATTTGATACCCAAAAAATTAGAATTATGAAAAATACGATTGCTGTTATAGCATTATCTTCTTTCTTAGCAGTGACTGCCTGTAAAAAAAATGAAACGGCAGGATCAGTAGAAAAAACAGAAAACAAAGCCGCTGAAGAATTTGTAGTAGACTCTGTGAAAGTCAATGACTCTACAAAAATTACAGACTCTTTAAAAGTGAGCTTTACTTCAAAGCTCTTGGTTTTCCCTACTTTAAAAGATAAAAAACTGTTAGACAGCATCTATTTCCAGAATGAAAAGATTAAAGATTTTTCCAAAGCCGGTCTTCAGGCTTATCTGGATAATGAAAAAAACAGTTATTTCAATTCTGTAAAAAATGATAATAAAGACTGGGTTTCAGATGTCACTTATGCTCAAAACTGGTATTCAAGCTCGCATATGAATCTTATTTCTAATACCAACGGTTATATGCATATTCAATATTTGGGAAGCGGATATGAAGGAGGAGCACATGATAACTACGGATTTTCTGAAAGGGTTTTTGATCTTAAAAACAACAAAAAATTAGAATTGAAAGACATTACTTCAATGCCTAAAAATAAAATTGAAGCCATTCTGATGAAAAATATTGATAAAATAAATAGTGGAACAATGGATGGAGACGGAGAAGTAAAAAATTCAGAAATGCTTTTAGTTGATAAAATTCCGGCATCTGATAACTTTTATTTTGATGATAAAAACCTGTATTTTCACTACAGTCCCTATGAAATTGCCGCTTTTGCAGCCGGAGATATTACAATTCCTGTTTCATGGGAAGACCTGAAAGGAACTTTAAATGCTGAATTTAAAGAAAGAATGAAAATTAAGTAAATTAATGCTTCCAGTTCAGGAAGCATTTTTTAATTTTGCGGTAATGGAAAAAGTAGCTTTTATTATCAACCCTTTTTCGGCCAAAAAAAACTATCAGCCGTTTTTGAATGAACTTAAAACAAAGGTAAACAACCCGTTGTATTATGTATCAGAATCTATTCCCGGAACAGATGAGTTTATTCAGGCTCATTTTGAAGAAGTGGATATTTTTGTGGCCATTGGAGGAGATGGAACCATTTCTACAGTAGCCAAAAATCTTATTTATACAGATAAAATTCTGGCAATTTTTCCGGCAGGTTCAGGAAATGGGTTTTCCAATGAAACACAATTCAGTAAAAATCTTGATGAACTTTTAGAAAAAATTAAAATCAAAAATTCCAGAAAGATTGATACTTTTACGGTAAATGACAGGCTTTCCATCAATGTTTCGGGAACGGGATTTGACGGTAAAGTCGTTAAAGAATTTGAAAAAACAAGCCGTGGATTCAAAAACTATATCAAAGTTTCCCTGAAAACCTTTTTCAATTACAAGCCCATCAAGGTGAAATTTTTTGATGAAGAATATCAACAGTACAATGGAAGGTATCTGATGATGAACATCGCCAATACCCGCCAGTTTGGGAACAACGCCTATATTGCACCGAAAGCCAGTAAAAGTGACGGGCTGGTTGACATGGTTTTGGTGAAAAAGTTTCCTTTGACCTATTCTGCGCTGTTTGCTTTCAGAATGTTTACCAAAAGACTGAAAGATGATGAATATGTAACCTATCTTCCGGTCTCTGAAATATCATTTAAAGTCAATACCAAAAACTGGCATCTGGACGGTGAATTCAATAAGATCAAATCACCGATTCATGTTAAAGTACAGCCAGCGAGTTTGAGTATTTTGGTTTAGATTCTAGGGTACGGGTTTCGAGTTTACGAGTTGCTGGTTGTTTGGTTGCGAGTTGTTTTGGTTGCGAGTTGCGGGTTTCTTTTATTTCGAGGTTACTAGTTGCTGGTTACAACTTTAAACCTTGAACCTTGAACCTTGAACCTTGAACCTTGAATTCCCCCTAATCCCTGCAACCTAAAACCTGTCATCTACCACCTGCTACACTTCCAGTTTCTTTTCTACTTCAGCCGGATGATCCAGGCAGTATTGAAGTTGCTTCTTATCAAGCTGCTTTTCCCAGTTGGCAACTACTACGGTAGCTACAGAATTCCCAATTACGTTGGTTAAAGCTCTGCATTCGCTCATGAACTTATCAATTCCAAGAATTAAAGTCATTCCTGCAATCGGAATTTCAGGAACTACGGCCAATGTTGCTGCAAGGGTAACAAATCCGGCACCTGTAACACCAGCTGCACCTTTTGAACTTAGCATAGCCACCAAAAGAAGCATCAGTTGTTTTTCGATAGGAAGATGAATATTTAAGGCCTGCGCAATAAAAAGAGAGGCCAGGGTCATATAAATATTCGTTCCGTCAAGATTGAAAGAATATCCGGTGGGAACCACAAGACCTACAATGGCGCGTGAACAGCCTGCTTTTTCAAGTTTTTCCATAATTCCAGGAAGGGCAGACTCTGAAGAGCTTGTACCCAAAACGAGAAGTAGC
The DNA here is from genome assembly GCF_024158915.1 of Chryseobacterium sp. S0630. GTDB lineage: Bacteria > Bacteroidota > Bacteroidia > Flavobacteriales > Weeksellaceae > Chryseobacterium. The sequence continues at coordinate 26,812 of NZ_JAMZGF010000022.1, read as the reverse complement.
TCTTCTTTAAGATAGAAAAGAAGTTTGAAAATATTAAATCCATTATACCACGCTACTGCTCCTAATACCAGAACGACAAAAAGGATAGACGTAATATAGAATGTACCTACCAGAAATATAAGATTCAGAACAGAATGAAGTCCATATTTACCGATCGTAAAAGCCATTGCTCCGAAAGCACCTATCGGGGCCAGCTTCATCAACATGTGAACAATTTTAAATACCGGAGTTGATAAATCCTGTAGGAAATCAGTTACTTTCTGGCTCTTTTCTTTTGTTAAAACTAAAGCAACTCCCATTAAAATTGCTACCAAAAGTACCTGAAGAATATTTTCACCCACCAACGGACTGAATAATGTCTCCGGAATAATATTCATAATGAAGCCCGTAAGTGTTGATTCATGAGCTTTTGCCTGATATTGCGAAACATCACCCGAAAGAGTAGAAGGATCAATATTTAAACCATGTCCTGGCTGTAGAATATTTCCTACTAATAATCCGATGATAAGAGCCAGAGTTGAAAAGGTGAAAAAATAGATCATTGCTTTGATTGCAATTCTGCCTACTTTTTTCAAATCGGTCATATGGGCGATTCCTAGCGTAAGCGTAATAAAAATTACCGGAGCGATAATCATTTTTACCAATTTGATGAATCCATCTCCCAAAGGTTTCATCTTTTCTCCTAATTCAGGATAAAATTTTCCTAGAAGAATACCTGCAATGATGGCGATAATCACTTGGAAATAAAGCTGATTGTGTATTTTTTTTGCTTTCAAAGAACAGTCGTTTTGTTTTTTTAAGGGCGAAAATTAAGAAAATTTATCTAAAAACATGATAAAAGTCATTGAAAATAATCTCTTGTGCCAGCTTTATGGATAAAAAACTCCGGCTTCATTCAAAAAGGCTTTTGCCTTTTTACGAATGAAGCCGGAGCTGTATTTTATTTTTTGAAGATACTATTGTTCCACTGCAACAGAGTCATCTCCGCGGCCGTCTGCTACTGCATGGATGCTTCCGTTTTCATCAAGAACAATCATTTCTGTTTTACCAATATATTTTGTCTTTTCAATGATGTAATTCTTGCTTTTCAGTTCAGAAATAGTGCTTTCCGGGAAATTATTTTCCACGGTGATGGTTTCAGGCAGCCACTGATGATGGAATTTCGGGGCATTCACCGCAATATTGGCATTCAGTTTAAAATCCACTACATTCACGATAGACTGATACACTGAAGTCGGAATTGTAGTTCCTCCTGGAGTTCCCACGACCATATAAGGCTTTCCGTTTTTAAGAATAATGGTTGGGGTCATAGAAGAGAGCATTCTCTTGTTAGGCTGAATGGAATTAGCTTCTCCGCCTACTGCTCCAAACATATTCGGTACACCTGGTTTGATAGAGAAATCATCCATTTCATTATTTAAAAAGAATCCGGCTCCTGAAACAAGGACTTTACTTCCATAGTATCCATTAAGTGTGGTGGTTACAGAAGCTGCATTTCCATCTTTATCCAATACGGAAATATGAGTAGTCTGCATAGATTCTTTAGGCTGTTCTATGATTTTACCTACTTCTGCACTTGGAGTAGCCTTGTCAAAACTGAAACTTTTCCATCTTCCTTTCAGGTATTCATCCGAGATCAGATAAGAGGTTTTGTCCTGAATAAAATCCGGATCGCCCATATATTCTGCTCTGTCGGCGTAAGCTCTTCTTTCTGCTTCAGTCATGATCTGAACTGCTTTTGTAGAGTTTTGCTGATACTTTTCAAGGTTTTCAAAACTTGCCATTCTTAGCATTTGAGCCAGAAGAACTCCACCGCTTGAAGGCAGAGGCATGGTAACAACATTGCTTCCTTTATAGTCGAATTCCAGAGCTTTTCTTTCGGCAACTTTATAATTTTTAAGATCTTCCAGAGTGATGATTCCGTTTCCTCTTTTCATTTCAGCAACCAGAAGATCAGCTGTTTTTCCTTCATAAAAACCTTTAGCGCCTTGTTTTTGAATCAGTTTCAATGTCTCAGCTAAGTCTTTTTGGATCAACAGATCTCCGGCTTTCCACGGAGTACCTTTTACAAAAATGATCGAAGATTTATTATGCTTCTGGAATTTTTCTCTTTGATTATTCAGCATTTCCGCTTCTTTATCCGTAATGGCAAATCCTTTTTCGGCAAGGTCAATAGCGGGCTGGATGATTTTTTCCATAGGCAGTTTACAGTATTTCAGCGTAGCAAAGAATCCTGCTACACTTCCCGGAATACCTACGGCCAGTCTTCCGTTCTGGGAAAGATCAGTATCTGCTTTTCCTTTTTTATCAATGTACATATCTCTGGAGGCTTTTTTAGGAGCGGTTTCTCTATAATCCAGAGTGAATTTTTCACCGTTATTTTTTACGCCAACCAAAAATCCACCTCCTCCGATATTTCCAGCCTGAGGATAAACTACAGCAAGTGCGTATTGTGTTGCGGTAACAGCGTCATAGGCATTTCCGCCCATTTTTAAGATCTTAGCGCCCGCTTCACTGGCTAATGGGTGTGCAGAGACTACAACACCTTTATTCTTTACCTGTACTTCCTTGATAATATTGATATCTGTGAACTGAGCCCAGCTGAGTTGAGCTGCCAACAGCATCGAAGCAATTAAAATCTTCTTCATGTGATTGTTTTTTCTTACAACAAAATTATTGATTTTTTTGTGTAAATGGCTTTTTTAGTAAGTATGTGAAAATAATCCTTTGATTTTTATAGTTATCAATATATTTTAAATTTATTTATTGATAATTATTAATTTATTCAATAGTATTGAATAATGTTTAATCTATTTCAATTTTTAATGAACTTTAATTTATTTTTTATCATTTTAATTGATACATTTGAAAAAAAAACACATGAAAAAAAATTATCAGAAAATTATATTTTTGGGTACATTATTCTTTCTATCCGCTAATCTAAATGCGCAAACGAAAGATTCTGTACAAGTAAAAACAGTAGATGAAGTTAAGATTACTGTAGGGTCAAGAAATAAAAGCCGTGTGGCAACTGATACACCTGTTCCCGTAGATGTTATCAATATTGGATCACAATCTGTATTAACTCCGCAAACCGATCTGAATCAGATTTTAAACTATGCTGCACCATCTTTTACCTCCAATTCAACAACTGTAGCAGATGGTACGGATCATGTTGATCCTGCTCAGCTGAGAGGGTTGGGACCCGATCAGGTACTTGTCTTACTTAATGGAAAAAGAAGGCATACTTCATCACTGGTTAATATTAACGGTTCTCCTGGTAGAGGATCTGTAGGAACGGATCTGAATGCTATTCCGGCTTTTGCTATTGAAAGACTGGAAGTATTGAGGGATGGGGCTTCAGCTCAGTATGGTTCAGATGCCATTGCCGGGGTTATTAATGTGATCATGAAAAAAAATACGAATGCATTCACCGCTGCAATTACAGGAGGAGGATTTAATTCGAAGGGAGCTAATGATCATACCGGAGGATGGGACGGAGCGAAGTATCAGCTTGATCTTAATTACGGAACTAAAATTGGCAATAATGGATTTATCAATTTTACAGCAAGTTTGCTGAACAGGGATGACACCAGAAGAGCCAAGTCAGCAACAGGCGATATTTTTAATGGTTATAATGCTATTGAGCAAAGGGCGTTAGAAAAAGGAGTTAATATTTCCGCTCTTTTTGGGAATATCAATAATACTTCCAATACACAGCAAATCATAGATTATATACATCAGTATGCTCCAAATGTAAATTATTTTACTGCGGCACAACAGGCTAATATTCAGTCGGCTAATACAATTGTAGCCTTGCAGGATCTTCTGAAGGGAGATGTTACTGAAAATGAACTTGCTTACAGAGGGTTAACAAGAGATGACTTTAATATGCGGGTGGGACAATCCAGGTTAGGATCCGGTCAGTTTTTTATGAACTCTGAATTTGATCTGTCTTCAACAATCCGGGGATATGCTTTTGGAGGAATTTCCTATAGAGCTGGAAATGCAGCAGGTTTTTACAGAAGACCTAATCAAAGCAGAACTTCTACCTCTATATATCCTAATGGTTTTCTTCCGGAAATAGCTTCGGATGTTATAGATCTTTCGTTTGCTGCGGGATTTAAAGGAAAGTTGGGAAATATTAATTATGATATCAGCAATACTTTTGGAAGAAATACTTTTGACTATACGATAAAAAATACAGCCAATGCCTCCATGCGATATCCAAATAAAAGAGAATTTGATGCAGGCGGTTTAGGATTTTCTCAAAATACCATCAATGCAGATTTTGATACAAAGATTGACTGGTTAAAAGGCTTTAATGTTGCTTTTGGGGGAGAGATGAGATTCGAAAAGTATAAGATAGAAAATGGAGAGGAAGCTTCATGGGCTCTTTATGATATTAATGGAAATATTCAGACTCCCACAACAGCTGCTGCTCTAAAGCCTACTGACTTCTTTGGAGGTACCAGACCCGGAGGGTCTCAGGTATTTCCAGGTTTTCGCCCTGAGAATGCTCTAAATAATGGAAGGCATTCTGTTGCTGCTTATGTGGATACGGAATTGGATGTAACTGACAGATGGCTAATGAGTGCTGCACTTAGATTCGAAAACTACTCAGATTTTGGATCTACATTCAATTATAAATTAGCTACAAGATATAAACTTACTGATCAGATCAATATCAGAGCAGCACATTCTACAGGATTCAGAGCTCCTTCTTTGCAGCAGATCTATTTCAATGCTACTGCCACACAGTTTGTTGGAGGAGTGCCATATGAGGTGGGAACTTTTTCAAATGATTCTGATGCAGCCAGATATTTAGGAATCCCACAATTGAAGCAGGAAGAATCAACGAGTTATTCTGCCGGTTTTACGGCTAAGATCCCTCAGATGAATCTAACGTTTACAGTAGATGGCTATTATATTAAAATTAAAAACAGAGTGGTTTTAACGGATCAGTTTTCGAGACCATCAGGAACTTATCCGGCGGAAAGTGACCTTGGTAGGTTACAGGCTGCCTTTGATAAGGCCAATGCGAATGCAGCTACATTTTTTGCTAATGCAATTGATACCCAGACCAAAGGTATTGAAGGCGTGATTTCGCATAAAGCAAAGTTTTCTGAAAGATATTCTCTGAACTCAGACTTGGCAATTACTGTTTCAAAGACTAACAGGGTAGGAGATATTCATGGTTCTGATGTTTTAATCAAAGCCGGCCAGGTAAACAGGTATTATTCTGAATCCAGCCGTGTTTATCTTGAAGAAGCTATACCAAGATTTAAAGCTTCACTGAATAATGCTTTAGAGATGGATAAATTCAGCGTATTGTTGAGGAATGTTTATTTTGGAAAAGTTACAGATCCCAATACAATGGATGCTAACGGGGACGGAATTGTAAGTGGAGAAATTATTAATGGGCAGGCTGTGGCTACTGAACATCCGGTTTGGGGAGGAAAAGTGATTACAGACTTATCTGTAGGGTATAAATTTACCAAAAACCTTAAACTGACATTAGGAGCCAATAATTTATTTGATATTTATCCCGATAAAAACTATGGTCCGACAGCTGTGAAAACACCTTCTTTGGATGCTTCCGGTAACCTTGTGTATGTTAATACTTCTACTATTGATCTTTCTAATCAGAATCAGTTTGTGTACTCCCGAAATGTTTCTCAGTTCGGAATGAACGGAAGGTTTCTTTTTGCCAGGATAAATCTTAATTTTTAATCAATATTTTTCTTAGGATTATAAAAGGTACGCGAAAGTGTACCTTTTTTATTCTGGTTGACATGTTTTTTTTACTTTTGTACAATTCTAAAAAAATCTGAAAAATGGAATCCTATACGGAAAGAATACTGATTACAGGTGCCTTGGGACAAATTGGTACCGAATTGACGAACAGACTTGTTGAAATTCACGGAGCGGAAAACGTTGTTGCTTCAGGATTGGACAGATGGCAGGAAGGAATTACTTCTGCCGGACACTATGAAAGAATGGATGTTACCAACACTCAATTGGTAAGACAGGTGATTCATGATTATGAGATCACGACAGTGTATCACCTTGCTTCACTTTTATCCGGAACTTCGGAAAAGCAGCCTGTTTTTGCGTGGAAACTAAATCTTGAACCACTACTTCATTTTTGTGAAATGGCGAAAGAAGGGCTTCTTAAAAAGATCTTCTGGCCAAGTTCTATCGCGGTATTTGGAAAAGGAATTCCAAAGCATGAGGTGGGACAGGATGTAGTGCTGAACCCAACAACTGTTTACGGGATCTCTAAAATGGCAGGGGAGAAGTGGTGCGAATATTATTTCGACAAATATGGTGTGGATGTAAGAAGTATCAGATATCCTGGATTGATCTCATGGAAAACTCCTGCAGGAGGTGGAACTACCGACTATGCTGTTGAGATTTTCTATAAAGCTATTGAAGATGGAAAGTATACAAGTTTCATTTCCGAGAATACAGGAATGCCGATGTTGTATATGGATGATGCCATCAATGCAACCTTAAAATTAATGGATGCTCCAAAAGAAAGTTTGACGGTTCGTTCTTCTTATAATTTGGGTGGAATGTCATTTACTCCAAAAGAATTGGCTGAAGAAATTAAGAAAGAAATTCCGGATTTTGCAATTGATTATAACCCGGATTTCAGACAGGCAATTGCAGATTCATGGCCGGCTTCCATTGATGATTCCGTAGCGAAAAAAGACTGGGGTCTGACGTATGATTTCGGAATTTCTGAAATGACAAAAGATATGATTAAGAATCTGAAAGTAAAATTGGGTAAAGATTAATAATATAAAGTAATACTTTAATTACTTTTATTTTTAACATCTGATTTTTAATATTTTATAGAATCTATATAAACTTTAATTTAAATGGTATTATTGACTTTTAACATCACTTGTATTGAGGCTGAAGTAAAAAACGGCTCTCAAATTACTGCTGATGAGCGATTGAAAATTACAGAAGATAATACCAAAGCGATTCTTAGAATTTTAGATATTCATGATATCAAATCAAGTTTTTTTGTAGAGGTTTCTCTTACCGAAAAACTTCAGAATTTAATAAAAGCAATTTCATCCAAAGGGCATGAAATTGCTTTTTATAATAAAGGGTCAAATCCTGAAGAAATTGAAAATGCCAAGAAGAATATTCAGGAACTTCTGGAAAAACAGATCAGAGGAATTCGTCAGAAAGATGTAAAAGTTTCTCAGGAAACTTTGAAGATGATGGAATTTAATTACGTCTCAAATATCGATAATGCTAATATTCTTTTTCCCTTCAAAAGACTTAAAAGAGATACTGTAATTACCGAAGAAGACGGACTGAGTATTGTTCCGGAAAGTATCTCTCCATACAGTCAGCTGCCTTATAATGATTTTGTATTTCAGATCCTGCCGATGAAGTATTATCAGAATATGGTTCTGGAAACTTTGCAGAATGAAGAGTTTGTGCTGATTTATCTGAATACATGGCAGTTTACAGATTTCAAGAAATACCGTTTTGATATTCCTTTTTACCGAAGCTTATTTTCGGGCAAAAAAATGGAGGACAAATTAGATGCCCTCCTTACTTTTCTCAATGACAGGGAAATGGCTACTTCCCGCATGAAAGATTATATTTTTTAGGTGATAGGTGTTAGGTAGCAGGGTTTTTGAGTTTGAGAGTTTGAGAGTGAGAGTGTTTAATGCGGTAGGTAATCAGGAACAAAAACAACCAAACATTCGCAAATAATAACTCGCACCCCGAATCTCGCATCCCGAAACCCGCACTTCTAGCTCAGTTCAAAAAGTGTAATCTCCGGCAGTACACCCACTCTTCCCGGATATCCCAATACTCCAAATCCTCTGTTTACATATAATAGTTTTCCTTCACTTTCGTATAAATCGGCCCATTTTGGATATTTGTATTGTACGGGTGACCATTTTACATTTTTAAGGTCTAAACCAAACTGCATTCCATGGGTGTGACCTGAAAGGGTCAGATGGATGTTTGATGGGTGTTTTTTAACCACATAATCAAAGTGGGTTGGGTCGTGGCTCATCAGAATCTTCGTAGCGGATTCAGGCACTCCTTTTAAAGCATCATCTATTTTTCCGAATTGAGGAAATGGTTTCAATCCCCAGTTTTCAACTCCCAGAATGTATAGTTTTTCTCCGTTTTTTTCAATAACTCTGTGTTCGTTTCTCAACATATCGAAACCAGCCTGTTTTTCATAACCAATTAAGGTGTCAAGGTTTTCTTTTTTGGCGGCAGGTGATTCCCAGGTTACGTAATCTCCGTAATCATGGTTTCCTAGCACAGCTAATTTTCCGTCTTTGGCCTTGATCTTTGAAAACAAGGGGATGAAAGGTTTGAACTCGTCCGCAACGTTGTTCACCATATCTCCGGTAAATAATACCAGATCAGGCTTCTGCTCGTTGATCAGATCAATCGCGTGCTGTAATTTACTCGGATCTGAGAAGCTTCCACTGTGAACGTCAGAGATCTGGATGATTTTATATCCTTTAAAGCTTTTCGGAAGGTTAGCAAAATTTACCCTTACTCTCCTTACTTTATGTCTGTACTTTCCAAACGTAATTCCGTCAATAAAAAGAGCAGAAAGAACGCCACTCATTCCCAATCCAACCAGACTCAGGAACTTCCTTCTTTCCGGGAAGAAATTCTCAGAAGGTTTGGCAAAACCTATCAGGTAGCCTCCGGTTCTGATGATATCATCAATTAATAAAAAGAGAACCACGAATATTTTGGGAAGAATGAAGATTAAAAATAAGGAAATCATGATCTGGGCTCTTACCATGCTTCTGTCTGATCTCTGATAATGAGTGACTTCGTAAGCGAAAATCCCGTACACAACCAAAGAAATTACCCAATATCCGATTCTGATCCAGAAATTATCGGTAAGTGTTCTGATGGCCTGATAAATGTACACTTCCAAAAAAAGGAAGATTCCGGCGATGATTAAAAAATTCTTTTGCATGTCTGATCAAAAAAAAGCACAAAGAATAAACTTCCCTGTGCTTTTATATTTTTAATGGTTTAAATATTACTTTTTAGGAAATCTATAAACGATAGCATTGATGTTCATTCCGGCACCTACCGAAGTCATCACAATGTTACCATTATCTTTAAACGATTGACCCTCCATTTTTCCTTTAATTATAATGTCATACATAGTAGGAATTGTGGCTACGGAAGTATTTCCAAGGTCCTGAATCGTCATTGGAGAGATTGCATGATCGTATTCTTTTACATCATAAAGCCTGTGAAGTCTCTCAATCATTGCATAATCCATTTTAGCGTTTGCCTGGTGAATTAAGATTTTATCTATATCTTCAATAGAAAGATTTGCATCAGTAATGGTATCTTTAATCGCAACCGGTACGTTTTTAAGAGCGTATTCGTAGATCTTTCTTCCTAACATTCTTACATAAAGACGTTTTTGATCTGCTTCTTTATTGATGGAAGGTTGGTTTTCAAGGTAGTTTAATTCCGGTCCGTTGTCACAAATCGTGTTGTGAGCAATAATTCCTACATTTTCTTCGTCAGTTGCTTTTACTACTACAGCTCCGGCACCATCAGCGAAGATCATTCTGTTTCTGTCATATGGATCAGTTACTCTGCTTAAAGTCTCTCCTCCAATAACAAGGATTGTTTTAGCTACTTTAGCTTTGATAAGATTATCAGCCAAAATCATAGCTTCAACCCATCCCGGGCATCCGAAAACCATATCATATGTTACGCATTTTCTGTTTTTTATTCCCAGTTTATTCTTTACTCTCGCTGCCATTGTCGGCATAAAATCAGCGTATCCGTTTTCAGTAACTTCCCCGAAATTGCTTGCGTAGATGATATAATCCAATTCTTCGCCGTCTACTTTTGCATCCTCAAGGGCAATTTTTGCAGCTTCATAACCGATTTGAGAGTTGGAAAGATCATCCTCAATGAATCTCCTGTTTTCGATTTCTGTAATCTCTACAAATTTCGCAATGGTCTCTTCCACAGGCTTTTCAATCTTTACTCCGTCTTCAGTATAGAACTCGGAATTCATGAAGTAATCTCTACCAATAACTCTGTTCGGAATATAAGATCCAGAGCCAATAATGATCGTATTCGGCATTCGTTTATATGATTTTTTTAAAGATGCAAAGTTAATAATTAATATTAATAACGGAGAATTAAAAATATTATTAAATTTGCAAAAATTGTACTTTACAATCTATGAAAAACAACTCGTCCTTAAAAGGCTTACTTATTGCAGCTGTGGCGTTTATCGTTGCCTTTGGGATCTACTTCCTTTTTTTAGCCAAGAAGAATTATTATGTGGTAGATAATCCTACCCCGAATACGTATTACTTTAAGATCAATAACGGATCTGAAGGAATTATTTCAGCGGGGCAGTATGTGCATGTGGATTTGAATAAAGGGAAAAACTCTATTCAGGTTTTTGATCAGAACAAAAAAATGCTTTATGATTCAGCATTTGAAGTGAATAAACTTCGTGGTCTGATTAATATTACACACCAGGATTACTATGTAAACGATCAGTATTACGGATACAATCTTAAGAAAGATTCGTTACTGGCCAACCTTGATAAAACTGTTATTGACGGAAAGGATTATTACGGAGGAGCAAGACGCTTCAATAAGCTTTACACAGAAGATTTTTATTACAATGTAGATGAAGACTATGACAAAGTGATCAAAAATATCCAGAAAGTGGAATCAAGATCCAAAATCTTCAGAAAGCAGGATTACCTAAATTATTACAAAGAATATTACAAGTTTTAAGTTTTGACAAAAGATATCACCAAAGTTACTCCCTACAATTCAGAGGCTACAAAAAAGAGCCAGGTAGAGGATATGTTCGACAACATTGCACCGAAGTACGACCTTCTGAACCGTGTTTTATCCATGAAAATTGACATTTTGTGGAGAAATAAACTGGTAAAATGGATGAAAAATGATAATCCGCAGGAAGTGCTGGATGTGGCTACAGGAACGGGAGATCTGGCAATTACGATTGAAAAAGGAACCGGTTCTAAAGTAGTTGGATTAGATTTATCACAACAAATGCTGAATGTTGGCGTTATTAAAATAAAAAAACTTAAATTAGACGGCAAAATTTCCATGCAAAAAGGAGATGCAGAAAATTTACCTTTCGAGGACAATAGATTTGATGCTGTTTCCGTTGCATTTGGAGTAAGGAATTTTGAAAACCTTACCAAAGGTTTGGCAGAGTTAAGAAGAGTAGTTAAAGATAACAAAAGTGTTTATATACTGGAGTTTTCAAAGGTTGAGGGTTTCATGGGACCATTTTATATGTTTTATTTCAAAAATATATTACCTGCCATCGGCAGATTGGTTTCTAAGGATAATAGGGCGTATACATACCTTCCGGATTCTGTAAATGCTTTTCCTTTCGGGGAGAAGATGAAGCAAATTCTTTTAGATACGGGATTTAAGAAAGTTGAATATAAAAAATTAAGTTTAGGTATAGCCACAATTTATAAAGCAACAAAGTAACCTATGAATAAATTTCTATTAAAAGCACTGGTTTTAACCTCAGTAAATGTTGCCGTTTTTGCAAACGCGCAATTCAGAACCCGAAACAGAATGGACAAGTTGGAAGATTTCGACGAACAGAAATTCAGTTGGGGGTTTTATTTGAACGGGAACAGACTGGATTACCGCATTGTTTTGCATCCGAAATATGGGATGAATGATAATGAAAACCTTGTTACCTCTAAGGAAAGTTATAGTTTCGGTGCCGGGCTTATTGCAAAATGGAGACTGAATGACTATCTTGATGTAAGAGTAGAACCAGGGTTACAGTTTGCACAAAGACAGTTGACTTTTAATACTCAATCCAATGACATTTATGCGGGTGGATCTTTAACCAATCCTCCTTTTATGCCATTCCCTTTACAGGAAAAGGATAAAGTAAGAGAAATTAAATCTACTTTGATTGATATTCCGGTACTTCTGGAACTTCACGGTCAAAGATGGTACAATTCAAGGCCTTACGTTGCTGCAGGGGTGAACTATGTTGTAAACCTTCAGTCTAACTCAAGTTCTACAGATGACAACATGCAGGGAATCTACAGATCTACAACGCACAACTTTGCATGGTCTGCAGAAATGGGAATTCAGTTTTATTTCAACAAGTTTAAACTGACTCCTGCCGTAAGAGGAACATTCTTCATGAACAATGAAAAAGTGGCAGATAACGCTACTACACCTCCTTACTGGTCATCTGCGATCTCTACATTGCAGACTAGAGCGGTAATGTTCGTTCTGAAATTTGAATAAAAAATATTGTATTAAAAAATACAGAGGAGGTGCACTAGCGCCTCCTTTTTTATTGTTATATCAAAATATAGAGTGTTTTATTTTTGTTAGTGTTATTATTTTTTTATTTTTGCTTTTAGTTAGAATATACAAACCTGAAATGCTTCAAGATTTAGAAAACAATTTTTCAGAATTAGAGAGAAAGATTTCGACTCTGCAAAAGAACTATAAAAATCTTACGGAAAATTTAAAAGAATTAAATTTTGAGCATGAAGAGTTGAAGAAGAAATATGATGAGGAAAGAAGAAAGAATCAGGTATTAGCAGAAGAACAAAAAAATATAAAACTTTATTCAGCAATATCAGGAAATCCTGAACACAATAGATTAATGAAAAACCATATCAACAGATTGGTGAAAGAAATTGATTTCTGTATTGCTCAGCTTCAAAACAGTGGATTATAATGGAGGTAAGGAGAATAACCGTCAACATTGCAGGAAGAGTGTATCCGCTGAACGTACCGGCAGCAGAGGAAGAAACTTTGCGTAAAGTAGGGAAGCAGATCGAGAATATGATTAAAGATTTTGAACAGAATTTCGATGTAAGAGATAAACAGGATGCTTTGGCCATGTGTGCCCTTAAACTGGGAACCAATGCAGAAGTAGTTTCTCTTAACTACGAGAAAAATATTAATTCAACCAATGAAAGATTAACGCAGATTAATCAATCGTTGAATGAAATCGGGAAATAGATTTTTTTTCCTGAAAAGTACTGCCTACAATAATTCTAACACATTAAAGGTAAACTCAACGCTAAACAATTACCGAACAAATGTCCATTGAATGGCGTGCCGGACTTCCGGATTACAGACAGTGGAAATCAGTTCAAATCGTGTTGATTAGGAGTTTACTCTCAATCTCTGGATTATTGTAGGCTTTTTTTATTGAACAAGGATATGAATACAATTAAAACTCAATATAAATTATGATAGAAGTTATAGTCGGTGTTGTTTGTTTAGTAATCGGAGCTGTCGTGGGAATGTTTTTTTCCAGAAGTTCTCTGAATACTAAAGCAAAATTCATCATAGATGATGCAAAGAAAAATGCCGAAAACCTTATAGAAAAAGCTAACGTTCAGGCTGAATCCATAAAGAAAGAAAAGAATCTTCAGGCTAAAGAAAAATTTCTGGAATTGAAATCACAGCATGATGCAGATATTCAATCCCGCGAAAAGAAAATGCAGGAAGTTGAAAAGAGAACGAAAGACAAAGAACATAAGCTGAATGACGAGCTTAGCAAGACTGGAAAACTTGAAAAAGATTTAGACAAGCAGATTGCAGATTATGCTAAGAAAAATGAAATTCTTGAAAAGAAACAACAGGAATTAGATACAGCTACTGCCAAGAAAGTAGAAGTACTTGAGAAAATCTCTAATTATACAGCAGATGAAGCTAAGGCAGAATTGGTAGAAACCATGAGAGCTGAAGCTAAAACAAGAGCACAGGCACATGTTCAGAGCATCATGGAAGAAGCTCAGATGAATGCTAAAAATGAAGCGAGAAAAATCGTTATCCAAACGATCCAGAGAATCGGAACAGAGCAGGCTATCGAAAATTCAGTATCAGTTTTCAACATTGAATCTGATGAAGTAAAAGGTAGAATCATCGGTAGAGAAGGTAGAAATATCCGTGCTTTAGAAGCCGTAACAGGAGTAGAAATTATTGTTGATGATACTCCGGAAGCTATTCTTCTTTCATGTTTTGATCCTGTAAGAAGAGAAATTGCAAGACTATCCCTTCACAGATTGGTAACCGATGGTAGAATTCACCCGGCAAGAATCGAAGAAGTTGTAGAAAAAACAAGAAAACAGATCGAGGAGGAAATCATCGAAGTGGGTAAGAGAACCATCATTGATTTAGGAATCCACGGATTACACCCGGAATTGATCAAAATCGTAGGTAGAATGAAGTACCGTTCTTCTTACGGACAAAACTTACTACAGCACTCAAGAGAAGTAGCTAACATCGCTGCAACTATGGCTGCTGAGTTAGGATTAAACGTAAAATTAGCTAAAAGAGCAGGTCTTTTACACGATATCGGTAAAGTTCCTGAGCAGGAATCAGAATTACCACACGCCCTTTTAGGAATGCAGTGGGCTGAGAAATATGGTGAAAATCCTGAAGTAGTAAATGCTATTGGAGCTCACCACGACGAAATTGAAATGAAGTCATTATTATCTCCGATCATTCAGGTTGCCGATGCGATCTCTGGAGCTAGACCGGGAGCAAGAAGACAGGTATTGGAATCTTATATTCAGAGATTAAAAGACCTTGAATCTGCAGCATTAAGCTTCGATGGAGTATCAAGTGCTTACGCAATCCAGGCAGGTAGAGAACTGAGAGTAATGGTAGAGAGTGGAAAAGTAAATGACGAAGTAGCGTCTCAGCTTTCTTACGACATCTCTGAGAAAATCCAGAATGAACTGACTTATCCGGGACAAGTAAAAGTAACAGTAATCAGAGAAACGAGAGCTGTGAATATTGCCAGATAATAATCAGAAAAAGATATTTGATAAAAACCTTTCAAGAAATTGAAAGGTTTTTTATTTTTATCAAAACTTAAAAATGCAAGAACTGTCCCTGTCTTCAAAACTGAAGTACATTTTCTCTATTCCCGTTATTATTTCTGCCTTAGGCTATTTTGTAGATATCTATGACCTTCTTTTATTCGGTATCGTTAGAATTCCAAGTTTAAAAGCTTTAGGGCTTAATCCGGATGCAGACGGAACCTTTATACTGAACTGCCAGATGGTAGGACTTCTCATCGGAGGAGTATTCTGGGGTATTTTCGGAGACAAAAAGGGAAGGCTTTCTGTACTGTTTGGATCTATTCTGGTCTATTCATTAGCCAATATCGCCTGTGGTTTTCTTCCTTATTTTCCCAAAGAGCATTTGGTGTACCAATATGCAGGTTTAAGGTTCATTGCAGGTATTGGGCTTGCCGGAGAGCTTGGAGCGGGAATTACACTGGTTTCTGAGAGTCTGCCGAAGAATTTAAGAGCAATCGGAACCTCAGTGGTTGCTGGTTTTGGATTAATGGGTGCTGTAGTGGCTCAGCTTACTGTAGAGCTGTCTGGAGGATGGAATATTTCTTACATTATTGGTGGAATCATGGGAATTATGTTATTGATACTGAGAATAAGCGTATCGGAATCCGGAATTTATAAGAATCTTGAGCATAAAAATATCTCAAAAGGAAACTTTCTCTCCTTTTTTACCAATAAAGACAGATTGATAAGATATTTAAAATGCATTGCCGTAGGGTTACCTACATGGTATTGTATAGGGATTCTGGCTGTTTTAGCCAATCAGTTTGCCCCTGAATTAGGAATTACAGAGATCAACCCCGGAAAAGCAATTATGTGGGCTTATGTGGGGATTTCTGTCGGTGATCTGCTGAGCGGTTTTATTTCCCATGCTTTAAAATCCCGTAAAATGGCCATCTTTTATATGCTGATCTTTACCCTGATCGGGGTGGCAATCATGTTATTTGGTAATACGAATACAGAAACAAAATATTATCTGTTTTGTGTATGGCTTGGTTTCGGAACAGGATACTGGGCAATGTTTGTGACACTGGCCGCAGAGCAGTTCGGAACGAATATCAGAAATACCGCCACCACAACCGTTCCTAATATGGTAAGAGGATTGGTACCGGTGATGATATTCGCTTTTGATTCCCTTAAAGGACATTTTCCTGTTGTGGAAAGTGCTGCTATAGTTGGAGTCGTGGTATTTGGGCTTGCATTTTATTCTTCACTTACCATTTCTGAAACCCACGACAGAGACCTTGAATTTACAGAATAATTTAACTTGTTTAATAAATAAAATACTGATAATCCTTATTTTGAATGTAATAATGAAGTTATAATCAATAAATTATTAAATTTTATTCTGGTTTTTGTTGCGAGTGTTTAATATTTGTTTAACTTTGGAATGTAACTAAAACTAAATTATCTAATTAAAACTAAATCTCACGAACATTATGAAAAACGCTAAAAAACTGAGAAAACAAGACTTGAAAAATATTACAGGAGGAATAAGCGGTAATCCGGATTTATCTCTTTGCGGATGCAGCTGCTCAGGATCTGTAACAGGACCTTGGTATTGTGTACAGTATATCGGTTGCCCGCAGGTATATACTTGTGGTGAAGCCGCAATCTAAAGAAAATTATTTCAATTAGAAATAAACATTTCCACATTTAATATGCAGAACCCTTTTGACTTCAAAAGGGTTCTGCTCTTTTTAATGGATGATGTAAAGAAGACTACCGATGCTTATCGTTACCCATAGGATAATTGCCATAACCAAAGGTTTTAATCCGATTGATTTCAGCGTTTGAATAGAAAGGGTAGAACCAATCAAAAATAAAGTCAGATTCAGACCGGATTTTGCAAGAACAGTAATTGAAGTGCTGAAACGATCAAGAAACGGGAAATAAGTATTCAATAGGATCGCCACAATGAAATATCCAATAAACCATGGAATCTTTATTTTGGAATCTTTACTTTTAAAAATAAACATGGTAATCAGTGAAACAGGAATAATCCATAAAGCACGAGCCAATTTCACAGTAGTTGCTATTTTCAAGGCTTCATCTCCATATTTGCTGGCAGCGCCTACTACAGAACTCGTATCATGAATTCCCACTGCACACCAAAGTCCAAACTGTTCCTGTGACAGATTCAGAAGATGTCCTATGGCAGGATAAACAAACAGCGCAATAGAATTTAGGGTAAAAACAATAGCCAGCGCAAGAGAAATCTGTTTCGTACTGGGTTTAATAATAGGAGATACGGCTGCAATGGCACTCCCGCCACAAATAGCCGTTCCTGCGGAAAGAAGATAAGATAAAGGTCTTTCCAGTTTAAATAATTTTCCAAGAAAATAACCTAATACCATTACAGTAACAATACTTACAACGGTCAGCATCAGTCCTGTTTTTCCTGCGTGAAGTGCTTCATCCAGCTTCAGCCCGAATCCCAGACCTACAATTGAAATCTGCAGCAACAAATGAATATATTGATGAAGGTGTTTTTCAAATGGGTTTCCGATAAAAACAACTAGAAAAAAACCTAGAGCCAGAGCGATTGGAGAAGATATAAGCGGTGTAAGGCATAATACAGCCAAAACAATAAAAAATACTTTCCGTGTCATTTCATTTTGAATGAAATCTTTCATAATGCGAACTTTTAAAATCTGCATCAAAATTCCGGAAAATACTATTATAAAGTAAATCGTATTTTGTTATATTGGATAACTAAAGGTTATATCTTTGCTTGTTGCTTATTCTGCAAATCTCAGAAAAAGCCTGATCAGTTCAGATTGTTCGCCTTTAGGAAGAATAAAATGAAAATCTCTTTCAATACTGAAATTTTTAATATCAATCACGGTCAGTATATTGTTTTTCAATTCATTCAAAATCGTACTGATGGAAAGAAATGCCATACATTCCGAATGAAGAAGATAATTTTTGATACTCTCACTGCTTCCCAGCTGCATGACAGTATTCAGATCGTTCATATTGATTTCTTTTTCTTTAAGCCTGTTTTGTATAAACTCAAGAGTTCCAGAACCTTGTTCTCTGAAGATCAGATCCAGTTGATACAGATCTTTTAAGTTTAATGTTTTATGAGAAAGAGGATGATCTGACTTTGCAGCCAGAACAATTTCATCCGGCTTAAATGTTTTATACTCGAAATAAGAAGACTGTGATTCTCCTTCAATGATGCCCAGGTCAATCTTTTCTTCCTTCAAAAGGGTTGTGATGGTTTCTGTATTTCCTGTAAGAAGTTCAATCTTAATATCTTTATAATATGAATTGAATTTGGCCAAAATCTCCGGTAAAATATACTGTGCAACAGTTGTACTCGCCCCGATAATCAGTTTTCCCTTATGCTGCTGATTGATCTGGCTGATCTCAAATTCCATATCACGGTAGATATTTCTGATCTTTTCTGCATGCTCAAACAGAATCTTTCCGCTTTGGGTTAATTGAATAGAAGTTCCTTTACGGTCAAATAGCTTAGCACTTATCTGAGTTTCAATTTCTTTAATATGTTTAGTAACAGCCGGCTGGGAAATATGTAGCTCTTCTGAAGCCTTCGTAAAGCTTAATCGGGTAGCTACCGTATGGAAAACTTTTAATCTGTAATCGAACATGGGGTAAAATTACGAATTATAGTTGGAAATGGAGTGAGGGAGTTGGTGAGTTTGAGAGTTTGAGAGTGGGAGGGTTTGAGGGTGATGAGATGCGAGTTGCGAGTTTCGGGGTTTTTTGAGTCTGAGAACTTGAGAGATTCGGGATTCGAGGTTTGTGGTTTTGAGTTTGAGTGATTTTTGGTTATGCGATTGTATATTTTGGGTTTCAAGATTTTATAAGCGAACAACTAAGAACCAATAAAAACCAGCATCACACAACAAAATAAACCTAATGTAAATCTCATAACCACGAATCTCGTACCTTTTAACTAGCAACCCGAATCCCGAATCTCGCACCCCGAATCTCGCACCTCGAAACCCGTAACCCCTTATAAAAAATCCGAAATAGATTTGTCCTGCTGATTTTCATACCTTCTGTTTTTTGCTTCTCCGATCTTCTGTTTTGTATAAATACTGTTGTGACCGGAAAGAAGATAAGATACAACACAGGCAATAGCCACATACACACCACATTCCGCTCCAAATAATTCAATTCCCATCAACATACAGGCTAACGGAGTATTGGTAGCTCCGGCAAATACGGCTACAAAACCCATTCCCGCCAATAATCCGAAGGGTAATGGGATGAAAAGTGATAAAGCACTTCCTAATGTAGCTCCGATAAAGAATAAAGGGGTGACTTCTCCACCTTTGAATCCAGCGGAAAGCGTAACAATGGTAAAAATCATTTTTAATGCAAAATCATATAATGGAAGCTGCTTTTCAAAAGATTCTACAATCACAGGAACTCCCAATCCGATATAGCGGGTTGTTCCCATTGCAAAAACAGCAAGTGCTATAATGATTCCTCCTACAACAGGACGAAGCGGAGGATATTTGATTTTTGATTTGAAAAGAGAGCCCATCCAATGGATGATTTTACTGAAAGCAGCCGCACAGATTCCAAAGACAATACCCGCCAGAATACTGTAGAGAATGGGTAAAAACTCCAGTTTGGGAATAAAATCAATATGATAATGAGTATGTTTTACATTCCAGAGATTGGTTGCCCAGTCTGCCAGAATTGCAGAAGCGAATGCCGGAAAAATGGCATTGTAACGAATTCTTCCGATCAGAAAAACTTCAAGACCAAAAACTGCTCCTGCAAGTGGAGTTCCGAAAACAGAGCCAAATCCAGCAGCAATCGCTGAAATAACCAATATTTTTCTGTCGTTTCTGTCGAGCTTAAAAGGTTTTGTAAGCTGATCAGCGATAGCTCCCGCCATTTGAAGTGCTGTTCCTTCACGGCCTGCAGAGCCTCCGAAAAAATGGGTTACAATCGTTCCGAGATAAACAAAAGGTGCCATTTTAAAAGGAATGATTCCCTTAGGCTCATGAATAGTATCAATTAACAGATTGTTTCCTGCTTCTACATCTTTCCCGAAGTAATAATAAAGAAGTCCTATCAGGAATCCCGCTACAGGAAGCAATGCAATCAGCCAGAGATGGTTTTCTCTGAAGTTTGTTGCCCATTCCAGAGATTGAAGAAATCCTGCTGAAGCGGTTCCTATTAAAGTTCCAATAATGATACTGATACACAACCATTTTAAAATATAGGGTAGAGCCGGAAATTTTCTGAAGAAAAAATGAGTAAGAAAAATTGCTTTTTTAGCTGGTGTTCTTTGACTTTTTGACATGATAATCCTGATTAGTTATTTGTTAATAATCTTTTAATCAGGCGTCATCAGCTTTTGTAAAGCGGTTGGGTAAGGAAGAACACCATTTCCTTTTGATACTGCAAATATAAGAATTATGATAAAAAGATAAAAGATAAAAGATAAAAGATAAAAGATAAAAGATAAAAGATATTACCATTAAGTATCCGGATGTCAACATCAATAGAGGTGGGCTTTAGCCCACCTAAATAAATTTTTAACTTTCCTCAGGCTTTAGCCTAAACTTAAAAATAAACCATCGTTTTAATATATTGGATAATGCATTGCTTTATCAATCTCAAGCGGATTGTTGTATTTTCTTATGACTTCCTGCATACTTTTGGTTTGGGTATTCAATTCATCTACATTCCGGATTTCTTTTCCATTGATATTAATTTTAAGATCATTATTGGATTTGCTGAAATTGTTTCTCTCGAAAGCAAAAGGATCGTTGTAAAATTCCATGATCAGTTTATATTTTTGCTTTTCATTGATAGAAATGGCTTTGTTTCCGAAATTGGATTCAATAAAGTTATCTGTCGGATAGACTTCCGGCAGTTCCTGACTTTTAATAAGATGATAAATGAAGTTCTTTTTGGTATCAGAAAGCTCAAAAATTAAACCTGGCAATCCTCGGAGTTTAAATGGTCCTTCATTAAAAGGAATATCTTTACAGAACCAGGCGATCCAGTTTCTTCCTCCAAATCGGGTAGTGGCTTTTTGTAATGTATAATTTTCTACCTTTTTGGTTTCATCAGAGATTATCCAGTTTATTTTATCTGTAGTTTTAAAGGAGTAATATCCATTTTTAATATTAATGAAATTCTCATTATCAAAAGAATTGATTTTTCTTTTCACTACCTGTCCGGACATATCCGTATGACTGGTATTCATCCCGAATTTCTTGTTTAAAGAATCCGTTGTAATGAGATTTCTTCCGTAGAATTTTACCTCTTTGGGAGTAATATCCAGTATCATATTCAGCTTTTCATAAGAGGTTTCGGTAGAATCCATCTTATATTGCAGTTCATACATAAACCGATGCGTCTGAGCCGGACACAAAGCTATCATAAGCAATGCCGTTAAGGTGAAAATACTTTTCATATCATGTGATTGGTCGTCTTTTTGTCATTGATTTCTCAAAAACGTTAAACCCTGAACCTTAAACTTTGAACCTCGTACTCTTGCATCTCGAAACCCGCTCTTACAAAAACGGTTTCATTTCATTCTCAATCTGCGTTCTCAACTCCATCAGGCGCTTAGCGTAAATTTCCTGCTGCTTTTCTTCTTCTGTTTCGGGGATCCATTTCGGTACAGGAAGTTTCTTTCCGTTTTCGTCTACCGCCACAAAAACAATAATACAGTGGGTTTTTTTCTCAAAATTCGGCTGTTTCAGGTTTCGGGAAAAGACATTGATGGCAATATGCATACTGGATGTTCCGGTATAGATCACCTGTGCATCTACTTTTACCACTTCACCGATTTTAATTGGATCGTAAAAACGGATTCCACCTACATACACCGTGACGGAATAATTACCACTCCAGGTTGTCGCACATGCATAACCCGCCTGGTCAATCCATTTCATAACACTTCCTCCATGTACATTTCCTCCGTAATTAACATCTGAAGGCTCCGAAATAAACTGAAAAGTAATAGGCTTGTTCTGCATCTTTATAAAATTTGAATAAAGTTATTTAATAATTTCCAAAGTTTTAGATTAAATCCTACTTTTGAAAGACGAAACTTTCAATGAAAGAGAATTTTAACCCATAACAGATTTAGAAACCGTAATGAAGAAAGTATTTTATCTCAACACATGTGATACCTGCAGAAAAATTTTAGCCCAATTCGATCTTACAGACTGGGAACTTCGCGAAATCAAAAAAGAGCCGATTACGAAAGAAGAATTGGTGGAAATGCATAAAAAAACAAAATCATACGAAGCATTGTTCAGCAAAAAATCTACTCAGATCAAACTGAGAGGGCTGGATGTGAAATCTTTGACTGAAAAAGATTTTAAAGAATTATTGCTGGATCACTACACCTTCCTGAAAAGACCTGTATTTATTACTGATAAGGAGATTTTCGTTGGAAATGATAAGAAAAATGTTGAAGAACTGCAGAAGTTCTTTGGCGTACATGAATAAATAAAACTTTAACGAGTTAATTTATCCGGCTTAATGATTTCTATTGTTAAGCCGGTTGTTTTTATTTGGGAGTGTGTTTTATGTTGTTGTTTTTTAATGTTTTGTTGTGATTTATGACTATATTTATGATCACCAAAAATTACATCATGAAAACAAACTTTTCAAAAACAAAGAATCTTAACAGATCAGCCTTAAAGGAAATTAATGGTGGAGGGAAAACCCTTCCGGTTAACTGTAATACATTATGTTTTCCTGCAGGCGGAGTGCTTTCCAATACTCCCGGGGTAGGTGATGCCTGTTCTCCCGACAGGAAAATCTGCTGTATCTGTTATTAGACAAAAAAGAGGCTGTGAACACATCACAGCCTCTCTTATTTAAGTATATCTTCAGAACAGATTATACAAAAGGAGCTTTTACCACTTTTGCAGGAATGTTCTTGTTTCTTACCTGAATAAAGATCTCAGATCCTAATTTGAAATGTGGTTTGTCTACATAAGCAAGACCTAAACCTACTTTCTTCATTGGAGACTGTGTTCCAGAAGTTACTTTTCCAATCACATTTCCTTCAGCATCTACTACAGGATAGTCATGTCTTGGAACTCCTTTGTCTGTCAATTCGAAACCTACTAATTTTCTTCCAACTCCTTCTTCTTTCTGTTTTGCAAAAACATCTTTAGAAACGAAGTCTTTATCAAATTTAGTGATCCATCCTAAACCAGCTTCAATTGGAGATGTAGTATCGTCGATATCATTTCCGTAAAGGCAGAATCCTTTTTCTAATCTTAAAGTATCTCTGGCAGCCAGTCCACAAGCAATGATTCCTTCTTCTTTACCTGCTTCCATTACAGCATCCCAAAGTTTTTCAGCACTTGCATTATTGAAATAAATCTCAAAACCTCCGCTTCCTGTGTAACCAGTGTTTGAAATGATCACATCATTTTCTCCTGCAACACTTCCTACGGTAAAATGATAGTAAGGAATTTCTGAAAGGTTTACTTCCGTAAGTTTCTGAAGAATTTCAGTAGCTTTTGGCCCCTGAACTGCCAATAATGACATCTCATCAGAAGCATTGGTCATTTTAGCTCCGAAAGTATTGTATTTTGAAATATGATTCCAGTCTTTATCAATATTGGAGGCATTTACTACTACAAAATATTTGTCATCTTCCATTTTGTATACGATAAGGTCGTCTACAATTCCTCCGTTTTCGTTAGGAAGACAAGAATACTGAGCTTTTCCGTTTTCAAGAGCATCTACATTATTAGTAGTTACGTATTGTAAAAGATCTTTTGATCCTGGTCCTTCGATGAAAAACTGTCCCATGTGGGAAACATCAAATAATCCTGCTTTTTCTCTTACGGCAAAGTGCTCTTCTGTAACCCCTGAATATTGAACAGGCATTTCAAAACCTGCGAAAGGTACGATCTTAGCTCCCAAAGAAACATGTTTGTCGTACAAGGCTGTTTTCTTCATATTTAATTTTTATTTCTTTATTTTAAAACTGTTAAAAGTCTCATTGAATAGGGTCATATAGTTTCCGTTCCAGAACTTCTGGCCACAGTTGATGGAAACTAAATATAAGTTTTTATCTTTTTGAAAAGCCTTGGTAATCCAGAACAGCTTCTCTTTTTCATCAAAATGTTCATACAGATATTCTGTATATCCTTTTTGGCTCTTTTTTGCTTTTACTTTTTTCTCTTCATCCTGGGATTGATAAAGGGCCAGGATGAATTTTTTCACTTCTTCTTTTGGAAGAGAAAGATCATGATATTCCGAGATGGTAATAGCACCGATCTGGCTGGTAGGGAAAATATTGATGATCTCACTGTCGTTGGTGGATTTCCAACCTTCAGGAACATTGATAGAGTAGTTCGGAGTGTCAAATACACCTGCCTTTTGGGCAAAAAACAGACTTCCTGTCAGAAAAGCAGAAAAAAGCAATATTTTTTTCATCATTAAAAGTGGTGTTTATATTCTTCGAGGATGATTTTGAACCATTCCGTAAAGTTTTCAGGCTGTTCGGAAATTTCTTTATCCAGATCTTCCATAGAAATGAATCTTACTTCTTCCACTTCCTCTTTATTTAAATTGAAATCAGTTTCATGATTTCCTACAAATACATGATCCAGCTCGTGTTCCCAAAGGCCACCTCCTACATCTGCTTTGTAAATAAAATTGAATTTTTCTGAAAGCTCTGCCTCAATTCCCAGTTCTTCCTTCAGTCTGCGTACTGCTCCTTCTAGATAAGTTTCCCCTTCTCGTGGGTGTGAGCATACTGCATTGGTCCATTGATTGGGAGAATGGTATTTTCCTGACGCTCTTTTCTGCAATAGCATTTCTCCTTTATTATTGAAAAGAAATACAGAAAAAGCACGGTGTAACAGGCCATTGATGTGAGCCTGCTGTTTCTCCATCAGCCCTAAAACTTCATCTTCAGGATTTACTAAAACGACAAATTCTTCCATTCCTACAAATGTAAGAGTAATAAATGTATTTTGGAAATTTTTAGATAAACATCATGCTTTTTGTAATCATGATACAAGATGATGAAGAAGCCGGCAATGCAAACAGGTAAATTTGTTAATTGCTTAATTGATTTTCTTTTACGTTTTCACTTTATTATTTAAAAACAAAATACGAAACGAAAATTTTTAACTTTTTCGGGTGAAATGACGGATAAAATATTGATATTATTCTTTAAATAATAGTTTTTGTAGTAAAATATTAACATAAACTAAGATTAATATACCTGATAGTTGTAAAAACGCTAACTTTGTTACTTAATATTTAGTAATGGAATTAGAATACATTGAACACATTAGTCCTATTCTAAAGGATGGAATAAAAAATTACTTAATAGATATCGACGGAACCATTACAGATGATGTTCCCAACGAAGAACCGGAAAGAATGGTTACCTGCGAACCTTATCCTGATGCACTGGAAACAATCAACAGATGGTATGACGAAGGACATCAGATCTGCTTTTTTACTTCAAGAACCGAAAATCTAAAACAAATCACGATCGACTGGCTGGATAAGCATGGCTTCAAATACCACAGCGTGCTTTGCGGAAAACCAAGAGGGGGAAATTATCACTGGATAGACAACCACCTGGTAAGAGCTACAAGATACAAAGGAAGATTTACGGATTTGGTAGAAAAACAAGTGACCATTGAAGTATTCAAAGAAGACGGCGAATAAAAATATAATTCAAAGATTTAAAGATTAAATGCGAACCTGTTCCTTTAATTTTTAAATCTTTCATTTTTTAATATACTTGATATTTTATGAAAGTTTTAGCAAACGACGGCCTTGATCAATCTGGAATAGATGCATTGACAGAAAAAGGCTTTGAGGTGATTACTACAAAAGTTCCACAGGAATTTTTAGTAGATTATATTAACGAGCACAAAATCCGTACTCTTTTGGTGAGAAGTGCTACGCAGGTAAGAAAAGATATTATTGACGGATGCCCGTCCATCGACATTATTGGCAGAGGTGGAGTAGGTATGGATAATATTGATGTAGATTACGCTAGAGAAAAAGGTATTCACGTGATCAATACGCCTTCCGCATCTTCAGAATCTGTGGCTGAACTTGTTTTTGCCCATTTATTTTCCGGGGCAAGATTTCTTCAGGATTCCAACAGAAAGATGCCTTTGGTAGGAGATACTGAATTTGGAGGTCTTAAAAAAGCCTATGCTGCAGGGATTGAATTGAGAGGAAAAACCATTGGTATTGTAGGAATGGGAAGAATCGGTCAGGAAGTGGCAAGAATTGCTTTAGGACTTGGGATGAGAGTGGTAGCGGCTGATAATAATGTTGGAAAAGCAAGTATCAAAGTGAAGTTTTACAACAATCAGTTCATCAACGTAGATATCGAAACTGAACCACTTCAGGAAGTGCTGAAACATTCAGACTTCATTACTTTACACGTTCCGGCGCAGAAAGACGGTTATATGATCGGTGAGAATGAATTTGAAATGATGAAAGAAGGAGTGGCTATTGTGAACTGCTCAAGAGGAGGAGTTATTGATGAAACAGCTTTGATTCAGGCTTTGGATTCAGGGAAAGTAAGATTTGCCGGATTGGATGTGTTCATTAATGAGCCAACCCCTTCTAAAGAAATCCTTACTCATTCTAAAATCTCTCTTACTCCTCACACAGGAGCGTCTACTCTGGAAGCACAGGATAGAATCGGTCTTTCCCTGGCAGAGCAGATTTCAAGTATCTTACAGATTCAATAATCTGAAAACGATATAATATAGCAAAAGAGGTTGTCCAAAAAGTTTGGGCAGCCTCAATTTTTTGTTGATAGAATTTTGAAGAGTTTGAGAGTCATATAAATGTCTTGAATCAACCTTAGGTCTGACATTTTAAATAAAAAAACATTCTTATTCGATAAAATTTAAATAGAATCAAAAGGTCGCTCCTCCGGAGCT
>NZ_JAMZGF010000021.1 GCF_024158915.1 Chryseobacterium sp. S0630 | reverse complement strand
TAAATCGGGATAAGAAGCCCCGCAGACACTTTCTTTCAACAAAAAATTGAGACTGCCCAAACTTTTTGGACAGCCTCTTTTTATCATGTATAAGTTAGCTTATTTGTTATCTTCCAACCAGCCCATTTCCTTCATCCACTCATCATTGTAGATTTTTCCTACATATCTTGAGCCATGGTCATGAAGTAAAACTACAATTACATCATCTTTCGTGAACTGATCTTTCATCTGAATCAAAGATGCAATAGCACTTCCGGCAGAATATCCACAGAAAATACCTTCTTCTTTAGCCAGTTTTCTGGCGTAGATGGCACCGTCTTTATCCGTTACTTTTTCAAAATGATCAATCACAGACATATCATAGTTTTCAGGAATGATATCTTCCCCGATTCCTTCTGTGATATAAGTGTAAGCGTGATCATAATGAAGTTCACCTGTTTCGTGGAATTCCTTCAGAATAGAACCATAAGTGTCCACTCCAATTACTTTAATATCCGGATTTTTTTCTTTAAAGAATGTTCCACATCCTGTAATTGTACCTCCTGTTCCGGCTCCTACCACAAAATGAGTCAGTTTTCCCTCAGTCTGTTCCCAGATTTCCGGAGCGGTAGATTCATAGTGAGCAGCTCTGTTGGACAAGTTATCATATTGGTTTACATACCATCCGTTTTCCGTTTCTTTAGCCAGTCTTTTGGAAACTGAATAATAAGAACGTGGATCGGTAGGCTTTACATCAGTAGGACAAACAATTACTTCAGCACCTACAGCACGAAGAATATCACATTTTTCTTTTGACTGTTTAGAATTGGTTACAAAGATACATTTGTACCCTTTGATGATGGCAGCCAGTGCCAATCCCATTCCTGTATTTCCGGAAGTACCTTCGATAATGGTTCCTCCAGGTTTTAATCTGCCGTCTTTTTCGGCATCTTCTATCATTTTAAGAGCCATTCTGTCCTTTACTGAGTTTCCAGGATTGAAGGTCTCTACTTTTGCCAATACTAATGCCGGAAAATCTTCACCTAATACTTTGTTAAGCTTTACCAGCGGTGTGTTACCTATCGTTTCAAGGATATTTTTTGCGTATTTCATAAATGTTCTATAAGCAGCGCAAAGATAAGGCTTTTAAAATTATCTGCGCTGTGGATAACATGTGGATAAGTTGTGGAAAACACTGAAATCAGCTGATATGCAATCAATAATTTTCAATTATCAATTATCAATTATCAATTATCCGTTGTGCAATTCATTAACAAAGTCTATTTCAATCGAAATATCATTAACTTAAAAGCCAGTATTTAGTCTTCGGTATTTTATTATAAGACTGTCCGAAACAGATACCCCAACCGAATTTATCCCTATCTCATCACGCACGTACAGGAAACAGTAATAGGCATAATGTCTGGTAAATTTACCGAACATTGAAGGATTCTTAAACCTAATCTGTATTTTTAGAAGTTTTAGGTATGCTTTAGAACAAAACCTACTAGGTATCTATACAATTAATAGATACATTTATCATATTCACAATGCTGAATATCCTACAATAAAACACAAATAACAACTTGAAAAATAACTGATGATGAAAATAGATAGTAAAAAATAAGAGTCCCCCATACCATTCAAAATTCTTATGTTTTCCCGAACAGGCGCTGAAAACATCCATACTTCCAGATTTTTTTTCAATTACATATTGGTAATACAATACAGTATGCTTTGGTGATATATGTGGCTTATTGTATGATATGAAATACGGATTAACAATCTCTATCTACAGATTATTTATCACACTAACCCATAAATTAATAAAATTATATGAAGAAAATTTATCTCTGTGCATTTACATTATGCACTCTTCTGGTTGTTTCTGGCCAGGAGATTCAGTGGCAGCGTGATATTAAATCCTCTACCCAGGATTTTCTAAGCCAGGTGACCACAACCATTGATCAGCAATATCTGATAACGGGAAGTTCTATACAGTCAGGAAGCGGGAAGCTGGAGGCTGGAAGTAAGCAGAACAACGGTTACGATTTTCATTTGATTAAACTTGATCAGCAAGGGAATGAGACTTGGGGAAAATACTTCTCGGGATCAAATCATGACTATCTATCAGCAACCTTTACCACGCAGGACGGTGGATTTCTATTAGCCGGAACATCCTATTCAGGAAAAGGACTTGATAAAAAAGAAGATTCCAAAGGTGGGTCAGACATCTGGCTGATCAGAATCAATGAATTTGGTGATGAATTGTGGCAGAAAACTTTAGGAAGTTCCTCAGATGAAGAAGCAAGGGCTGTCATTCAGACTACGGATTTAGGATTCTTTGTTGCAGGGAATATTCAAAATTCTTCAAAAGGTTATGGCTCTAAAGATGTTTTAATCACAAAATTAGACAAAGACGGAAAAGAACTCTCACAACTGATTTTAGGCGGAAAAGGTCTGGATGAAGTAGAGAAGATGATTCCAACGAGGGATGGAGGAGCGTTATTGGGAATTTATTCCAGGAGTTCCGAGGTTCGTGTTTCGGGATCTGAAAAGGGTTCCGGGATGCGAGATGCGGGTTCTGTGTCAAACGTTCAAAACTCAAATCCCGTATCCCGTACCTCGAAACAAACCGAAAACTTCGGTGAAGGAGACTATTGGATCGTCAAGTTAGACAAAAACGGAAAACTAGAATGGGAAAAGAACTTCGGAGGAAAAGATGATGATCATTTGAGAACCTTAGCCCTTACCTCATCAGGTTACATTATTGGTGGAGAATCCAGATCAGAAAGATCAGGAAACAAAACGGTAGGCAGTGAAGAAGGAACAGACCTTTGGGTTATTGCATTAGATCAAAATGGGAATGAGCAGTTCCAAAAATCCTACAGCTTTGGAAACAGGGATATTCTGATGGGGATGAGCGTTATTCATTCTGCGGATGATAACTTCTCCAAAGGAATTTTATTAGGAGGATACACTCAGGCAGAAGGGAGCCCTTCGGCTACGCTCAGGGTGGAGACAGATGATGAAACTTTTTGGATGCTGTATCTGGATCAGAATGGAAATGAACAGTGGAGAAAACACGTAAAAGGTGAGTCCAGTAAAAGAGAAGAAAGACTTTCCGATTTAAAACTGAACAGAGACGGCTCCATTGTTCTGGCCGGAACCAGTGCAGAAGAGCTTGGAAAAGAAAACTGGAAGATTGTTAAGCTGGGAGACAAACAGATTGATCAGTTAATTGAAAAATATGATATCAAGATCTATCCGAATCCTGTATCTGACTATGCTTATGTAGAAATAGGATTCAACGACTTCAAAGAAGCAGATATTCTGTTGTATGACATGAGCGGAAGACAGCTTCAGAGCATAAAAACAAAGAACAGAGTAACTAAGATCAATACGCAGGCTTTGGTACAGGGTGCTTATCTGGTGACTATGAAAACGGATACTAATAAAATGGCGAATGCAAAATTGATTAAGAAATAACACACTAAAATAATGAAGAAAATAATAATATTAATATTTAGTCAGGCTATTATATTAGCTCAGGCCCAATCACAGGTAAACTCAAAATCCATTATGCAAAATGCTGTGAACAATACGGCCGTACAATCCCCAAATGCAGCAGCATTATTTAGATATTCGGAAATACCAGTCTCATTATATACTGGAGTTCCAGATATTAGTATTCCAATTTATACAATTAAAGAAGGAGATATTGAAGTCCCAATTTCTATTTCTTATCATGCAGGAGGAATAAAAGTAAATGATGAAGCTTCTTCAGTTGGTTTAGGCTGGAATTTAAATGCAGGAGGAAGAGTCTCACAAGTAATAGCGGGATATAATGATTTTAATATGTATGGATATTATAACATCTATCCAAAAAATGCATCTGGTTATGTAGGATCAATACAAGGTTGCCCTACACCTTCATGGAACAATAGCACCGCTGTTAGTACTTTTTATACTAATGATTTTTTTGACAGTAACTCTAACATGGGTATTTATTTAGGAATGGATTTTCAACCAGATCTTTTTATGATTAACCTTCCCAATAAGTCTCATAAAGCATATTTGGATATGGCAAAAACTACCAAAACTGCCTACCCAAAGTTTGCAATTGCAGAACAATCTAATATTAATTTTAAATTAATTCCAGTAGGAACAATACCAACTTACGTACCCGGAAGTTATGGGAACTACGATTTTGAAGTAATTGATGAGAAAGGAATACTTTATAATTTTGATGGGGCAAAGGAAGTCAGTATTCCTTTAATGGGTACCTATGGGGCTATAACAGGTATATCTAAGTACCTTACCAAAATTCAAGATCCTGCAGGAAGAAAGGTAAATTTTTATTACTCTCCTATTTTACATAGTGATCGACTCTCAGGGTGTAGAAATACAAGGGGAGCCATTCATTATTCTTCTAATTTTCCAGGTACAATTTCAGAAATAAAAGAGAATGGGCTTACTCATTGCAGTAAGCAATCGATCGATGAAAATTTCATAGAAAAAATTGAATTTACTAATGGAAAAGTTGAATTTTATTGGACTGAAAGAGAAGATGTTAATAATTCAAGGAAATTATCATCAATTAAAGTCTATAATAATTATAAATTAATTAAACAGTATGATTTTAACTACGATTACTTTATTGCGACGGATAATCTTAATACTAGTTCATTAGTAACTTGGTTGAATGCAAATCCATTATCAAATTGGTCGGGTGCCACAAGTAAAATTTTTTCACATCGACTAAAATTACTCAGTGTTACTGAATCTGTAACCAACGAAAAATATAAATTTTATTATAATTCGACTTATAATTTACCTAACAAATTAAGTTTTTCAAGTGATTTTTGGGGATATTATAATGGCCAAAATAATAGTGATACTTTTATTCCAGATCCAAATAAATATTTAAAAGGGCAATCTATTTTTAATATAACTTCATTTAATAACGATCAGACGGGGTATTGGTATAACGAAACAAATGCACCTCCAGGATCAAATACATTTGATAGTAGTCAGACTTATGTAAACTTTTCTTCTGATGGTAAGCATTACTTATCAGATAGACGGGCATCATTGGCATCATTAGCAGGGATTTTAACAAGTATTTGTTATCCTACAGGAGGTAAAACAGAGTTTGAATACGAACCTAATACATTTTCTAATTTCCCTTTACAGTCATTATTAGATAATACCAATACAGCTATTCCACTTGATTATAGTTTCGGAGGTGGTGTAAGAATAAAAAGTATAAAATCAACAGAAAAAGTAGGATCTAATCCGATAATTAAAAATTATATCTATGATGAAATTTCTAATGATGGAACCAAAATTATTTCAAACGGAAATGTAGCTGAATTACCAAGGTTTTATGAAATAGAAAATAGATGTTATAGAAAACATGATGTATTAGTGGCTACTATGGGACAAGTACAAGATGTGTTTACTGAATTTTATTCTGCTCCTGCATGTAGTTTTTGGAATGAGATTTTTAAATTATCTGTCTATGAAGGATCATCATCTCAGGGTATGTCTACGCTTCCTCAAGGTAATCATGTAGGATATTCAAAGGTAATAGAACAAATTACCGGAAAAGGTAAAACAGAAACTTATTTTACTAATTTTTATAATCAAACTTGCCTTAGTATGAAAGCAAGAGGAAGCTATCAGTCTATTGGGAATGGTGATATTATTAAACAACGTTATTTTAATGAGACTAATGGACTAATCAAAGAATTAATATATAGTTATAAATTCAATTATACGGATAATTTAAATACATATTTTATACCTGGGGCGATCTTGGAACCTGTAACTTCATTTATTTCAAAACCATTAGTATCGATTTACGGGAACAATACCATGTATAATGGAGATGCACGTATTCAAGAACCTATTCCTGGATTGATTCATAATTATAGTATAAATCTGTGGAAGTCTTTATTGGAGTCCACAACTACGAAAGAGTATTATCCAGCAGGATCAAACAATTTTGTGGAAACAAAAACTTTAACAACATATAATAATAAATATCAACCTAATATTCAGAAAACCATATATCCTGATTTGTCTTTTAATGAAACTACCTATAATTATGCTCAGGAAAAAGGGAATCAGTTGCTATTGAGTAAAAATATGGTTGATATCCCTTTAGAAACTATTGTGAGACAGACCAGCAATGGAATAACGAAAACATTATTGAAAACAGAAACTGGTTATCCAACTTCATTACCTGATCCACAAACCGACAATTTTATATTACCTAAATCAGTAAAATCATATGATTTTTCAAATAATAGCTCTACTAATAATTCTTTTATAGAAGTAACTTTAGACAAATATGATACAAAGGGGAATCTTATTCAATATACTACTAAGGAAGGATCTCCTGTATCTATTATCTGGGGCTACAATTCATCATTGCCTATAGCAAAAATTGAAGGTGCACAATATAATGATATTGCTATGTATGTTAATGATATTATTGCAACATCTGATTATGATGCACTGAATCCTGCTAAAGAAGAAGCTTTATTAAGTGCAGAAGACAATTTAAGAAAAAATGTTAATCTAATTAATTATCAAATTACGACTTATACATATGATCCTCTAATTGGCGTAACAAGTGTTACACCGTCTTCAGGAATTAGAGAATATTATAAATATGATACAACCAACAGATTAGAGAAAATTGTAGATGCTAATAATAAAATAGTTAAAGAATTTAAATACCGATATGGGACAACAAATTCCATAATTTATTCCAATACAGTACAAAGTAAGACATTTACAAGAACGAACTGTGGAGGAAATTTCACTGGTAGTTCTTATATATATACAGTTCCAGCGGGATCATATTCATCCGATGTAAGCCAATTAGCTGCAGATCAGAAGGCCTTAGATGATATTAATACTAATGGTCAGAATATAGCGAACCAAAATGGCACCTGTACTCCTGTAGTATCTTGTAGCTTTATGTTCTCTTCTATTATGGGTACGCTACAGTTTAGTTACAATTCTACTACAATATTAAATTCGACAGTTAATTTTAATATTTCTTTTTCAGCTTATGGGATCTGGCAAAATTGGGCAAATGGAGTAAATATCGGTAAAGTTGGATCTGCTTGCGCACCATCTGCTAATCGTATAATAAATTTCAATGAATCTAATCGTTCATGGAAGATATTTATTGATACTCAAGGAAATTGTACTGCAACATTAATATCTGGAAATGTTGATGGGTCTTCTGGAACTCCGCTAAACTTTATATTTCAATATCAAAAATAACAAATCATGAAAAAAATATTAATCCCCATAGGAACCATTTTGCTGTCAGGCATTGTACATGCGCAGCTGAGTTCCACAGAAAATTATATCCAAACCAAAACATATCTTGATTATAACGGAACTACAGCTACAAAATCATCCGAAACAGTTCAGTATTTTGACGGACTGGGAAGACCCAAACAAATTGTGAATGTAAAAGCATCACCACTGGGAAGAGATGTTGTAACATACATTGAATATGATGCTTTTGGAAGACAAACCAGAGATTATCTTCCTGTCCCACAAACCGGAACCCTGAATGGAGGAATTGCTGCAACTCCACTCAGCAATGCTACCCAGCCTGATATCTATGGTGCTGAAAAGATCTACTCTGAAAAGATTCTGGAAAACTCACCTTTGGACCGAATTTTAGCACAAAAACAGGTAGGAAATGCATGGAACACTAAACCTGTACAATTTGGATATGATACTAATATAAATGGAGAAGTTAGAAAGTATACAGCCACTTTCAATTACACTACTTTTGTCTCCACCCTTATAGTTTCAGGCTCTTATACAGCAGGACAGCTCTATAAAAATACAGTTACTGATGAAGACGGAAACATAACCATTGAGTTCAAAAACGGACAGGGACAGGTTCTACTGATAAGAAAAGTAATCAGTACCTCAGAAAATGCAGATACCTATTATGTTTACAATGATTATAACCAATTGGCGTATGTGATTCCTCCTAAAGCTTCTGCAGCAACAGATCCCAATACTGTACTTAATGATTTGTGCTATCAGTATAAATATGATGGAAGAAATAGATTGGTAGAAAAGAAACTTCCAGGCAAAGGTTGGGAATATATGATCTATGACAAACAGGACAGACCAGTAGGAGCTCAGGATGCAGAATTAAGAGCAAAAGGGCAATGGTTGTACACGCAGTATGATCAGTTTGGAAGAGTTGTTATTACAGGGCTCGCTACGGGAGGCAACCGCAGTACAGAGCAAACATTAGCTGATGGGTCGAATAATATGACCCGAACTAGTTCGGTGATTTTTAACAGACAGGGAATGGATGTTTTTTACGACCCTGGTGTTACTTACCCCCATGCTTCTAAATGGGTCACTTTATTATCATTAAATTATTATGATTCCTATCCTGCTTACAGTTTCAATCCTGCATTTCCTTCAACTATTCAGGGTGAATCTGTGCTTGCTGCTACTCCTACCGCTGATGGAAGAAGTACCAAAAGCCTTCCGGTAATGAACTTTGTGAAAAATATTGAAGATAACAACTGGACAAAGAATTATAGTTATTATGATCTTAAAGGAAGAATTACAGGAACTTATTCTATTAATCATTTGGGAGGATATACCAAAACAGAATCCAAACTGGATTTTGCTGGGGTTACAAAGCAAACGATAACCAAACACAAAAGACTTAATACCGATACTGAAAAGGTCATTACTGAAACTTTTGAATATGATCACCAAAACAGACTGCTGGTGCATAAACATCAGGTTGACAGCGGACCAACAGAAGTTCTGACTCAGAATACGTATAACGAACTTTCTCAGATTTCTAATAAGAAAGTAGGGGGAACGGATATTAACAATCCATTACAATCTATAGATTATAAGTACAATATCAGAGGATGGCTTACCAGGATCAACGATCCGGCTAATTTAGCAGGGAAATTATTTGGGTATGAAATAAAATACAATAATTCCATTTACAACACTTTAGCACCCGCAAAATATAATGGAAATATAGCTGAGATAGATTGGAGAAACGCTTCAGAAGGTGCATTGAAAAGATATTCTTATGTTTATGATCCTCTTAACAGATTAAAGGATGCTATTTATACAGAACCTGGATCTACCAATCCATATAACAGCAATTTCAATGAAAATCTGACTTATGATTTGAATGGAAATATCATGACACTTAAAAGGAATGCTTACCCGATATCCGGAACAACGGCAACCCTTGTGGATGATCTGGAATATAAATATACAGGAAAAGGAAACCGTCTGAACCAGGTGATAGAACATTCTACCAACAATAGCGGATACGAAGGCGGAAGCAATATCATAGATTATGATCTTAACGGAAATATGGTCAATATGAAAGATAAAGGCATTCAATCTATTACTTATAATCATTTGAACCTGCCGGCATCAATTGGTATTCAATTCGTAAATTCAGTAGGGAATATAAGTACAACAAATATCAATCATCTCTATCGGGCTGATGGCACAAAGCTCCGAAAAACATTTAACCAGCAGACTTATATGGGGCTTCCTACAAGTCGTATGACGGACTATCTGGATGGCTTCCAATATTCCTATGAAAATAATGGAGAAATATGCATGACCTGCAGAACAGAAACAGCTTATGAGCCTCAGGCTTATTCAAGACTAGCAAGACCTGTCATAACCAGACCTGCATGGAAGCTGGATTTTGTACCTACTTCAGAGGGATTTTACAGTTTCACAGAAAACCGTTATATTTATCAGTATAAAGATCATTTAGGAAATGTGAGGGTAAGTTTTGCAAAAAATAATGCTGGTGTAGTTCAGGGAATGGATACCAATAATTACTATCCGTTTGGGCTCAACCATATTGGAGGATCAAATTACTCAAATTTTGGAAGTTATTATAATTATAAGTACAACGGGAAAGAGCTGCAGGAGACGGGGATGTATGATTATGGTGCGAGGTTTTATATGCCAGATATTGGCAGATGGGGTGTAGTAGATCCGCTGGCGGAGAAAGCGCCGGGATGGACACCTTATCGATACGGCTTTAATAATCCAATAAAATATACCGATCCGAAAGGGCTTTTTGAAACTAAGTTTGGAGCTTGGTGGCATCGCATGTGGAATGGCGGTGGAGATAGTAAGATTAAATATGATAATCGAAGAAAAGAATATTATTATAATCGAGGAGATGAATCCAAAGGAAATGAAGTTAATTTTACTGCGGTATATAGCAATTCCAAGCGTTCTGCAGGAACACCTGTTTTTCAAGTTGAAGGCAAAGCTACTTTAGGAGTTCAAGCTGGCTTTAGAACTCCTTTTGGAACTGCTGAAGCAGGCATTATGACGGGAGATATTGGAAAGGTTGGATGGTCTAGTAGAGAAAAAAGTAATAATGGTTTTTATGCTAAGTATGGAGATGGAAAAGGACATAACTACGGAGGAATAGGAGTAGGTATTGATGCTGCAAAAATATCAATCGGAGGAAAAGCGGACTATGTGACAAATGATTGGATACCTACAGCTGGAAATTTACTCGATTACTATCCAAATAATGGGAGTTGGGATTTGGAAGGTAATATAGGTCCCAAAGTAAATTTAGGAGGAGTTCCAAATGAAAGTTTATCCCCAATTATAGATTCAAAGATAAAGCAGAGACTTCGAGGAGGAACAACGGAAGCCTGTTCCGCTTGTCTTGACATAACAGGTGCTATGAAGTTGATATTGGGTGTTGAAGGTAGGATTAGAGTTGGTTTTACAGGGCAAAATGATTAATTAGAATTTCTATTATTATGATTAATTATTCTGCAATTATAAAAGACTCTTCACCATATTTTTTTTATAGGATTGATGGTAGTGTATTGTTTGAAGTGAATAGAAAGTATTCTTTTCCAGGATATATATTTACAATTAAAACTCCCCAAAGGTCTGATCTATTTAGATTTGAAATCAGAAGGATTTTATCAACAAAAATTAAAATTTTATGGCAAGATTTTGAGAAGACTGTTTCTTTGGAAAAAGAAAAAAATAAATACAAATTATTGGTAGACGGTAATGTTATTTATCTAAATGAAAAATTTAAAATATTGGGTAAGTATGAAGCGTCAATAATTGTTAATGAAAAAGAAATAGGCTTTATTAGAGAAGATAATATCTTTCCATATAAGAAATATATAATCACTTTCAATATTGAAGATAATATCAATTTCTATTGTTTGATTTTATTTACAATTATTTCCACCCATTTTGCCGATGGAGTTTAAAAACAATCACCCAAATGGCAAAGTATCCTGACTTTTAGCCAATAGTAAAAGCAATTTTTTAACAATATGCTCCAAAGTCGGGAGACTTCGGAGAGCAGGGGATGACAGCTGGACAAAGAACTATACGTATTATGACAGGAAAGCAAGAGCTATTGGAAGTCACTCCATCAATCATCTGGGAGGATACACCCACACAGAATCTAAGCTTGATTTTGCAGGTCTGGCCTTGCAAACCACTACCAATCATTTACGAAAACCAGGTGAATTAGGAATTACTGTAAAAGAACGTTTTGTATACGATAATGGAAACAGACTGAAGGAGCATTACCATCAGGTAGACAGCAATCCAGAAGAGCTGTTGGCCAAAAGCAGTTATAATGAGCTGTCTCAGCTTGTAAACAAGCAGGTAGGAAACAATCTTCAGAGCATTGATTATGCTTACAATATCAGAGGATGGCTGACTGATATTAATAAAGTTCAGATGGGTCTTACAGATTTAGGAGGAAAACTTTTTTCATATAAAATCAAGTATACTCAAAAAGACGGTATAGACAATCCTGATCCTCTACAGTTTTCAGGAAAGAATGTTACCCCGAAATTCAACGGCAATATTGCAGAAGTGGATTGGAGAGCTGTTGAAACGTTGGGTACAAACCCGTCTGTAACACCAAAGAGATACGGGTATGCTTACGATAGGCTGAACAGGTTAGCAGCAGGATATTATCAAAATCCAAACAATCCTTACAGTAAGGAAAACACAGAATCCCTGGCGTATGATTTAAACGGAAACGTGATTAACCTTTACAGAACATCTGTCATGGAATACGGAAGCAATACCGCTACGGTAATTGATAATCTTGCTTATGATTACACTGGAAATCAGGCAGTCAGAATCAAAGATAACAGCGGAAACAGCACTGGATATGAGGGTACAACAGGTTTTCCGATTGAATATAATGCGAACGGAAATATGAAAAATATGATGGATAAGCAGATTACAGGAATCAGCTATAACCATTTGAATCTACCAAGCGTCGTAAATATTGGTTTTGACCAGATCACGACACAGATAAGCACAAAATACAATGCTGACGGAATAAAGCTAAGAAAAGAGAATGTCAAAAATTCAATTGGTTTTGCAGGAACTGATACCACCATCCAGATAACAGATTATTTAGACGGATTCCAATACTTTAAATCCACATCAAGCAGTACAGGTGGTGGCGGTGAAAGCTCAGAAATGCTAATGATGTCAAAACGGGCATTTGAGCCACAGGCATTTAGCCCTGTTAGGGTTATTGCTCCGTCTTTTGGAAGTGGTGGGATTATTGCCAATTCAAAAACTCCTGACTTACAGTTTTTCCCAACATCGGAAGGATTTTATGATTATCAGAAAAATCAATATATTTACCAATATAAAGATCACTTAGGAAATGCAAGAGTCAGTTTCGCAAGAACCAGCGCAGGTGCTCTTGAAATCACAGATGCTAATGATTATTACCCTTTTGGAATGAATCATCTGAAAACAGGAAACAGCTATTTCGGAGTAGGCTCGTATAAAGCATATAAGTACAATAGAAAAGAACTTCAGGAGACGGGAATGTACGACTACGGCTGGCGTCAGTATATGCCTGACTTGGGTCGATGGATGCAGTCAGATCCACTGATAAAGGATTTAGATTTTACTTTTGACCCTAATAATATTGATGATGACGATGATAACGAAGTAGTAAGTGCAATTGAAACTACTTTGGGTAATGGCGGTGGAATTTTCAATCCTGATAATCTAAGCCCATATTCTTATGGATATAACAACCCCATAAAATTTGATGATCCAGATGGAAGATGTCCAACGTGTATTGTTGGTGCACTTGTTGGAGGATTAACAGATTATGGTATGCAAGTAGCAGCAAACTATCTTGATCCTGAAGTTAAAAATAAGTGGACAGACAATATTTCTCTTTCATCAATTGCTTTATCTGCTGTAGAAGGGGGATTAACACAAGGCAGTAGTGCACTTAGAAAAGCAGCTGTAAAGACAACCGTAATGATAGCAAAAAATACGGTGGAAGTAAATACAACGAAAGGAGCCAAAATGGAGACTAACTTTCGGAATGTTGCAAAAAATACTCTTATAGATGCAGCTGCAGGAGGAGCTGCTAAAAAGGCAGGTAGTTTAGTTAAAACAGCAAAACTGGATAAAATAGCAAATAAAGTTAATTTAAATAGTAATACTAAAGCCAAAAATTTTGTTCAAAAAGCGACTGGACTAAGTTCTAGGACATCAAGTAGTATCTCAAAAAAAGTTGATGTAAAAGGTGTTTCAAAGCAATTAAGCAATGGTATTAAAAATGTCACTAATAAATCAGCTGAAAATGCGATTAATGCGAGAACTAAAACAACTGTTGATAATATAAAAAAGAAAACAGATGAATTATAAATGGCTTAAATTATCTTTATTTTTATTGATAATTGTTTATTTGTTTAGAGAAAACGTGGTATATATACCCATACTTAATACATTTTCTAAGGAATATACCAAAGGTTATATAATAAATGAAAAATATTATAAGCGAAGAGGACAATTTACAAATCTCTTTACATATTATTATAAGTTTTCTACTGGTGGTAAGGATTATTCCAATCCAAGCTATGATGAAAAATATAAAGTAGGCGATAGTGTTTTGGTAGAATACAATAAAACTTTTCCTTTTATGAATAGAATAAAGAATCAGAAATAAAGAATCAGATTGAATTCCCCCGCTGCCGCGCGAATCCTTTCGTGTGGTGAAATAAGTTTATAAACAGGTTCTGGTAATTATATTCTTCCATCCAATATAATTATCTAAATTTACAAGGAAAGATTACCCAAAATTCTAAGGTAACTGATTATATTTACAGAGCAGACGGAGTGAAGGTAAGAAAGGTTTTTGGAACAGAAACAACCGATTATCTGGATGGTTTTCAGTATGTAAATTCTGCATTGAAATTCTTCCCTCGCTCCCGCACGAATCCTTTCGTGTGGTAAATAAAATCAAACCTCCCTGCTGGCGTGAGCGTCTCGCTCGTGTCCACAAATCAGATGAAGGTATATCCCCAGCTGGCAAAGTCTCCTGACTTTGGAGAGCAGGGATCATAAAAAACAAAAGTTTTTAGGAATTCAATCTTGTGTTTTGATCTCTGGTTGTAAACCAAACGAAAGGATTCGTGCGGTAGCAGTGGATAACGCCAAAATCAGTTTACCTAAAATCAATAACTATCAATTATAAGATTAGTTGTACTTAATCGCCTTCACCGGAGAAATTTTACTGATCAGGTAGCTTGGGATAATCAAAGCTAATCCAGAAATAAAAAGAATTCCTACTGAGATAGAGATAATCGCGATTGGATTAAGATCTACCGGAACTGTACTCACGTAATAGTTTTCCGGATTAAGTTTTATTATGCCAAAGAATTTCTGGATTAAAATCAGTCCTAATCCGATAGCATTTCCATACAAAAGTCCAGGGATCATAATAATCAGGGTATAATTGATGAAAGTGGCTCTTATCTGTGAATTGCTTGCTCCTAATGTTTTCAGAAGACCAATAGAATTGGTTCGTTCAATAATAAGAATCAGAAGAACCATGATGATATTGATAACCACTACAATCAGCATGATAATAATGATTAAAGCAATATTGGTATCAAAAATACTGATCCAGTCTGTAATCTGTGGGAATTTTTCTGTCGCTTTTTCAGCATAGTTTTTATAACCGATCAGTTTTT
Organism: Chryseobacterium sp. S0630; assembly: GCF_024158915.1. Lineage (GTDB taxonomy): Bacteria > Bacteroidota > Bacteroidia > Flavobacteriales > Weeksellaceae > Chryseobacterium. The sequence continues at coordinate 69,058 of NZ_JAMZGF010000021.1, read as the reverse complement.
CAATTTCAGGAAAATCTTTGTCGATATCATTTACATTTTTCAGGAAAATATCTATTCCACCAATTTCATCAGGTTTCATATCCTGAATTTTTCTTGCGTGATTTATTCCACCGATAACAAATTGTTCATCAATCAGTTTGATGTCAGTTCTATAAATCCCGATAACTCTGAATTTACGGTAAAGTGGTTTTTGATCTGCTTTTAAAAATACAGTAACAATGCTGTCATTTACTTTAAGATGAAGATCTTTGGCGACTTTCTGGGAAATAGCAACATCATTGTTGAAACCTTTCTCTGTTACTTTTGGTGTTGTTCCGGCAATAAGGAATTTTTTGAATCTTAAACTGTCAAAATCTTTTCCTATTCCCTTGAATATAATGCCCGCAAAATTGTGCTCATTACGCATAATTCCGGTTACCGTCACATATTTTTGGGTACTTTCCACATCAGGAAGCTCTTTTATTTTGGCAATATTCAGTCCCTGATTATCCAGTACAGAAGTATTGTATGAAGAATTAGATCGTGTAGACCTTACAGTAATATGTCCGCTGAAATCAGCCAGCCTCTCCTTGATAGCTTTTTTGGAACCAAAACCAGTGGCTACAGTAATTAAGGAAACAATAATCCCCAATGCTACGGAAAGCCTGCCAATGAAGATGATAACCCTTGAAAGGTTATTTTTGTTATCTTTGGAAAATGCTATTTTTCTAGAGAAATATAAAGGAAATTTCAAGCTTATGAATTTAGATTTCAAAATTAAAAATTTACTTCTGATTTGCCTAATTTTTTTAGGAGTATTCAACCAATATTATTCTCAGACTCAAGTTCAACCGGATTTTAAAACCGGTGCAGACCAGCCTGAAATCTACTTACCGCTGCTAAAAAATAAAACGATAGGAGTGGTGACCAATCAGACAGGTTTAATGAGTGATAAAACCCATTTGGTTGATTTTCTGGTAAAAAACGGAATTAAAATCAAGTCTATTTTCGCTCCTGAACATGGCTTCAGAGGAGATGCTGATGCAGGGGCAAAAGTGAAAAATGGTGTAGATGTAAAAACCGGAATTCCCATTGTTTCTCTATATGGAAATAATAAAAAGCCAAAACCGGAACAACTTTCAGGAATTGATATCGTTGTTTTTGATATTCAGGATGTTGGTGTGAGGTTTTACACCTATATTTCCACTTTGTCTTACCTGATGGAAGCCGGAGCTGAAAATAATGTGGAGATCATGGTACTGGATCGTCCCAATCCACATGACGGATATACTGACGGACCTGTCTTGAGAAAAAAATGGACAAGTTTTGTTGGACTTCACGAGGTTCCCGTAGTATATGGATTGACAATAGGTGAGTATGGAAAGATGGTGAATGGTGAGAAATGGCTGAAAAATGAAGTTCAGGCTAAATATACGCTTATTCAGATGAAGAATTATCATAAAAAGCAGCGTTATCAGATACTTGATAAACCTTCTCCTAATTTGCCTAATGATAAAGCCATCAATTTATATCCAAGTCTTTGCTTTTTTGAAGGAACTCAGGTTTCTGTGGGAAGAGGAACAGATCTTCCTTTCCAGATTTATGGCTCTCCATGGACGGAAAATTTGCCTTATCAGTTTACGCCAAAGCCGAGTTATGGTGCTAAAGATCCCTTTCTGAACGGGAAATTATGCTATGGTGAAAACCTCTCCAATTATCCTAAAGATCTAAGAGAACTTAATCTGGAGTGGGTAATCAAAGCCTATCAAAATTATAAAAATCCCCAGCAGGATTTCTTTCTGAAAAATCTATGGTTTGATACTTTATCCGGAACTGATGAATTGAGAAAACAGATTATCGCAGGAAAATCAATTCCGGAAATTAAAGATTCATGGAAAAAAGATCTGGAAAGTTTCGAAAAGATCAGAACCAGATATGTGGTATATGAAGACTAATTAATCAAAATTTTGGGGCGGATTTTTATCATTTCTGCCCTTATTTAATATAAAGAGTCCCACAGTTAATCCGACAACTCCTGCAAAAGCCGTCATTAATGCCCTTTGTAATTTATCAGGCAGATCGTTCCCTAAATAATTCATTAAAAAAAGGATCACAAAAGTGATCACTGATATGATGATATGATTTCTTCCGAATGGTTTCATTGTACTATTTTAATTTATAAGAAATCATTACACCTCCTCTGTATGGGATGATTTCACCGCTTTTATTGAACTTCTCAGCAGAATCATAACGTCTTCCTGTAGACTTGTCATAACCTTTATAAAACCCTTGCGATGTTCCGATTGTTCCATAGATATCAAGATTCCATCGTTCAGATAACTGAAACTGGTATCCTGCAGTAACTCCCAGCATCACAGAAAATCCTTTCTGATAAAGATTAGAATTAACAAGAATTTCTCCATTCCAGTTTTCGGCGGTATTATCATTCCAATAGCTCCATTTTGATGCATTGTAAGCGGCAACAGATACATTGGCTCCTAGATACCAATGTTTGAAAGCTTCAGTAAAGTAATATCTTCCTTCTGCAGAGACAGAGTAAAACTGTAGTTTATGCCCACCGAAAGATTTCCATGGTGAAATGAAAACATCTCCCTGAATTGTATATTTTGGACTTATCTGTTTTTCTATTCCAAGGTTTAAAATCCCTATTGGAGCAAATAAAGCATTTCCTTTTATGTATAAACTTTTCTCTTGTCCTCCTTGTTCCTGTTCCTGAGCGCTCAACGTAGTTGCCGACAGGAAGGCTAGTATGCCTGCTGCTAATAATTTATATTTCATCCAGTATTAATGTTTATTTTATTTGCTTTAATAATTCATCTGCCAGTTGAGAATCCTTATTGCCCTGAACTGCCATGTTTCTGGACATTTCAGCATAGTTTTTTGCCATTTCTTTATTTCCTGTAAGGTGATAGAGTTTGGCAAGTATATAAGTGTTTTCAGAAGTTTCGCTTCTCATGACAGATTTTTCTGCCCATTCAGTAGCTTTCTTTAAGGAAACCGGTGTTTTCACATGATCTGCGAATATCCATGCTGCTCTCAGGAGCTCATTTGGATCAAAGGTATCAGAATTTTTATAATAGTCTAAAGCAGCTTTTTCGTATTCAGGAAAATTACTGTTTTGCTCATAATAGCTGAGCTTCGTCTGATTCAGCTTTTTTATAGCAGCTTCTTTTCCAACCAATGGTTCGGCAGTTTTCATGAAATAGTCATCGTTGATTTTTTTATTTTTATCATCAATTGACTGTTCTACTATTTTTCCTAACTTCAGCTGAGCATCAAATTCGGTATAAGTTTCTTCAGGAAGATATTTAATAATTTCTGCTTTTCTGGAAGCAAAGACATTGTAGTTGGTATCTTCTGATGATTTTATGAAATAAAGAAGAAATCCAATTTCATCCTTCGTAAGCTCTTCAGTTTTCTTTTTATTCTGGAAATATCTTTCAGAAGCTTTTTTTGCGAATTCATAATCTGAATTAGCATTAAGCTTCATAATGTTGATCAGGAATTCCGGGTCTTTTTCACCACCGGCAAAACGATCTTTAAGAGAACCTTTTTTATTTCCGGGTGAATTAATGTCCTGTGCCATTGCCACAAAGAGACTTTCTTCCATATATCCTGTATTTCTGGAAACAAGTTCACCTTCACCGTTCAGAAAAAGATAAGTAGGATAGGAACGTACTCCGAATTTTGAAGCAATGTCTCTTCCTTCTCCTTTCTCCATGTCAAATCTTGCATTAATGAAGTTGGTGTTGTAATAATCACTTACAGCTTTCTGAGTGAATACATTTTTTTCCATCATTTTGCATGGACCACACCAGGAAGCATATGCATCAATAAAAACCAATTTCTTTTCTTTCTTGGCTTTTGCAATAATATCTTTGAATGGCAGCTCCTGAAACTGGATGGCTTCCTGAGCAGAGATTGCGATGGCACAAAAAATAGATATCCCGGAGATGATCTTCTTCATTTTCAAATAAGATTTGTAGGCGAAGATAATTAATTTTCAAAATATAGCGTGCTGAATCTGTGGTCTGAACAACGATATTAACTAACTTTAAGACTTATTCCTGCTTTTTTGTCTTTCGGTTTGTGTATAAAATAAGAGTTGTTCTTTAGACTTTTTCTTTAAAAAAAGTAGTGAGAATTTAGCTTATTTTTTCTTCACTTTTTTATGCTCGTTACCCCATACTTCAAGCTGATTCAGAACAGGAATCAGTTTTTTACCAATTTCTGTAAGCTCATATTCTACTTTTACGGGAACTTCTGCATATACTCTTTTAATGATTAGTTCCTCCTGTTCCATTTTTTTTAGCTGAAGGGTAAGCATTCTTTCAGAAATATTGTGGATCTTATCTTTCAGTTCAAAAAATCTCATTTTTCCATGTTTAAGATGATAACAGATGGAAAGTATCCAGCGGCCACTGATCAGATTCACAGCATATATTTCAGAACAGCTGTACTCCAGTGTTTTCTTATTTTCATTATTGGTGGATGATTCTTTAATACTCATACTTACATTTTTGTTCGTTCCAGACAATCATTTGTACACTTGGAAAGCATAATGTTGATAGGTAAATTTACAAATAAAAACAGGGAATATTCTGTTGAAAAATGGTTTTATGACTTGTTTAGTATAAAATATTTGAGATATTATGAATTTTAATAGAATTAACATTGATCTGAAAAATAACATTGAAAATGTTCCTTATTCGTTGGAAATTGATGAAATTTTATTTTTGAATAGCCCGGAAATTATTCAGCAGGAAAGAAAAGAATTTACGAAAGCACATCCTTTTAAAAAACCGCCTCATATTGCTGTGCAAGATATCTTTATACCGAGTTCGGAAGATGGATATGAGATCAGACTTCACGTATACCAGCCTGAAGATTTTAACCGTGACAAGGTTCTTCTTTACTTTCATGGAGGAGGATATGTTTTCGGATTGCCGGAGCAGGTAGATGACCATATGTTTGAAATTGCAGATACACTTAAGGCAACTATTATTTCTGTTGATTACAGGCTGGCTCCTCAATACCGGTTTCCCATTCCTGTTTTAGATGGTTTTGATGCTTTACAATGGATCATAAGACATGGTGTTTCTGAGCTGGGGATTAATTCTGATCATATCACCGTTTTCGGGGCAAGTGCAGGTGGGCATCTGGCAGCGGCAGTAACTCAAATGGCAGCAGACCATACTATTAAAAATATAAAACATCAGTTTTTACTATATCCTGTCATTCACAACAGACTGAATACTCCTTCAATGGAAGAGTTTACAGATATTCCACTATGGAATAAAAATTACGCAAAGACAGCGTGGCTGCATTTTCTGGGCGAAGAAAATAAAGATAAAAGCATTCAATATTCGGATCTTACGTCTTATCATAATTTTTCCGGGTTGCCACAAACTACCATTGTTGCCTGTGAGTTGGATCCTTTAAGAGATGAAGATGTAGAATATGCTCAGCTCTTATATAAAGCAGGAGTGAAAACAGAATTATGGGTAATTCCCGGTGCGCTGCATGTATTTGATCTCTTTGATTCTCCTATGAAAGATGAATATAATAAGTTTCTTATGAGCAGACTTTTCCAATGATGTATAAAATAAAAACAGATGAAATTACGGGATAAAAAAACAGCACTGCTTCTTATTGATATTCAAAAAGGATTTCTTGATGAAAACTATTGGGGAGGAAACAGAAATAACAAAGAAGCAGAAAAATTAAGCGGGAAAATACTGGAAACATGGCGGAACCTGAGTTTGCCGGTGTTTCACATCAGGCACAGCTCAACCAATCTTACATCGAAACTGCATGAATCTGATCCTGGATTTGGATTTAATGATCATGTTTTACCCCAAAATGATGAATGTATTATTACAAAAAATGTAAACAGCGCTTTCATAGGGACAGATCTGAAAGAAAAATTAGATCTTCAGAAAACAGATACTGTGGTGATTCTGGGAATTACGACCAATCATTGTGTTTCCACTACAGCAAGAATGGCAGGAAATTTTGGATATGAAACCTATGTGATTTCTGATGCTACGGCGGCTTTTGACAGAGTAGGGATACATGGAGAAAAATATGAAGCAGAACTGGTTCATCTCATGGCGTTAGCCAATCTGAGTGAAGAATTTGCCACCATCCTTAATACCGAAGAATTATTAAGAAAGCTATAGGAAGAAAAATTAGAATCCGAATACATTGAAACTACCATCATTTTGGTAGTTTTTTTATATTTTTGAAATAAATAGCTTAAAAGACATGTTTTTGTTAAAAAAATAAGCGGCCCACTGGCGGTTTAAAAGATAAAAATAATTCACTTTACAGTCCTGGAATCTTTGTTATATCTTTGCAAACGAATAATTTATATGTTGAGGAACTTACAATTTAGAGAATTTGATTATTAATTTTAAGCACGCTTTATCCAAAAAGTCCATTTATATTACTGCTTTGTCTGCCTGCCTGATTGCTGTGGCAGCATTTGCTGTTCTAAGTCTTCTGATCACTGAAGACAGCCGGAAAAATACCGATGATTTTGCAAAGAAAACATTCTTCCGAAAATATGAGTCTATAGAACATGAATTCAGAAATATTGAAGATTATCAATATCTGCTTCGTGCCCTGATCCAGAAAGACGGTCTGAAGAATTATAAAGATTATTCTTTGGTTTTAAATGATTTAAACAAAAAAAGAAATCTGCTCCCTTACAGCTGGTATTATTATGAAAACATTAATTCAGGAAAGTCTGAGAGCAATAATCCCTTATCTGATATTTTCAAGAATACAGATCATAAAGACAATTCTATTGTGATAAAAAACAATGGTCCGGGACATTTCAAAGACCTTTTGCTTACCAAAAAGGACAGCATGTACTGGGTAAGCTATGATTCTTTGATGCTGCCTGATAAAAACAAATTGTATTATGGTTCTACCGTGAGTCTGGATGATCTTCATCAATATTTTATTAACGTAGATAAAAGCTCCAATACTTACGCCTATGTTTTTACAAAAGAAGGAATCTGTATTACCCATCCTGAAAAAAAATACATCGGAAAGAATATTTTTGACTTTACGGATATTAAAGCTAATGATACCCTCACGAGCAAAACTGAAGCAGGATATACTAAAGGAACAGCGGTCTCAGAATATCTGGGAGTGGAAGTAACCCGCTTCATAAAACCATTGAAAACGGATAATTTTGAAGGATACACGGTAGTGAATCACGTGAATTTTATTATTGATGAAAATATCAGCAAGATAAAAACCTATACCGTTTATATTTTTCTGGCAGCATTGTTTCTTATTGTAACGGTCTTTATATTGTTTCAAAGAGCAACCAGCCTGGCCTATCAGGAGAAAGAGAAAATCCAGTCTGAGAAGAATTTATTGTTGATAGAGAACGAAAAGATGCATAAAGCCGAAGTAATCAATCAGCTTCAGCAGCTTAAAAATAATATCAATCCGCACTTCCTTTTCAATTCTCTGAATTCCCTTTATATGCTGATCGGGATTAATAAAGAAAATGCTCAGAAGTTTACCATGAATCTCTCTAAAATTTACAGGTATCTTATAGTGCCTCCGAAAGATAATATTGTTCCGATTTCGCAGGAAATCAAATTTATACAGCAATACATGGAACTTTTGAAAAGCAGGTTTGATGAAGAATTGAAGTTTGAATTGATTATTAATGCTCCGGAAAGTCTGGAAAAAAGAATTCCCTATTTATCTCTTCAGATTGTCACGGAAAATGCGACCAAACACAATATTGCAACCATAGATCAGCCTCTGGAAATCATCATTACCGTTGACAAGGATGGGATCACGGTAAAGAATACATGGCAGCCTAAAGCAGAAACAGTGCAGGGAGAGAAATTCGGAATTGATTATTTGAACCAAATTTATGGATATTTTAAGAATAATCTTCTTAATATTTCTGTAGATGGTGAATATTTCGTATGTTTTTTGCCTTTAATGGAGTAAAAATAAAATCCATTCACTCCCGAATTAGCACCATTCACTCCCTAATATTATATATATGATTCACGATACTTATAGCTTTGCTTACTGAAACTAAGATATTTACTATTTGGAATGAATCGGACTATTTTAATGAAGAATTACAGGCTCGCACTGTATCTCGGTCTTGCTATGGCCTCACCAATGGCACTCGCACAGAAAAAAGATAAAGATACGGTAAAGGTCAACAAAGAAAAAACGGATAAGACAGAGACCTCTTCCTCAAAGAAAACCAAAAAAATTGAAGACCTGATCAAAAAAGGAACCTATAAAAAAGGACTCTTTAATACCATTCAGGTAAAGACGGATATTTATTTTGAAATTCCTGACAGTTTGATGGGACGTCAGTTTTTGGTGGTAAACAAACTTTCTCAGGTACCTATGCAGGTTAATGAAGCAGGTTTAAACAAAGGAATGAATTATGAAAATAAAGTCATCTCTTTTCACCGTGATCCTGTAGCTAAAAAAGTATGGGTAAAAACGGTGGTGCCTAAAGTGTCATCTCCAAAAAATGATGCCATTACAAAATCGGTGAAGGATAACTTTTCAGAATCTGTCATTGAGGTTTTTGATATTGAGGCGCAAAACAATGATTCTACAGCAGTAGCCATTAAAGTGAACAAAGTTTTTGATGGAAATCAAAAGAGCTTTAATGATGTTTTGGCCAATGTAGGATTAGGAGGATCTGTGAAATCAAGTCTTTCTTATATAGAAGGAGTGAAAACATTTCCTAAGAACCTTGTGGTGAAATCTCAATTGTCTACTTCTGTCAATGAAGGGGGCGTAGATCTTCCGGTAACTTTAGGTGTTACAACCAATCTGGTTCTGCTTTCTAAAATACCGATGAAACCAAGAGTTGCGGATTCAAGAGTAGGATTTTTCTCCGAAAAACACTGGTCGTTCAATGACAACCAGCAAAAAATGGATGAAAAATTTTTCATTACCAAATGGAATCTTGAACCTAAAGATGAAGATAAAGAAAAATATTTAAGAGGAGAGCTGGTAGAGCCTAAGAAACCGATCGTTTATTATATCGATCCGGCAACTCCAAAACAATGGCGTGAGAAAATCATTGCCGGAGTACATGACTGGCAGGCGGCGTTTGAGCAGGCAGGATTCAAAAATGCAGTGGTTGCGAAAATGCCGGATGAGAAAGATGAAGATTTTGATATTGATGATGTAAGATATTCTGTAATTACTTACGCCGCTTCGCCAAAGTCAAATGCAATGGGACCATCAGTAGTAGATCCGAGAAGCGGGGAAATTATTGAGGCAGATATCATCTGGTGGCATAATGTAATGACTTCTCTTCATGACTGGATGAGAATTCAGACAGGGCCTATTGATCCAAAAGCAAGAGGAAATAAATTCAGTGATGAACATATGGGTGAAGCCATCCGTTTTGTTTCATCTCATGAAGTAGGACACACTTTCGGACTGAAGCACAATATGGGAGCATCTTTTGCATTCCCGGTAGAGTCGCTTCGTTCCAAAGAATTTACAGACAAAATGGGCGGTACGGCACCTTCCATTATGGATTATGCACGTTACAATTACGTAGCTCAGCCGGAAGATGGCGTTACAGCAATCACTCCGAAAATTGGTCTTTATGATAAATATGCCATAGAGTGGGGTTACCGTTGGTATCCGGATGAATTCGTAGAGAAAAAAGCGCTGAAAAACCTAATTGAAAAACACGAGGATGACCCGATGTATTTCTATGGAGAGCAGCAGAGCTATCTGGAAACCATTGATCCGCGTTCGCAGTCTGAAGATTTAGGTGATGATGCGATGAAAGCCAGCGAATATGGAATCAAAAACCTGAAAGTGGTGATTAACAACCTCTTGAAATGGACGTATGAAGATGGTAAAGAATACACAGATGCCGGAAAACTGTATCTGGGAGTGATCGGACAGTGGGATTTGTATACAGGTCATGTGATGGCGAATGTAGGAGGAATTTACCTTAACAATACTGTTTTTGGTAACAAAAAGAAAGCTTACGAAGCTGTACCTGCAGAAATTCAGAGAAGAGCGGTTGATTATCTTGTTAAAAATGCGATTAATCTTCCGGAGTGGTTATTCTTTAATCCGATTACAGAAAAAACATATCCGGTTAAAGATTCACCAATGGGACCATTCGAGCAGACGCCTTATACCCTGGCAAGAGGAATGCAGTATGCGAATATCTACTCCTTGTTTATGGATGACAGGCTGTTGAGGTTACTTGAAAATGAGCTGAAACATGAGATGTCCGGCTCTAAAGAAGAAATCTATACGGTTGAGAATTTATTTGATCAGGTAAGAACTGCCATTTTCAATAAAAAAGGAAGCCTTACGATGCTTGAGAAAATGACACAGAAAAATTATGTGGATGCCCTGATCGTTTCGGTGAACAAATTATTTGAGAAAACAGCGGTAAAAGGATTGAAAGTAGATGATACTTTGAATATGCCGACCATCTGTAATTTCCATGAAGAGGATCACGGTTTGAGGAATATCAATTATTCATCCATGAAAAGAGTATCTGAAGTGACGACTTACAAGAGAGCAGAACTTCAGAAAGTTCTGGACTTACTGAACAGAACAAGGTACAGAGGTGATGATGCTTCCAGAGCACATTACACAGATTTAATCATTCGTATACAAGAGGCTTTAAACAAATAAACGGCAATGAAAAAAACTCTAATACTTTTACCTCTTTTGGCTGCTAATATAGCAATGGCCCAGCAAAAGAAAACCATCACCGGGAAAATTGAAGATGCAAATTCGTCTCACATTATTACCGGTGCATCTATAAAAATCGAGACACAGTCGGTCTCTACAAAAACAGAATTAGAAGGAATTATCGAAAGTGTATCAGTAGGTACAGTGACAGATAAGGACGGAAAATTTATATTGGAAATCCCAGCCGATACAAAAACCGTATTGGTAAGTTATCCAGGTTATGAATCCAGAGTCATTCAGCTTAATGAAGGGCAGACTAACTATACCATCAGACTGACTTCTGAGGTTTCAGATAAAAATAAAATCCAGGAAGTCATCATCACCGGATATCAGAAAATTGAAAAGCGTAAACAGACCTCAGCGGTTTCTACAGTGAAAATGGACAACATCAGCCAGGCTGGTGTTGCCAGTGTAGATCAGATGCTGGCAGGGCAGATTGCCGGTGTGGCAGTAACTCCTGAAACGGGAGCTCCGGGAAGTCCGGCGAAGATCAGAATCAGAGGTACAGCTTCTCTTTCCGGTCCTCAGGATCCGCTATGGGTAATTGACGGTCTTCCGTTAGAAGGAAATGATGTTCCGAACTTTACGGATAAAGACAATATTGACCAGCTTCAGAACTTCTCTATCGCAGGTTTGAACCCTAACGATATTGAAGATATTACCATTCTTAAAGATGCTGCAGCAACAGCTATTTATGGTGCAAGAGCAGCCAATGGAGTTATCTCTATCACCACTAAAAAAGGAAAGAAAGGAAGTCTGAAACTGAATTTCTCAGCAGATACTTTTGTGACATCACGTCCTGACTTTGATAAATTAAACCTTTTAAATGCCTCTGAAAAAGTAGATCTGGAATTGATGCTTGCCAAGCGTGCAGATCTTACGTACCGTGCAGATAAAGGAGAAGTAATGAGAATTCTGACTCAGAACAGCCAGCTTGATGCTTTCAGAAACGGAGGTTTTGATGCGTTGAATTCATTGACTCGCCAACAGATTAACGGTTTAAGAAATAACAATACAGACTGGGGCAAACTGTTATACAGAAATGCCATCAACAAACAATACGGATTAAGTGTTTCCGGAGGAAGTGACCGCGCAGATTACTATTTCTCTCTGGGATACTATGATGAAGAAGGAACAACTATCGGGACAGGTTTTAAGCGTTATAACCTGACTTTAAAAAACAACTACAAATTAAGCGATAAGTTAAATGCAGGAATCTCTATTTTCGGAACGCAAAGTGAACGTACCTCTTTTGTAACGGATGCTGATGCTTCAATAAACCCGGTTAACTATTCAAGAAATGCCAATCCATATCTGAGACCTTTTAATGCAGACGGAAGTTACAACTATGATAAAGATATGGATGGTTTTGAAGACCGTTATATTCCTTTCAACTTCCTGGAAGAAAGAGAGAATACCAACTATTCACTGAAAAATAACTCTCTGAAAGCGATTTTAGATTTAGAATATAAAGCTTCAAAAAGTTTAAGATTTACCTCTCAGTTAGGCCTTCAGTATGATGCTAATAAAACAGAGAAATTTGCAGCAGAGAATACCTACTTCACCAGAAAAATGAGAGAAAATACCCGTTACTATAAAGATGGTAAATACAATTACTTTCTACCGGCTGGTGCGGTAAAACAAAACTGGGATAATGATTTCTTCCAATACAACTGGAAATTGCAGGCAGCGTACAGCACAAAGATCAATAAGCATGAAATTGATTTGATGGCAGGTACAGAAATCCGTAAAACAGAAGATAACACGACTATCACGAGAGCTTTCGGATACGATCCTGCAACAAGAAGAGCCACAGCAATCGTTTTCCCGAATTCAAGTTTTGCAGCGGACAAAAGATATGAAACCTACCGTGAAGCAGCTCCTATAGAGAATGCTTATGCGTCTATGTTTGCGACAGCTTCTTATACTTACGATCAGAAATATACATTCTTCGGAAGTGTGAGATATGACGGAACCAACCTTTTCGGGGTGAATAAGAAATATAAATACCTTCCGATATGGGCTGTTTCAGGATCTTGGCTGGTAACGAAAGAAGACTTTATGAAGAATATTTCTGCGGTATCTAACCTGAGACTGAGAGCTTCTTATGGTCTTCAGGGAAATATCGACAGAAACACCTCACCGTTCTTCATCGGTGAATATAATGATGCCACAATTCTTCCGGGAGGAAAAGAACCTATTATCAATGTTCTCAGCCCTCCAAATGATAAACTGAGATGGGAAAAAACAACCAATACCAACTTAGGGCTTGATTTAGGATTGTTCAATAACCGTATCAGCCTTACCGCTGATGTCTACAGCAGAAAAGGTACAGATATGATCAGTATGAAAGAAACTCCTCTTGAAACAGGATTCGAATATACGATGATGAACTGGGGAAGCCTTACCAATAAAGGGTTTGAATTGGCCATATCTACCAGAAACATCAATCATGATAATTTCAAATGGACCACTACCATCAACTTTGCTCACAACAAGAGTAGAGTATTGAGCGAGCAGCCACGTGATAATGCATTGCTTCCTTCCAGAGAAGGGCTACCTGTAAATGCTGTTTTTGCTTTGAAAACCGCAGGAATGGATGAACAGGGGAACCCATTATTCTGGAAAGGAGATCAGAAGATTTCAGCAGCAGAATTCTTTAAGCTATATGATGTATATGCAGATTTCCTGCCAGGACAGCTTGTAGATACCAAACTTTCAAACGCGGAGCTGAGAAGCCTGTTTACCTATGTGGGAGACAGAGATCCTAAATTTACCGGAGGTATTATCAACACATTTAAAGTAAGTAATTTTGACCTTACCATCTCTGCAACATTCAACCTGAAGCAGACGGTAATGAGAACACCTTCTTACCGCGGTATGGAGCTGGACAGAGGAAGAAATTACACAAGAGATATTTATGAAGCCGGAGGTTCGCTTCCGGGAATTACAAGTCCTGATATGGACGCTAATCCGGACGGATGGATGGCGAATAAATGGTTTACCGGAAACCGTTCCAATGCATACAGTTTACTGGATGTATGGGCGAAAGAGATCAGCTATATCAGAATCAGCAGTATCCGTTTGGGGTATACACTTCCTAAAGAATTTACAAACCCGATGGGAATCACAAGTTTGAGACTGAGTGTTGAAGGACGTAACCTGTTTGTATTCAGTAACGGATATAAAGGATATTTCGATCCGGAAACGTATGGTAATATTTATGCACAGCCTATCACCAAGTCGGTAACCGTAGGATTTAATGTTTCTTTTTAAAACTTGAGAAAAATGAGAAAAATTACAGCAATCATAGCACTTGCAGCAATCAGCTTTATCAGTATCGGATGCGACAGGTTTTTAGATATTCAGCCTGAAGGAAAAGTGATTCCTACCACTGCTGAAGACTACAGAAAAGTACTTACATCTGCATATTCAAAATATCCTGTTCACAAATCACTGGTGGCACTTCGTACTGATGAGGTGAATATTGATGATAATTCAGCAGATTTTATTTCCTATCGTGAAATTGCGATGTGGAAAGACGCAAACAATGATCAGGCATCTACGGAATTCCCATGGGTAAGCTTTTATTCCGTGAACTTTTATCTGAATCAGATTATCAATGAAGGAAGCAAAACCATGCAGGATTCTCCGGAAAAGAACCAGATTTTAGCAGAAGCGTATGCCCTTCGTGCTTACCTGTATTTTGATATGGTGAATTTATACGGAAAGCCATACAACAGTGCTACGGCTTCTACAGACAGAGGAGTTCCTATCAATCTTGAAATTGATCTTGAGCAGGTATTGAAGCCATCTTCTGTACAGGAAGTATATGCACAGGTTCACGCAGACCTTAAAAAGGCTGAGGATCTGATGGTGGAGCAGAAGCAGGCACTGGGAGTCAATTATAGATTCTCAAAAACAGCATTGCTGGCATTTGAGGCAAGAGCTGCGCTATATGAAGGAGACTGGAATAAAGCTTTAAACTATGCAGATCAGGTATTGGCAGTAAAAGGAGATTTGAGCAATTTAAATACTGTCAACACACCACCCAACCATTATGCTTCTCCGGAGTCTATCATGGCTTTGGATAATACATGGGATAACTCTATAAAGAACTTATCTTTTGCATCTCCGGAATTGATTTCTTCATACAATTCTACTACAGATAAAAGGTTTGGCATGTATTTTGAAAAAAATGGTAGTAAGTATAAAGTCACCAAAGGAGGAAGCTTAGAATTTAAAGTATCTTTCAGAACAGCTGAACAGTACTTTATAAAATCTGAAGCATTATTAAAGTTGAATAAACTGGCAGAAGCTAAAGAAACACTTCTGAAAGTATTAAAAAACAGATATACTCCGGATGGATATACTTCAGTACAAAATGCAGTAAACTCAATGGATTCTGCAGCATTTATGACCTTTATTCTGGATGAGAGATTCAGAGAATTTGCTTTGGAAGGTCAAAGATGGTTCGACTTAAGAAGAGCAAATCAGAAAAAAATAAGCCACACGATTAGTGGTAAAGAGTATATTCTTCAGCAGAATGATCCGCGATATACCATTGAATATCCAATGAGTGCGAAGAAGAATAACCCTAATTTATAGAACTTCATATCAAATTCAATACAGAGGAAGCCGCTTGAACTTAATTGTTTCAGCGGTTTTTTTGTACTTTTGCATCGTTATGAAAATTGCCATTATAGAAGATGAGCTGCTGGCTGTGAATTATCTGAAAAATCTTTTAGATACACAGAACATTGTCCCTGTTACAGAGACTGTTATTCTTCGTTCCAAAAAACAGGCAATTGATTTCTTTGAGAAAGATTCGGCAGATCTTATTTTTATGGATATTCATCTTGGAGATGGAATGAGCCTGGAAATTTTTGAACAGATAGAGCTTTTTACCCCGATTATTTTCATTACTGCATTTGATGAATACGCGATGAGGGTTTTCAGACATTTCACCATTGATTATCTTCTGAAGCCTTTTGAGGAAGAAGATTTGCATAAAGCTTTACAAAAATTTATTTCCATAAGAAATAATTTCGACCCTGAACCGGTTCTTAAGTCTATTTCATCCCTTCGACAGGCAGGCGATGAGGTCATGAAACGTTTTATGGTAAGAGAGGGGAATAAACTCAAATCAATAGATGAACATAACGCCGCTTATTTTTTTGCCTCCGGGAAATACCTTTTCCTCACTACTAAAGATCATCAGACCTATATTTATGATGATACCATTAAAGATATTATTCAAAAGCTGAATCCTGAAATTTTCTTTAAAATAAACCGCAAGTTTATCATTAATAAAGACGCAGTTTCAGAAATTATCAAACATTCCAGCCAGAAAGTAGAACTTAGGCTCTCACCGGAACCGGAAGTAAATACTGAGATTTTTATCAGTAAAATGCAAATCGCCGAATGTTTAAGCTGGCTGAATAAGTAATTTTTTACATTTCGATCTTTTTGTGATTAATAAATCTCAAATGTGAAAATTATTAATCAAAACAATATAAAACATCTACTACACCGATACTACATCATTTTTTCAATACACTTCTCCTGACGGGGAAGAGGGTTATCCTGGTACAGAATCTGTAACGGTAACTTATTCCATTAGTGAAAATAATGAATTACGGTTAGATTATTCAGGGACAACAGACCAGGAAACTATACTCAATCTGGTAAACCATTCTTATTTTAACTTGGCGGGAGAGGGAAGTGGAACAATAAATAACCATCAATTGCAGATTGAGGCTGATTTTTACACTCCTCTTACAAAAAACCTTGAACCGACAGGTGAAATTTTAACTGTAAAAAATACTCCGTTTGATTTTACTTTCATAACAGGTATTGGAGACAGAATTGATACGGATCATGATCAGCTTACGATTGGAAAAGGATATGATCATAATTTTGTTTTAAGACACCCTATGCATCGTTTAGATTTAGTAGCTACTGTTATAGAACCGCTGTCAGGGAGAAAAATGGAAATATTTACCACTATGCCGGGTTTGCAGTTATATACTGCTAATTGGATAAAAAATATAAAAGGAAAAGAAGATCACCTATACCAGGAAAGAGAGGCGTTTTGTTTGGAAACACAGAATTTTCCCGATGCAATTAACCAATCCCATTTTCCATCACCAATACTGACGCCTAATAATGTATATAAGCATTCAACTATTTACAAATTCTCAATTCATTAACATCAAATCAGATTTAACAGTTGATAAATCCCAAGTTTAGAGATTGCTGAAAAGAAGTTATATTAAAAAACAAAAAAACCTCTAAAATAAATTAGAGGTTTTGAAGTGGTTTCTCCAGGAATCGAACCAGGGACACATGGATTTTCAATCCATTGCTCTACCAACTGAGCTAAGAAACCATTTATGTTTTCGTTTATTACTTCGTTGTTTTAAAGTGATGCAAAAGTATAATATTTTATAATACCACGCAAGTTTTTTGATTAATTTTTTTGAATAAATATGCTGGTATAGCTGGATTGTAGTTTTAATCTATTGTTCGTCAGTATTTTGGTGTATTTATTTTTTTTCTGTTTTTTTTTTGAATATAATGTTCAACGAGCCTTATTAAAAGATTTTCAGCTCTGATATCTAGATTTTTTCTCAAAAAATGTTGTACTTACAAAGGATGGAGCGGAAGATTTTTCTACAGGATTACTTTGGAGTTAAATTGTTGCCCCTTCAAACAATTTTAAACAGACCATAAAATAATCCTGTTTTTAGTTATGAAAAACAGCAAACACTTGATTTATAACACATAATTCACCTAACAAGTGTTAGTCGTACTATTACTACATTTTTTTAAATTTAATAATAAACGCTATTTGTTTTTTGCAAATACATCTATATTTGGTGATATAGAAAGCAAACAATCACAATACATTAACCATTAAAATTTACAATCATGGCAGAAAGAAATTCAAGAGGAATTTTAAAATTCAACAACGGAGAAGGACAAAAGCTATTAAAACTTAACTATAGCGTATCAAGAGCTACAGACGTATCAGGGCGTGTAGCATCAGATCCTTCCAACGCGCTTATCAAAATTACAGTGGAAGCTACTGATAAATCAGACATCCTGGAAAGTTTACTGAACGGAAAGTATAAGCCTACTGTAGGAGAGATTACTTTCAACAAATCTCACGAAGAAGGAACATTAACAACATTGAAGTGGAACAATGGTTATGTAATCCAGCATGAGGTAGATTTCGATGCTGTAGATGACAACAGTATGTATATCAGTTTTGTGGTAAGTGCAGAACAGATAGATCTGGGGAATTCTTCTTACTTCGGAGCATGGCCTTCTTAAGCATATTCAGAATTTAAATATCAGGCAGAATAGTACATCCGTTTCAAGGGAAGCTGTTCTGCCTTTTTTAACCTTATAGAACGACTGTTTATTCCAAATAAAGTTCTGAAAAAAACACCTAATCACTATGAATAAAAATGCCTCGAATTCCGATAAGATTTCTGAGAATCATATTCCCGGAATCAACCGTGTGGTAAAACTGGATATTGTGATTGAAGGCAAAATAATCAAACACTTCAAGCATTTCCGCCTACAGCAAAGTGCGAGACGCCATCACAATTTTGAACTTATTCTGGCCCATGATTCTCTTGGGGAAGCTCAAAACCACACACTGGAACAAGCCCGTCAGTTTTTGGGAAAAAGAATTACCATTGTTTTCAAATATAAAGATTATGAAAGTGAAAGCCCGGAAAGAACTTTTGTAGGAGTAATCACCAAAGCCGCATTCAGCCAGGAAAAAATGAGTCTGGGAAATATTGTCCTGAGAGGCCAAAGCCCTACCATTTTGATGGATGCTGCTCCCCATACTCAAAGTTTTGGAGGTGATCAGACCGTTAATACAGGAATTATTGCCAACAAAATACTTAAAGAAGCTCTGGGAACAGAAAAATTTGATTTCAGAGTAGATACACAGAATAAAAGCTATATCAATTATAGCTCACAATATAACGAGACCCATTATAACTATCTTGCAAGAACAGCCGAAGCCTACGGAGAACAGTTTTACTATGATGGGGAAGTACTTCATTTCGGAAAACTTCCACCTTCGGAAAAACCGATCAAGCTTGTTTATGGAAGCAATGCTACAGATGTTCAGGTAGAACTGAATGCTGTTCATACCAATCCTCAGTTTTTTGGATATAACAGCAGCAGTCATACTAAAATGGAGGGCTCAGAAAATAATATCAGGCATCTGGGAGAAATCCCTTCAAAAGCTTATGAGCTTAACAATACCATCTTTAAAACACCTTCTCTGTCTCCCGTACCTATCAATGCCAATATGTTTGTGGATGTAAGCGATTCTCAGAAAAGTGCTGCCGGAAGTGCTGCTGTGGAAGTATTTACAGTGGCAGGAAATACTACGGTTCCTTTTCTGTATCCAGGTTGCCTTGCTGATATGGAAATGCGAAAGCCTGACACCAGCCAGACTTCTTATTTTACAAAACTTACTATTACGGAGGTGACTCATGAAGTCAACGCCAGAGGATATTATAACGGTAGTTTTGAAGCGATTGCTGAAGGAACAGGTTTTATGCCAAAACCGGATTTTATACAACCCAAGGCCGAGCCACAGGTTGCCACTGTTATTTCCAATACAGATCCCCTTAACCAGGGAAGAATACAGGTAAGATTCGACTGGCAGAAAAATCCGGATACCACCCATTTTATCAGAATGATGAGCCCTGATGCAGGAGGTACAGATATGATCACTCAAAACAGAGGTTTTGTAGCTGTGCCGGAAGTAGGAGATCAGGTAATGGTCGGTTTTGAATACCATCATCCCGATTTTCCCTTTGCTATGGGAGGAATGTTCCACGGACAGGTTGCATTGGGAGGAAGTATTAATAATCACCTTAAATCTATTCAGACAAGAAGTGGTAATAAAGTGATTTTTAACGATCAGGAAGGAAGCATCTTTATTGAAGATCCTAGTGGAAATACTTATCTCATGGACGGAAAGGGGAATATTGTGGTGAATGCGCCCAAAAATATCACCTTCACAGCCGGAGAAAATGTGCAGATCAATGCCGGGAAAAACATTATTGCTTCTGCCCAGAGGAATATAAATATTATGGCTGGAGAAGATATCACTGAAACGGCTAATGATGATTATAATCTGATAGCAAGCAATATTATTGAAACCGCAGAGGCTGGCAGAAAATCTACTGCTAAAAATATTACAGAGAATATGGAAGCAGGTTCTTACATCAGTACAAAAGATGCCATTAATGTAGAAAGTGCCAAGGAAGTGCTTATCAATAGTGGTAAACAGGTAAAAATGCAGTAATATGGCAGGCGAAGGCGGAAATATCGTACGAAATGTCTTTGGTAGATCTTACAAGGAAGCAGAGCATATTATGAAAGATGCTTCCAAAGGAACTCTGGATTTTAAATCTCCTCAGGAAAACACCTTTTATGGGAAAAAAGGAGGAAAGAAATTTGATGAATATCAGGAGAAAGAGCAAACAAAGCCATTACAGGTAAAGGCTGTAAAATGCTATGAAGATTTTGCATGTACAAAAGAGATTAAAATTATAGAAAAAGGGAAAAGTTATTTTTTTAAAGCCATTCAATACAACAGAACGCCAACAAAATCAGAATTGAAGAGTCTTAAATGGGCGATACAATATGATGATACCAATATAGCTAATGCACCACAGGTAACGGGTGAAGAGAAGATTTCTTATGCTGTACCGAAGGATAGAAATATTGCTAAATTGAGAGTGTATGCCTTTTTTAAAGAATATAGCCCGAATGTAAAAGCAGAAGTATATTTAATAAAAGAAGAGGTAGTAATAATTATAGGTACTGAGCAGCACTCGACAAATATTGCAAATAAGCTAATGTTTCCCGGGGAAGCAGTCAGAAAAGTTCGTACTAAATATCCTAATTACCCTTTTGTTAAGGTAGCCTTATTTACTGATGGATATTCCGAAAATCAGTTGTCAACAATAACAAATGATTTAATTAAGCATAATAAGAGCTTAACAGTGATAAGAGTTACTACAATAGATGATGTTGTTAATATTATTAATTCTGGAAATAGGGATAGTACAGCTTTTGATAATAAAAGAAGAGTTAAGGAAATTTTTGCATATTCACATGGTTATGTAAGAAATACAACAAATGAAGGAGTAATAGCATTTGGGTACGAAGGTAAAGGCGCTGAGAAGCAGGAACTTGATGCCAAGAGCTTTTCAAAAGTTAATCCAGCTGTTTTTTTAGATGGAAACACATCTGTATTTTATTCTTATGCATGCAGAACTGGTATCGGAACAAGTTCGGAGACAACTACAAATGCTTTTAAAGATAAAAGCTTGGCACAAAAAATGGCTAATCATGGTAAAATAACAGTCTATGGCTATATGAGGAGATCACTATATGAAGATGCATGGGGAACACAGAATCATAGGGATACTTATGCTTCTGATCATGATGAGGGAGGTTCAACTTGGGAAAATTTTAAAACAGATTTAAAAGATACATATCAGTCGGATCCAAATGATATGGATACTTACAATAAATACAGGAAAAAAGAAATAAAATTAGATAAAGCAATCTGGAACCCGGATGGAGCATATTTGGATGTAAAAGCAGGTACCTGGCCGGTAGGTGTCCCAGCAACTTATGAAAAATTTTTACCAAAATAATATTATGAAAATAAAAACTCTTCTCACATTAATTTTTACAACTCTAATCTTAATAAGCTGTAATAAAAGTAAGGATCTGGGTGGATATAGAGAAAATTATAGTTTAGAAAATGACTCTATCACTAGTGATACAATTGCATTTAAAAATTTTGTAGGAGAAATTCCCCAATTATTTAATAAAAATGTACATCAACTTAGCAAGAAAATAACCTTTAAAATAAACCATTCAGATGGTATTGATCTGAAAGGAAATAAGATATTAATCAGTTTGGAAAATGAAAACATTTATTTTGGAGATTATAATCAGGATATAACAGTCAATGTTGGCTATGATCAACCCTATTATGCAAGTTTAAGGTTTTATATTATAAGTGATAAAAATAAAACCATTAATAAATTTACTTCAGATCTTCATTATCCAATTTTTAAAAAACAATATGATGAAATAGATGTTAAGCTTCTATCTGACTCAAAAAAGATATATAATGATTTAGAAACATCTTATGAAATAACTAATATTCCAGATGAAATAGCTGAAAAGAAATAGAATGATAATTGATAAAAGATCTAAGATAGCCATCGGAATTATAGTGTTTCTTGAGCTTCTATTTTTAGCAAGAGCGTATATTATTCATTCCTTTTATAAAAATGATGAATTGTATGGAGATGGTATTCCTGATATTGCTAAATATGATAAAGAATTTTTATCAACAGTGATATATTCTGTTTTGATAATGTTTTTTTATCAGTTATAAGTATTCTAATTTTTAAAAGAAAGCAAAAATGATATTAATATAAAGATGAAAAAAGCAGAGAAGATCATCTTCGTAATATGGGCAGAAGAAGGCCGGGAGAATATTAAATGATTAACGATTAAACCTAATAGGGATTACAAAAAAATGAAGTATTTGCAATCTATAAAAATGATCACGATAGTATGCTTTCTTTTAATAGCCTTGAGCTGTGACAAGAAACATAATGACTTTATTCCTCTTGAGCATATGACTTTTACCAATGCTTATTATAAAAATGCGGTCAAGATTTCATACTATATTCTTGTAGACAATCCGGAACCTACTGAAAATGTTCTGAAAAAAGAAATTATAAAGTATGTAGAAAACAGATTGAAAAGCAATAAAGTTCTTACAAAGCCGGAAACCTCCTCACTCAACTTTGTTTTTTACAGAAAAACGGATAATACTTCATATTTTATAACCAATAAAGAAAGTGCCGGAGAGCTGTTAGGAGAAGAAATGTCACATTATCAGCAGGATTTTATAGCCAATTATGTGGTAAGCAAATGTGGAAAAGGAACAATAGAGAAAATATACCTCTACAATCTGCCGGAAGAGACGGTGGCAAATAAAAACTGTGATAAATAGTGTCGTGTATTTTTTCTAAATAATAATCCCATATGGTAGAAACAAGAGTAAAGCCTTTTCAGAAATATACATCAGGAATCCATCATTATCAGGTGGAAAATGCTCTTGAAATACAGTTTGGAGAAACAAAAGGATTTTATTCATCTTTTAACATTACCCTTCAGGAAAAGGTAAATGAAGATCTCACCAAAAGCTGGCTGATAGAAAAAGTAGAAGATTCCCCTTTTCCATCAGAAAATAAATTCATGGAAATCCTGTATGTGCTGGAAAAAAGCTCTTATCCTTTGGAAATACAGGTAGATGAAAAAGGGAACTTTCTAGGCGCTGCAGATCATCAGAAAAATATAGAAAACTGGAAACTCAAAACATCAAACCTTCAGGAAAAGTATCAAAATGTAGAGGTTTTCAGAAGTCAATACTTATCAGCGCTTGAAGATGAAGCCGGTTTTTATAAAAATAAGCTCAAAGAACCCTTTTGGAATCTTCTTTTGTTTGCTCCTTATTATGTAGACAACGGAGGAAAAAATGAAGAATCCATGGTATGGAATATCAAAGGAATCGGAGATGTAGAATGCCACGGAATTATCAGTGCAGAGCAAAGGGAATATGGCTTTGAGGCTTTCTTTGCTTCTGAAATTAAAATTCCGGAAACAATAAAAAAAGAATTAGATACAAAATACCTGTATCAGGCAGGGCAGTATCACATAAGATTGCATATAGAAATGGAATATAATTCTCACAAAAAACAGTATTCCAAAAAGAAAGCTGACTTTATATTGTCAGATGGAGAAAAAACAGTATACCGGGAAACGATCACAATGACTTAAACTTTATGAACAAATGACATGGCGGATAAAGGATACATCATTATAGAAGGAGCCACTGCGTACTGCAGCAGTTCTGTAACCAACAACTCCAATGGGACAGCCGTTCCCATGGAAGTAAAAAGCCAGAAAAAAAAGCTGGGCAAAAACAAATATTTTGCACAGAATAAACCTGTAGCTACCTATCTTGATGATAAAGCAGACAGTTTCGGAGGGGGAAACGGATTCGGAAACTGTAAAGGATCAGATGGGAAAACCTATCCATGCAAAGGCAAGTGTAATATCAAATATAAAGACTATTACGAAAATGTAGAATTCAACAAGAGTATGAAAATCCTGTTGGATGCTTCTACTGGAAACTGTCCGGGATATGGTGTTCCGGGAACTATCGCTTTTGCAACCACCGGGCAGGCCAACAATGTTTCACAGATCGATGTGAAAGAAGCCGATGAGTTTTCCGTAGCCAATACTTCCCCGCAATGGCCTTCATCTTCCGCTTCTGAGGCAAGTATAGCAGTATCATCAATTTCAATGATAAGACCGATACCAACGGATAAACTTAATGGTACTTACTATTATATCAAAGGAATGAATGGCCCGCTTCTTCCTATTATGAATCCTTTTGGCGGAGATAATCTTGATCTGAAAGCTCTGTTCAAAGGCGATGAGAAGAAAATTATCTGGGCACTTTTTAAAGGAGAAGGAACAAAAGATAAAATAAAAACATTTATCGGATTGGGAAGCAATTTCAGTCAATCCATGAGTAAAATATTCGACGGACTTACAGAAGGGAAGTACAGACTGGAAGCTTATGGTAAAAAAGCAGGTGATGCCAAATGCTCTCTCAATGTGGAAGTCGTACAGGATTTTGTAAAGAAAATTGTCAGTCCGGGTTCTTCAACTTTAATTAATATTCCTCTGCCGCTATCCATTGAACGTAAGCTCAACAGTACAACAGATCAGGCAAAAATATTAAACAGAGGATTCTTTATGCCGGTAAATACTGTTCACTGGACTGTAAAACAAGGAACAGCAGTACTGTATAACAGTTCTTCCGGAGCTTCTTCTTCACATCTTGTTTCCGTTACAGGTGCAGGTGATCGTGTTATTCTCACTTTTAAAAATGCAGGTAAATATACAGTTGAAGCCTTTACAGATCCTACCGACCCCAAGCCGCAGTCTGTAGAAATTAAAATCGAAAACAGTCTGGGAGTAATGGGAGTCAAAGGAGAACCTGGTTTGGTGAGATTCAGTGATACTATCAAAGTGCAGGCTTCGAAGTTTAATGTTAATTATATGCCTTCAGGGACTTCTGTATATTGGTATCTTAAAAAAGAAGGAGTAGGAAGAGTTGCTTTATTTGAAAATTCACCTTCTTTCAAAACAGGAACAATTAATAAAAAAGTAGCTGAATTGCTTTATAATGATGCAAAACTGGCCAGTAATCAATATTTTGGAAAATATATACTTGAAGCCTATGCTAATCCGTTAGGAACTGGAAAACAGCCCGGATTTTCCGGATCAGACTGTTTTAATTTTGAGGTGATTCAAAATGTCATAGATAAATTTACCCTTCCGGCTGCCAATATTCCGAAAGGAACAAAAATAAAATATACAGCAACGGCAAGAATTGCTACGCTGGCAGGCAATGAAGCCATCAAAATAGAAGTTCCGGATAAAGTGACCAATAACGGAGACGGAACCATTACATTCAATGATCTCGGAGAATATACTATTTCGGCTTATTTAACAGGAGATTATACTGATGGAAAGAAAATAGAAGCGAAAGTAAAAGTTTCTGAACCTGCTGTAAAAAGAGCACTTTGGGCCTATGGAACTGGTGTGAAACGTACTGAAACCGGATTTGGAGAAGAAACGTATGGATTTATTGAGATTGATGGACTTCAGAATCAGGCTTTAAAAGTAAAAATCTGGGTAAAAGGTGAAGGTGATGATTTCTATAAAGAGAAAGACAAATACATGCTGGAGGAGAAAACAGTTACGTTGAACAATGAAGGCAAAGCTTCTTTCCTTATTACCACCAATGATGATTATAAGAAAAAATTGCTGGCGGCTATACCAAAAACAACAGAAAATCCCAATCCGTCATACCGAATCGTATTTACGGTAGAGCTTCAGGCAAGCTCATCTGGAGATATTGTGCTT
Organism: Chryseobacterium sp. S0630; assembly: GCF_024158915.1. Taxonomy (GTDB): domain Bacteria; phylum Bacteroidota; class Bacteroidia; order Flavobacteriales; family Weeksellaceae; genus Chryseobacterium. Next base: position 43,228 of record NZ_JAMZGF010000021.1, on the reverse strand, counting down.
CCAGGTAATATTACCATTCAGGGAACGAAACCTGTGGTGGTAGACAGTGCTACAACTTATCTGGAAGTTTTAGATTCCAATGAAGAACTGGTCATCACTTCCGAGCAGAAAATTGTTTCCATTATGTTCTCTACTGAGGATGGTAAAGATATTCAGCGTATGCAGACTTTCTATGGCAAAACCCATAAACTTTGGGTACATACCGTTAATATGACTGAAGAAGTTCTGAAGATTGATGTTTTGAAGGAGATTCCCAAAGAAGGCTTAAACGAAAAAGATCATATCACCTATACCCACGAAAGTAAGCAAAGTTATAACGAGGAAAAAACAGGTAAAGACGGTCTTTTGGAAGTTTCCTTTACAGCAAAAGAAGAATGGAAAAATCCACCGAAAAACTTTGATTACTACATTGCTCAGGTTTCCCGTCAGGTTCAGGATCCCGCCGATCCCAAAAAGAAAGTCTGGAAAATAGAAAAAAGCCAGTTGACAATCAATAGTACGCTTCCTGCTGATCTTGTCAGAACGGAGGATATGGAAAAACTGGGAATTAAAGCGTATAAAAAAGATGGAACAGCATTTACTCAGCAAGAGATGTTGGAGTTGCGTAAGCAATTTATTTTCTACGAGAGTGGTTGTCTCAAAGTATCTCAGAAAGAGACACCGGAGGCTATTGAGAATGATGTGATGCCTGTGGTTGTGGAAATGGCGGAGGTGAGAAAACAGAAAACATGTTATTGTAATCGTGATTTTACTGAAAGTGAAATCAAAAGTTTGGTAAAACATATGCGTGGTAAAGAAGAAATATGGGAATCTACAGACATGGATCGTGAAAGTTTTGCAGATTTAACAATGGAGTTGAATGCTATGTTTAGAAAATATGATATTAATAAATGCATTCAAAAAATAGCATTTTTAGCAAATGTTTATTCTGAAACCAGTTTTTTTAGAACAGCAGGAGAAGAATCAAGTTCTCATGCCTCTAGTGGCTACAAGTATAAAGGTCGTGGAATACAGCAGCTTACTGGGGATGGGAGTGATCCTGTTGCATATAAAGATTATGATGAAAAAGTTCCTGAAGATATTGTTACATATCCTGAATTGGTGGCTACTAAGCTTTATTTAGCGGTAGACAGTGGTGGTTGGTTTTGGTCAGTTTATAAAAAAATACCAAATTGGAAGGAAAATCCTAATAAAGACTATTCGCAAGCAGAAAAGGATGCAATGAAGTTTAAAAGAGAATATTTTAGTAAAGCGCTTGGGAAAACATTAAATGAAACTGCATTATTAATGGAGGATGAGGAAGAACGTTATTATTTTTTAATTTGTAAAGTATTAAACGGCTATACCTTGACTCATAAATTAGAAGTAAATCCTAATGGATGGGAACATAGAAAACAAGGTCTTTCCAATCTTAAAGCATGGTTTAAATACGATAAAAAAGTCTGCGATGGAGAAGCTGTGGCAATGCCAAATCTTGAAGGAAGAGCGCCATGGATGGAACTGGTTTGGAAAGAAGAAGCAAGGAATCTAGTAGAAACCGGAACCAATAAAGAAATTCAGAAGTTTTTTGATGGAACTCCTTATGAAAATGCAATGAAAAATGGTACAGAAAATGAAACAACTATTGCATGGTGTGCGGCTTTTGTCAACTGGATTATGAAACATTACGGTTACGAAGGAGTTACTACTGATAAAGGATATGATGCTGTGAGAGCATTAAAATGGGCAACATGGGCAGAAGGAAAAGACCTGAAAAAACCTGTTTATGGAGCAATTGCTGTGAAAACAAGAACCGGAGGAGGGCATGTAGGTTTTGTTGCTGGAAAAAAAGGAAATAAAGTCGTTATTTTAGGGGGTAATCAATCGCAGAAATTGTATTGTGTAGCATATGAGATTTCTGATTATTATGCCTATGTAGTCCCTACAAATTACGAAATTACAGACGCAGATTATAATTTACCGGAATATAAAGGAAATCCTGGTGCAAAAGGATCTGAACTTTAAAATATAAAAAGAAAATGAAACATAGAATTTTAATGAGCCTGCTTTTTATTTCTTCTGCTTTAGTATCATGTCAGGATAAAAAGGCTGAAAATAAAAAGAATGTGGCAACTATTACAGAAAGTTCTGCAGGTCTGCAATTTAATCAAGATGTTAATACTATGCTAAAAAAACAGTTAGAATATGGAAAACCTTCTTTTGATAATCCATACCAGTATTCCGATAAAGATTTGGAAGTAGCAACTCCAATATTGAATCAATTACTTTTAGATAATGGTTATAAAGCTATCAGCAATGAAGAGTTTAGTAATAAAATAAAACAGATTTTTAACCGGATTATTGATAAGAACTCAACCAGTAAATTTCTGTATATCAATTTAATTGATAAGTGTGATAAGGAGTTGAATTTTTTTCCAAATAACGCAGAGAATAATGGGGTATTTGTAGTTAAAAATCAGAACTTCATTACTGATCTTTATCCACTTCCCTTGATTATTGATTATCAAAAAACATATAGTGAAGCAGCTCAGGAAGAAAATTCGGCTTCAAAAAACTATAAAGATGCCAACGGAAATGAAGTTAAGAAATATTTATGGAAAGATATGTCCAATCTGAAGGAGCAGAGAAAGAAGAATATACAAACATTAGTTGCACGTAACCTCTATTTGTTTAATGATAATAAGGCTCAATACAAATGGCTTACCCTTAATGATTCCTATTTTATGGAGGCTTTAGTAAAAACTTTTGGCTACACTCAGGATATTGATTTATTGAAGTGGGTTATTGAAAGAACAAAATTTGATAAAAAAGACCCGTCTGATTATGGGAAATTGTTTTGGGTAAAGCAATGTGATGAAACAGTAAAAATACATGCTAATACTTTTAAAATTTTACAAAAATTATATCTTCCTACTGATCCGTCAGAAAATAGATTTATCTTGGATAATATAAAAAATTATCTTGAATATTTTGCTGATTTTAATAACAAAGAAACTGGTGTTTCGAAGGAGGATAAGGTGAAAATACTTGCAAATATTGTTTATTTTGGTGAACAATATAAGTATGACAAAAGATTTGTTTCAGGATACGGAGACAACTCTAAATTGATGGGGAGGTTACGCTTCTTTTTAGATAAGGAGGAAGTAAATATTTTACAGAAAAATAATTATTTTAACCTTCCAAAATTTAAAGAATGGTGGGATAATGCAGACTATGATGAATATTTTGTTGAAGAATGTGAATACAATGGAACATGTGGCCCGGATAATCAACCGATGAATATTACAGATTGGCGAAAACAACATCCTAAAAAATAATATATCAAGCACAGTCAGAAATGAGTGTGCTTTTTATAAAAGTTTCTAATCCTTTAGAATTTAAAAAGCCAGCTATTATTTAAAGTAGCTGGCTTGTTATTTTTAAATGATCATTCTAAGGAAGTGTAGAAAAATTAATATTTGGAGCTGATGTAGGTGCACTAACAGAAAACTGTGTGCCGGGAGCAACGACTGTATTAAAGAACCCTCCATTTTGCAAAAAGAAAGCGTTACCATTGGTGCCTCCTATGGCATCTATTCTTTGTTGGGCATTATAAGTGTTATCCACACTGAACTTTGCTCCGGAAATGGCAAACCAATTGCCGTCTGAAGTTTTTACCCATTGATTTTTGAATTCTGCTTTTCTGCCCTGATATCCATTTTCGGGATTGAAATTTTCAACAAAACTATAGAAGCTTTTAAGATAAGTACTGGTTTGAGGCCGTTTCCAGCTGGCTATCAGCTTCCATGTCGTAGAATCCGGAGATAAAAACCAGGCTGTAAAATCTGTTTTTCCGGTTCCATCAGGTTCACCTTTTAATAAAAATTTATAGGTTTGTCCTGCGCTCCAGTTGTATTTGTAGTAGCTTTGCCCGCCCGAGCCTTCATTGCCGAATTCTCCGATTGTTACTCCGGTTCCGGCTCTGTTCAGAATGATTTTGTGATCAGGAGGAATATTATTCGGATCATCCGTCTCAAATGGGCTCCATACTGAGAATAAAATCCTTCTTTCCGTAGCAGAATTAACCTGCATTCCAAAATAGCCCGCACTAAAGCCATTGGCCATAAAATAAGAGCCAATTTTATCTTCTCCCACAGGGACTGTTACTTCGTTGTAATAGTAGCTGACATTACTCGTAGTAGGAATCATATAATTCAGGTGGCAGGAAGGCCCTCTGCGTGCCCAGTAATAATAAGATGGATCATTGCTGTAAATATTGGTTCCTGTAGAAGCTGCTCCCCTGAAAGTAACACCTGTTACATCAGCAAAATATCCTCCGGTTTTAGAGACTCCCTGAAGATCAACTTTTACATAACCCGGAGAAGAAATAGTAAAATCTCCCACGGTGTAATCCTTAGAAGTAGATCCGGTTAAAGTAACATTTTTGGAGGTGTTGCCTACTGTTACCTTTACAACACTTGTACCTGAAGGAACAGAAGCTTTTAATCCAATGTTTAATGTTCCGGTATTACTCACCCTGAAATAAGTACTTATAACACTATTGGAGTTGGTCCAGTTACCCAGGTTAGTGGAAGTAATAACTTCACTGGCTCCCGAAGGCTTTACTGTTAAAAAAGAATTTCCGGCAATTGGCACGGTGAAGGATGAAGTTTTATTTACAGCTGAGGTGTTTTTTTGTTTTGTAACAGTATCCTCTGTTGCCATAGTGTTTTCTGCACATGATTGAAAAATGAGCAGAGCAGCAATACCCCAAAAGGTATTGGCTAATAATTTTACTTCCATAGTTTATTTGTAATTAGGTTTGTTCTACTAAATTAAGTCTTACCTGTCAAATAAAAAATTAATTCCCAAACTTTTGATTAATTTTTTGTTTTAAATCAAATATGGAAAAATGTATTGTGCTTTTATATCCGTTTAGCAATATGTCTGAAGTAAGAATGAGAGAAAGGAGCTGAATGTAAAAAACAAAAAAACCTCTAAACTGAATTAGAGGTTTTAAAGTGGTTTCTCCAGGAATCGAACCAGGGACACATGGATTTTCAATCCATTGCTCTACCAACTGAGCTAAGAAACCATTATATTTTTGTTTGACTTACTTCGTTGTTTTAAAGTGATGCAAAAGTAGTAAGTTTTAGTATACAAAGCAAGTATTCATCGTACTTTTTTTGAATAAAATTAAAAACTTACTGATTATCAGTCGGATTATTTTCCTGCTCCTTTCTGATCTGCTCGCTCATCTCTTCCAATACCGGTTTGATCGTGTTTTCCGGAAGATCACTGATTCTGATATACATCAATCCATCGATCGCATCATTAAAGTTTGGATCCACGTTAAAAGCAATTACTTTAGCATTTTGTTTGATGTATTTTTTGATCAATACAGGAAGTCTCAATTCAGGCTCAAGGTCATCAATAATCTTGTCCAGTTTATTAAGATCAGACTCCATTTCCTCAAAGAAAATGTTTTTATCCCTGTCGCGAAGCTTTACTTTGTATTCATTCCTTGGAGTGATATACTGAGCTACTGCGGAATCAAAATAATTTGAACGCATAAATTCAATCATCAATGATTTCGAGAACTCTGAGAATTTATTCGAGATACTCACCCCACCCATAAGGAATTTATGATCAGGATTTCTCAGACATACATGCACAATTCCTCTCCATAAAAGGAAGAGTGGAAGTGGTTTCTGCTGATATTCCTGACAGATGTAAGCACGACCCATTTCAATTACCTTTTTGAAGAAAGGATGGATGTCCTGTTCAAACTCAAATAAAGAGCTTGTATAGAAGCCTTTGATACCATATTTCTTCATTACCTCTCTACCCAATGCCATTCTGTAAGCACCAGCCAGCTTTTTCTCACCATTGTCCCAAAGGAACAGATGATGGTAATGTTTATCATACTCATCAAGGTCAAAAGGAAGATTACTTCCTTCACCTACCGCACGGAAAGTAAGTTCTCTCTGACGTCCGATTTCCCTCATAATAGAAGGAATTTCCTCGTAAGTCGTAAAGTAGATTTCGTAATTTCCGTTACTGAAAAGCATTTTATCAGTTCCTCTCAATTTATCGACATCTTTAATAATATCTTCCAGAGGGGTTTCATCAATGATGTTCTGAACAATATTCTCTTCTTTTAATAAAGGGAACTTAACAGATAAGTTCTGAAGATTGATGCTTTGGGCAAGGGATTTTCTCTTTTCATAGTAAGATTTCATCATATAAACCTTACGTTTTAAAAACTCTCCCAATTCCTCAATCGTTTCCATCTCGTCCATTGCCTTTACGGTAATTGGGCGTCCAATTCTGATTCTGATAGGTTTTTCCCTGTCATTCATCATTTCTGCAGGAAGCATCAGAGTCTGCAAATTCGGGTGAAGCTTAGCCACCTGATAAAAAAGTCTGCTGTTCTTAGCATGGAAATACATAGGAACTACCGGCACTTTAGCCATTCTGATAAGCTTAAGTGCCGTTTTTTCCCATTCCTTATCTAAAATTTCTCCGTAAGGATTGTTCTTGTTGGAAACTTCTCCTGCCGGGAAAATACCTACACAGCCTCCATTTTGTAAATGCTTGAGGGTTTCACGCATTCCCGAAGAGCTGCTGTAAGCGTCTTTTCTGTTTTCAAAAGGATTTACAGCGATTACGTATGGTTCCATAGGTTTGATCTTCTCCAAAAGGAAATTTCCCATTACCTTAAAATCCGGACGAACCTCTGATAAGACCTTGCACATCAGAATCCCGTCAATAGCACCCAGCGGGTGATTGGAAACCAAAACAAATGGTCCAGTTTTCGGAATCTTTGCCAGATCCTCTTCAAAAGCTACATAGCTTAGGTTTCTTTCTCTCACAAATGAGTCGAAAAAGTCTTTGCCTTCCTTGTCTTTTAATTTATCGTATAATTTATTTACTTCGTTTATTTTAGCAATGCTCATCACAGCAGATGCTACCGGGTTCTTGAGGAACCCAAGTTTACTTAAGCCGGAAGCTTTGATCAGATCGTTTTTCGAAATTAAACTCATGTGTGTTTAGTCGCAATTAATATTATTGTGTTACCATTTGAAGAGTATTCTTGGAGATTTGTTCCAATAATACATTTTTTTCATGGTAAAATTTATCAATGTGATCCTTCTTCGCATTTCTTACTGTGAATAAAGATACATTTTTAATTGCTTCGGTTTTAAAAATTTTTTGAAGCTCTTCGTTGAGCTCATCAATATGATTAAATTTATCCTCAAGGCACAGTGCCAAAGAGATTGCAGAATTCTGCATCAGGGAAACTTTGATCTTGTATTTAGATAAATATCCAAAAATCAGGCTCATATGATCTTCTGCAATAAAAGAGAAGTCTCTGGTTGAGATTTTCAAAAGATCCTGGTTTTCTTTCAGAATGTAAGATTCTTCCTGTTGGTTTTTGTCAGAAGCACCTACTTTTGTTCCTTCTTTAGTAGGATCTACAAAAGATTTTACATAAAAAGGAATATTTTTTTGTTGAAGTGGCTGTAATGTTTTTGGGTGAATGACACTTGCTCCATAATAAGCCATTTCAATAGCTTCCTCATAAGAAATGTTGGAAAGAAGAGTTACATCACTGAACTTTCTTGGATCTCCGGTCATTACTCCAGGTACATCTTTCCAGATCGTCATTGCTTCAGCATTTAAGCAATATGCAAAAATAGCAGCAGAATAGTCAGAACCCTCTCTTCCTAACGTTACCGTAAAATTATTGTCGTCAGAACCGATGAATCCCTGAGTTACGTAGCATATTTCAGGATTAAGATGAGAAATAAATTCTTCTGTTCTTGTCCAGTCTACCGTACCTTCTCTGTAAGAATTATCCGTTTTTACATAATCTCTGGCATCCAGCCACTGATTTGTAAATTGGATCTCATTCAGATACTCACTCACGATTTTAGTAGAAATCATTTCTCCACAGCTTACCACCTGATCGTATACGAAGTTGTAATTAGGAGATTTATTTCTTCTTAAAAAAGAATCAATATCATCAAAAAAGAGATTGATTTCAGCAAAAACCGCATGATTTTCAGGAAAAAGTCCTTCCGCAATTTCCATGTGTTTTCGTTTTATCTTTTCAATCTCAGCTTGATAGTTATCTTTTTTGAAATAAAGTTCTACAACTTTTTCCAACTCATTTGTCGTCTTGCCCATTGCTGAAATTACCAGCAAACATTTGGCAAATCCCTGGCTTTTTAGAACCATGGACACGTTTTTTACACTGTCAGCATCTTTTACCGATGCTCCACCAAACTTGAAAATTTTCATTAAATTGTTAAAAATAAAATTGTTAGATAAAAAATTACATGAGTTTTTTACGGACGTCAAAATTATAAATTTACAACGAGATATGAAATAGCCTAGCGAGGAGATAGAATTAAGATTTCCTTAAAATCAACAAATAATGAAATAATTTGTATTTTTTGTGTTCCTGATTCAACAAAATCGGAGACATAATTTCCAGTAAAGGCTTGGGATTATCTTGTGTTTTGTTTGTATTGTGTTGAAATACAGTGATTAATCTCTTTTTTAATTAAATTTTCTTAATGCGATAAATTTTCCGAAATTTGGGCAAAACGTAAAAAGAAAAATATGTCAAATCAACCATTACAGACTTTAGGAGAATTTCTTATAGATAAACAGGACGATTTTCAGTATTCTACAGGTGAATTTTCTCGTCTTCTAAGTGCAATAAGATTGGCTTCGAAAGTGGTAAACAGAGAAGTAAATAAAGCCGGAATTGTAGATATTACAGGAGCTGCAGGAAACCAAAACGTTCAGGGAGAAGAGCAGCAGAAACTAGATGTGATTGCTAACGAAATTTTTATTACGGCTTTGTCTCAAAGAGAGGTTGTTTGTGGTATTGCTTCTGAGGAAAATGATGACTTTATTGATATTAAATGTGGTGAAAACGGACATTTAAGTAAATATGTAGTATTAATTGATCCTTTGGACGGATCTTCCAATATTGATGTAAATGTTTCTGTGGGAACTATCTTCTCTATCTACAGAAGAGTTACAGAACCGGGAACTCCTGTACAGTTGGAAGACTTTTTACAAAAAGGGATCAACCAGATTGCTGCGGGATATGTTATTTACGGTTCATCTACCATGATTGTTTATACAACAGGTAATGGAGTAAACGGATTTACATTGGATCCATCTTTGGGAACATATTATCTTTCACATCCTAACATGACTTTCCCAAAAACTGGAAAGATTTATTCTATCAACGAAGGAAACTATATCAAATTTCCTCAGGGCGTAAAGAATTACCTTAAATACTGCCAGATGGAAGAAGGTGACCGTCCATATACTTCAAGATATATCGGTTCTTTGGTAGCAGACTTCCATAGAAATATGCTGAAAGGAGGTATCTATATTTATCCTTCTTATTCACAAGCTCCGAATGGTAAATTAAGACTTTTATACGAATGTAATCCAATGGCGTTCCTTGCAGAGCAGGCAGGAGCAAAAGCAACTGACGGATTCAGAAGAATTCTTGAAATAGAGCCTACAGAACTTCACCAAAGAATTCCTTTCTTCTGCGGAAGTATTGAAATGGTAGAAAAGGCTGAAGAATTTATGCGTATCGACAGCGTGAAATAAATGGAAGCAACATACTTACAATATTTATTACAATTTAAACGCCCGAGTGGAACATCTCGCGGCGTTTTGCTTGATAAAGAAACCTTTATTCTGACGATTACCGAAGAAGGAAGAAAAGGAGTGGGAGAATGTGCTATTTTCAGAGGACTGAGTTTTGATGACAGACCCGATTATGAAGAAAAACTGAAATGGCTTTGTGAAAATATCAATCAGGATGCGGAATTTTTGAAGGAAGAACTGAAAGAATTTCCTTCTATCTGGTTTGGATATGAGCAGGCAGTTCAGAATCTGAAATATGGAGACAGTCTTTATTTTCCTGGTGAATTTACCGAAGGAAAATCTGCGATTACCATCAACGGACTGATATGGATGGGCGATGCTGGGTATATGGAAGAACAGATTCAGGAGAAACTGGAAAAAGGTTTCCATTGTATCAAATTAAAAATTGGTGTCGATTGGAAATCTGAGCATGTTATTCTCCAGAAATTAAGAGAAAAATTCTCCAAAGATCAGCTGGAACTTCGTGTGGATGCTAACGGAGGATTCAGTAAAGAGGAAGCAGTCATTGTGTTACAGCAGCTTGCTGATCTTCATATTCACTCTATTGAACAGCCTATTAAAGCCGGAAATTGGAATGATATGGCTGAACTATGTGCAAAAACACTTACTCCCATTGCATTGGATGAAGAACTGATCGGAATTATTGATCCTGAAAAAAAGAAACAGCTTTTAGAAACGATAAATCCTCAGTATATTATTCTTAAACCTGCTTTAGTGGGAGGGTTTTCAGGTTCAGATGAATGGATTTCTCTGGCAGAAAATCAGAATATAGGCTGGTGGATTACTTCAGCTTTGGAAAGTAATATCGGTTTGAACGCCATTGCTCAGTATACATTTACCAAAAAAAATCCAATGCCTCAAGGTTTAGGCACTGGATCTTTATTTGTCAATAATTTTGAATCCGATTTAGAACTCAGAAATGAGCTGCTGTGGTTCAAAATATAATTGTTAAAAATTAATTAGCATAATGGTGGAGGTGAATCTGGACAAGTAGTTTGGCCACAATAGTCAGGTGCCCATGATCTGCAGCACATAGCAACCGGATTCCAGCTGTTGCATCCAAGAGGTGGTCTTCCTCCTTTGATGGATTTTAATTCTCCTCTTTTGATTTTCTTTAGATTTTTCATGTTATTGATTTTATTTGATTGGTAAGTAAATGTCGATAACTTTTTTTAATTATACAACACATGGGGAATTATTTAGTAATATTTAACAATTTTACTAAAAAGTTTGTATTGTTTGAAATCTAAAAAGGTAGTTCCGGTTTTTCAATTTAGCAATCCCTTCCTATGCAGAATAGATGAGGGTTATTTTTAATCCGGTCTTTATGAGGATGTAGTAGTTCTGTATCGAATATTTTGTTGATTTAGAGGTTTTTACTCAGTTAAATCACATCTTTTACGAAGATGGCTTTCTTGATATAGTTTAATATATCAGAAAACCTTTTTTTAATCTGTCCCATAATAAAAAATTGTAATTCCCTAACGTTTGAATTAGCAATCTCTGTGCCATACTGTAAATTGAGGCTAATTTTAACACAGAGTTTATTTTTTAAGAATTATTTTAATTATTTGTTAAGAAATAATTGTGAAAATATTTTCGTTATCCTTTGATCTGTTGGTGATAAGATTTCTGTCAATTCCGTTTAAATTTTGAAAGATATCTTTCTGTACCTGCGAGCTTGAAAGGTACCCCCAATGATTTCCTACTTCATATTTAAGACTGTTGAGAAGATCATCTTTTACAAATGTACAGTCGATAATAGACACAATATCTTTGTAATGAGCAATATCACTTGGTCCATTTTTACCAAGTCTTGGGGTAAGAATATTTTTGGTAAACTGAGAAGCCCCCAGAATAATATCCTGTCTGTTTAAGTAAATAGAAATCCGGTTGGCTAATAATGGCAGTTTATTGAATGAATCCTCAGAATCTTCAAACACTTTATAACTCACATCTGCATTCAACAGGAGAACCTGGTCAATAACACGCAGTATATTCTCTCTCTTAAGGCTGTATAACATACTTTGAAGCACTCTGTTTCCCATAGAGTGAGCCATAAGATGTATTCTTTGATTGCAGGGAGCAAGATCCCGGTTAGAAAAAATATCTTTTAAAAACTGAGTATAGAAATAAAACAATCTCACCAGAGAAGTTCCGGAGTTGATGCTGGAAGCCTTATCATCAAAATAACTCAAAGGGATCATACTGCCGGAAGCGGGCCAACTGACAAATAAGATATGTTCTACAGGAGATGCCGGATTATCAATGAATATTTTTTTTAGATCAAGTATGGCCTTTAATTCATCATCAAAATCATACAAATAACCATGGATGAATATCAGTACATCACTTCTGTCTTTGGTAGAAGACATATTTTTGTACAATTCATAAAACATTCTTTGGGTTCCGCCAAGATTATTGGCTGTAAGAGAGGATTTTTTAATTCCCTTTTCATTTAACAGAACCTCTAGGACTTCTTCATACCCTTGTTTTTCAGGTTCGGAAAAAAGCTTGTAATTCAGAATGTTTCTGTTGGTATAATCTTTCTTCTTTTTGACCTGTGCGGTAGGTTCCTTATAATTGTCAAAATCGCACTTGGCGATCCTGAAATTAGGAATCGAGTATTCTTCATTGGAAAAAGAGTCTACTCTTTCGCCTTTGTGCCGGATAATTTTCCGGTTGCTTAAGATATAAACGGCCATGACGGTTAATTGGTTAAAATGGTATTAGCATCCCGAAATTAGTGAAAAATATTGAAATACAATACATAAGGCTTTTAAATTATCACTTTTACAAAAGCTTATTTTTCCGTAACTTTGTGAAACTTTTTTTGCAAAAAAATAAAAGCTACTTTAATGGAAGAAGAAAAAAAATCACTCAATTTTATTGAGCAAATTATAGAAGATGATTTGGCAAACGGTCTGAAAAGAGATCAGATTCGTTTCCGTTTTCCGCCTGAACCTAATGGTTATCTGCATGTAGGGCATACAAAAGCCATCTGCATCAACTTTGGTCTGGGCGAAAAATACAATGCTCCCGTAAACCTTCGTTTCGACGATACGAACCCTGAGAAAGAAGAACAGGAATTCGTAGATTCTATCATGAAAGACGTTGAATGGTTAGGTTTCAAATGGGATAAAGTTTTGTATGCATCCGATTACTTCCAGCAGCTTTACGATTGGGCGGTTCAGTTAATTAAAGAAGGAAAAGCTTACGTAGATGAGCAGCCTTCTGAAGTAATTACTGAACAGAGAAAAAATCCTGCAGAACCGGGAATTGAATCTCCATACAGAAACCGTCCTGTTGAAGAATCTTTAGATTTATTCGAAAGGATGAAAAACGGAGAATTTGAAAGTGGTTCAATGTCTCTTCGTGCAAAAATTGACATGGTTTCACCTAACATGAATATGCGTGACCCTGTGATGTACAGAATTTTGAATAAGCCTCACCAGAGAACCGGTACAGCTTGGAAAATTTATCCAATGTACGACTGGGCTCATGGTGAATCCGATTATATTGAACAAATTTCGCACTCGCTTTGTTCTTTGGAGTTCGAAAACCACAGACCTCTTTATAACTGGTATTTAGATCAGGTTTACGAAGAAGGAAGAGTTAAAAACAAGCAGAGAGAATTTGCAAGGATGAATGTTTCCTATATGATTACTTCCAAAAGAAAGTTACAAAGATTGGTAGCTGAAGGAGTAGTAACGGGATGGGACGATCCTAGAATGCCTACTATCTCAGGGATGAGAAGAAAAGGATTTACTCCTACTTCTATCAGAAATTTTATTGAAAAAGTTGGGGTAGCGAAAAGAGAAAACCTTATCGAAATTCAGTTGCTGGATTTCTGCGTACGTGAAGACTTGAATAAAGTTGCCAAGCGTGTAATGGCAGTAGTAGATCCTGTAAAATTGGTGATCGAAAACTATCCGGAAGATAAAGAAGAATGGTTAGAAACTGAAAATAATCCTGAACAGGAAAATGCAGGAACAAGAGAAATACCATTCTCAAGAGAAATCTATATAGAACGTGAAGACTTTAAAGAAGAAGCTAACAATAAGTTTTTCAGACTTAAATTAGGTGGAGAAGTTCGTTTGAAATCTGCTTACATCATTAAAGCTGAAAGAGTAGAGAAGGACGAAAATGGTGAAATCACTACCATCTATGCTACTTATGATGAGAAGAGTAAGTCTGGAAGCGGAACAGAGGAAAGTTTAAGAAAAGTAAAAGGAACTTTACATTGGGTATCTGCAAAACATGCTATTCCTGTAGAAGTAAGAACCTACAACCAACTGTTTACAGTGGAGCAGCCTGATGCAGAAAAAGATGTAGATTTCTTAAACTTCATCAATCCTGAATCAGTGACTACTGTAAAAGGATTTGCTGAACCGAACCTGAAAGAAGTAGCTGTTGGAGAGCCATTGCAATTCCAGAGAATCGGATACTTTACAAAAGATCAGGATTCTACAGAAGATACTTTGGTATTTAACCGTACAGTAACATTGAAAGATTCTTTTAAACCTTAATAATTTAAGAGAATATATAATAAACAAAAGCAGGACTTCATTTGGAGTTCTGCTTTTTTGTTGGAATACGCAAAGGCGCTAAGAAGTTTATACTTTATGAGTATTTTAAGGCGCAAGGAAATCGAAGATTTCCGGCAAATGCAATCATTAATCTATGAATATTCTTAGCTTAAGAAATTAACAATGTTTAATTTTATCGGAGATAAAATCCTTGCGTCTTAAGAACGTTTCAGAAAGAAATAACATTGCGTCTTTGCGTTTTCTAACAAACAGCTTTATAAGCCAGAATTAATCCTAAGGCATTTAATAAACAAAAAAGCAAGACTACATACAAGTCCCGCTTTTATTTAATAGTTTAAAATCTGAAGTATAAGATTCTATTTCAGAAAGTCTTTGTCGCGATATGCAGGATTAGGATATTTATAAAATCCTTCCCCTGTCAATACTCCTAGTTTTCCTTTATCAATATAGTCTTCTTTTAATTTTTCTACAGCTTTTATTTTCAACGGATCCTGAGTTTCCTCAGCTTCCATTTTGTTGATATTGTAGGCGGTTGTAATTCCTACCACATCCAGAATACCAAAAGGCCCTGCATGTGCTCCTGTAGCTACCATCCATGTCTTATCAATTGTTTCTATATCTGATACTTCATCAACCCAAAGGTTGACTGCTGCGCCAAGCAAAGGAACTAGTAATGAATTGACAATATATCCAGGTTGTTCCTTCTGGATAGGTAAGGCGACCATTCCAATATCTTTTGCAAATTGGATGACAGAATCAAATACTTCCTGTGAAGTTTCCGGGTGACGCATCACTTCTCCGGTATTGTGTTTCCAGATTTCATTAGCAAAATGAAGGGCTACAAATTTCTCCGGTCTTCCCGTATCTTCAGCAAACTGACTTGGAAGTAGTGTAGAGGAGTTCGTTGCAAATACTGTTTTTTCAGGTGCTACCTGTGCCAGCTTATGGTAGAATTCCGTTTTGATGGCTGGATCTTCAGGAACTGCTTCTATCAGAAGATCGGCATCTTTCACGGCTTCAGCAAGGTCTGATGAATAATTGATATTTTTAAATGTGGCATCAAGTTGTTCCTTTGTTGCTGCTAAATCCTGCTGGTAAGCTTCACTTAAAGCGGTGAATTTACCTTTGGCTTTTTCCAATACTTCATCATTGATATCATATACGGTAACGTTGAAACCGTGATAGGCAGTCTGGAAGGCGATCTGATATCCCAATACACCACTTCCTGCTATCGTTATATTTTTAAAATCCATGAGATTTATTTTTAATTAAAAATGTTTTTAAAGTAGATGATACTTTTAAAAAAAATGCTACTTTGTCTTTGACGCAAAGGCTTAGAATAATAATGATTTATTATAGGAAGCAAAGAAGAGAATCAACAAGTTGATTTGATGAAGCGTATTGCTTTGCAGAGCAGATTTATCTGCCTTTGCTCTCTTAGAATAAGAATAAGTTTTTTATAAACCTTTGCGTTAAGAATAAAGTATATACTACTTTAAAACTATTGTTTTGTAAGCTAATATTTTCAATCTTTTACTCCTTTTACCCATTCCTGAAATCTGGTTAAGAAAGATTCGTGTTCTTCTTTTTCTTCCGGACGGTTTACAAGGATGTGTTCAAAATAAGTTCCTTTTAATATTTTTCTTAAAATTCCTTCTCCTAAGAAAGGTTTATAGTCATTCAAAGCCTGGGTAGCTTTTAATAAATGTCGGATGTCATACTGTAACGGATTAATGTCCGGAACCTGTTTGTTGAGATTAAGAAGGTTGTAAACAGCAATTCTTGCAGTTCTCACAGAACTTTCCATAGTGAATACAACATCATTATTGGTTTCTACAAACTGTCCTACAAGACCTAAGTTGGTACATCCTTCAGGAACTACTCTCGGACGGTCTCCCTGTGCTCTTGGCATAAACATAGAAGTAATATAAGGCATAAATGCAGTACGAACAATGGTGTTTTCTATAACGTTGTCCAGCTGATCAGCCATTCCAAGATGGTAGCAAAGCTCAGCTAAGATCTCGTTTCCGGTACACTGAGGCATTGGTTTTTTAATATAATTACCTTCTTTATCCATCAATAAAGCGTATACCCATACTACAAGGATATCATCTGGCTGAGTAGGGAAATGGGGCTGTCTGTTGCAGGTAAAACTCATTACCCAATTGGAGTCTGTAATGGTAATAATCCCTCCGGTAGCTGTTCTTCCTGAATAAGGATCATTTACACACAGTTCTTTCAGTTTTTCTGTAAAAGCAGAAGGACGACAGGTTAATGTAGCAGATTCCCATGAAGATTTTTCAATATGGCTACAGAATTTTTCAGGTTTCCCGAACACTTCAGATTTTGCAGCAAGATTTTTCCAAAGTTTCCATCCGGCACTTTGTCCGGCGCTGCTGTTGTCTATCGTAACTTCAGGAACGGTATTATTGTCTCCGTAGAATGTACTTTCAGTCATAGATCCGGTAGTTACGATAACGTAATCATCTTTACCGATGGGTATTCTTACTTCCTCTCCATTCTGTTCAGTGATGATTCCTTCTACAGTTTTTCCTTCCGTATTAATATGAATATCAAGATCTTTTACCAATGTATTGAACCGGATCTGTACTCCTTTTTCCACCAGGAAGTTTTTTAATGGAGTTACATACGTATCGTACTGGTTGTATTTTGGGAATACAAGGCATGAGAAGTCTTTCATTCCGTCAATAGCATGAAGGAATCTGTGCATGTATAGTTTCAATTCCAGTAAGCTGTGCCAGTTTTCGAAGGCAAACATAGAACGCCAGAAGAACCAGAAATTACTGTTGAGGAAAGATTGAGAAAAATAATCTTCAATCGTAAGATCATCCAGCTCTTCTTTTTTCTTTAACAGCAATTTTACAATCGCCAGCTGATCTTTTTTCTCCAGCCCGAATTTACTGAAATCTTTAATTTGTCCCTGATTGTGGATCAATCTTGCTTTAGAATAATTCGGGTCGTTGTCATTGACAAGACGGTATTCATCTAATACACTATAGGGTGCAGGAAGTTCCAGAGCAGGAATATCCTGGAACATATCCCATAAATTTTCATAAGTCATATCCATTTCTCTACCCCCACGGATGATGTAACCGTCTTTTGCATTACCGGCTCCATCCAGAGATCCGCCTTCCACATTCAGCTGGTCAAGGAAAATAATATTTTTGCCCGGTACACGGCCATCACGGATAAAATAATAAGCGGCAGACATGCCGGCAATTCCGCTTCCTACAATATAGATTTTACTGTTTTCGTAAGACTGTAAAGGAATTCCTTTATTACGTTGATAGTTTCCGATCTGGTCGGAGAAAGGCATAGTTTTTTCAGGAGTGTTAATCTGAACTTCTTTACTTGAATCCGGTTCGTGGTTTACGTTTCCAAACTGGTCAGAGGCATTTAAAACTTTGTCGAATTTTGAATTGATCGTACTCATTTTGTATTGTTTTTAATTAACAGTATAAAGGTAGCTCTATTCACAAAGCGATATATATCCCCAAGTTCAGAATTATTATCCCCAAATTCTCATGACTGAATATTTTCTTTCATTCTGTATTCTGACGGAGAAAGCGTAGTATGTTTTTTAAAGAAACGGCCGAATGCCGAGGCGGAATTAAACTGTAACTCAAATGCAATTTCAGAAATCGTCATATCAGGATTTCCGAGCATGACATAAGCTTCTTTCAGTAAGGCTTCATCAATAACCTCATGAGGTGTTTTTCCGCTTGCTTTTTTAATGATTTCGATGAGGTATTTATTGGAAACATGGAGCTGATCCGCATAAAACTGAACCATTCGTTCCCTGGTGATGTTTTCTCTGATCAGTTTACTGAATTTCAGATAAAGATCTTTTTTTCCTTCTTCTTTTTTGTCCGGATTTGAAGAGTTTTCCTGTTCTATAATTTCAGCGGCCTCCAACAACAGATTGAAAATAATAGTGCGGATAATTTCTTCCGTAAATTTTCCCTGCTTCTTCGATTTTTTATCAAGATAATCCAGAAGGTTTTGCAGCTGCGATGAGTTTTTTGCAGTGGTTTTTATAATGCTGTAGGAACCTTTAGAGAAAAGGTTCATTTTTTCAATGATGAAAGGATTGGAGATATTTTTAATCAGAAAATTCTTGTCAAAGAACAGCAGTTTCATTGTAAAATCATTGCTGGTTTTTCCAAATTTTACAATCGTAGATGGTGCAGCGATAAGGAAACTATGAACATCTACTTTATATTTCTGACGATCTATCTCAATATGGATTTCTCCTGCAGTACAGACGCACAGCGCATAATAATCCATTCTGAAAGGAGTCTTTGGAAATTCAAAAATGGGTTTTCCGGAAGAAATATAGTAGGATTGCCGGCAGTCAATACTGTAAAAGGATAGCGTATCATGTAAATTTTCGTAGGTTACCATTCTCAGTATCGGTTAAATTTTTATTGTGTTTTTAAGTGTTTTTAGTTTAAAAACCCTTGTTGTTACTGCAATTTACGATTTTTATAAAGGTATTAGGATTTTATATTATAAAAATTTCCATTTTTTTCGAAATATGGTTTATTGGGTATTTTTATGAATGTTATTGATAAAAAAGAGGTGTAAACAAAGGCTTTTGGGTTATTTTTATCTAATTTTGCACTTTCAAATTCCCCCAAATATTATTGTGAGACTAATTAACGTATATACGAGTTCTTTTAAAGGACTCTCGCAGGAGAGTTGGATGCTGGCGTTGGTAATGCTCATCAACAGGGCCGGTTCTATGGTACTTCCGTTTCTGGGAGTTTATATGACTAATCATTTACATTTCAGTATTGAAAATTCCGGAATTGTACTGAGTTTTTTTGGAATAGGCTCGGTTATTGGATCGTGGCTGGGAGGAATGATCACGGATAAAATAGGTGAGTACAGAGTACAGAGTCTGAGCTTACTTCTCAGTGTTCCTTTATTTTGTATGATCCCGCTCTTTACTACCGAAGCTGGTCTGGCAGGAATTATTTTAGCCCAAAGTATTGTAAGTGAAACTTTCCGTCCTGCGAACTCGGTGGCGATTACCAAATATGCAAAACCTGAAAATATTACCCGTGCTTTCTCACTGAACCGTATGGCTGTAAATCTCGGGTTTTCAATTGGTCCTGCGCTGGGTGGTATTTTGTCGGCTATTTCTTATGAATTTCTGTTTTTCAGTAATGCACTGGCTGCTTTGCTGGCGGGATTGATGTATATCTGGTTCTTTAAAGGCCGTGCAAAATTGGCAAAAGAAAAGGCAAAAAAGGTAAAAGAAGTTATCATTATTAAAAAAGAAAGCTCTCCCTATCGGGATAGTAAATTTTTGATTTACTGTGTATTCTGTATGCTGTTTTCCATATGTTTCTTCCAGCTGTTCAGTACTCTGACCATATTTTATAAGGATACAGCACATTTAAGTCAGCAAAATATCGGATACATTCTGGGATACAGCGGTTTCCTGATTGTATTGCTTGAAATGGGACTGGTACAGGTCGCTGAGAAATATTTTACTTTAGCCTTTACAATGCTGTTCGGGACTTTCCTATGTGGTATTTCCTATGCAATGCTTGCGTTTGATTACAGTATGATTACCCTTGTGCTGTCTATGACCTTACTTTGTGTAGGAGAAATATGGACACTTCCATTTATGTCTACCATTACAGCATTACGCTCGGGAAAGAACAATAAAGGCGCTTATATGGGACTGAACGGGATATCATTTTCCATAGCATTTATCATTACACCTTATATAGGAACACTCATTGCAGAAAAGTTAGGATTCAATGTATTATGGATCGGAACCGGATTGCTTGCAGTATTTATTGCCATTGGTTTTTACTTTATCATTCCATGGATGCTTAAGGATAAAAATAAAGCTGAAGAAGAGATGATATAATGTTTTTGATTCATGAATTTTAAAATAAAAGGGTTCGGGCAATTTCGTAGAAATTGCCCGAACCCTTTTTAATATATCTTAGTCGTTTACGATTAAAATTTTGAAATAATCGAATTGATGATCATATTCGCATGAACCCTGGAATTTTCAATGAACCAGAGGTGGGTGTCTTTTCCTCCGCAAACTACTCCTGCAAGATAGAGATTAGAAATATTGGTTTCCATGGTTTCAGGCTGGTAAAAAGGATTCAGGCAATCTCCATGAAGCTCAATCCCTGAATTTCTCAGGAAATCGAAATCCGGAAGATAGCCGGTCATGGCCAACACGAAATCATTGTCAATTTCATGAGTTTCTCCTTTCTCATCTTTAAAAACAACAGAATTTTCTTTAATTTCGATCATTTCTGCATTAAAATGAGCTTTAATACTTCCTTCAGCAATTCTGTTTTCTATATCTGGCTTTACCCAATATTTTACACTTTTTGAAACCTCAGAATGACGAATAATCATCGTCACTTCAGCTCCTTTTCTGTAAGTTTCCAGGGCTGCATCTACAGCAGAGTTACTTGATCCTACTACCACAATTTTCTGTTTTGCATAAGGATAAGGTTCGGTATAATAATGTTTGACCTTCGGAAGATTTTCTCCTGGGATATTCATAAGATTAGGAATATCATAAAATCCGGTAGCAATAACTACATTTTTGGCCTGATAGATTGCTTTGGTAGTTTTGATCTCAAATATTTCATCCTTTTTCAAAACATTCAAAACCCTTTCATAAAGATTGATATTCAGATTTTTTTGTCTTGCAATGCCCTGATAGTATTCCAGAGCTTCCTGTCTTCCAGGCTTTGGAGCAGTAGAAATAAATGGCACTTCGTCAATTTCCAGTTTTTCTGCAGTAGAGAAGAAACGCATATATAAAGGGTAATTGTATAGTGAGTTGACAATAGTTCCTTTTTCTATAATTAGATGACTAAGATTGTTTTTTTGAGCTTCAAGGGCACAGTTCAAACCGATTGGTCCGGCCCCGATAATCAGAATATCCAACATTTCCATCTAACAAATGTACGATGTAATTTTTAAAATGAGAAGCCTAAACCTATCAACTCTTATAGTCTTTATCTCTTTACATCATTTACTGCTTGGCATCAGTTTTGGTGTTTTTTATCAATTTCAAAATGTAAAATATGAAAAAATTATTGATTGCGGTTTTCGCTATGAGTATTGTTGTTGCCTGTAAGAAAGAAGTAGGGAAACCTGTTCCTAGCGAGATTGATTCTGTTGCACAAGCAAAAACAGACACCGCAGGCACTGTTCAGAATAATGCTGAGAAAGAAGCTGTTGTAAAGCAGACTAATGATGAGGTTTTGAAAGCACTGAAAGCTAAAGATTATACAGCTTTTGCATCCTTGATTCATCCGGAAAAAGGAATCAGGTTTTCAATGTATGCTTTTGTTAATTTGAAGGAAGACAAACATTTTTCTAAAGCAGATTTTGAAAAATATCAGCCCACCAAAACTTTGTTTACCTGGGGAGCACAGGATGGTTCAGGTGATCCTTATAAAGCAACGATCAATGATTATCTTGGTAAATGGGTGTTTTCTAAAGATTTTACAACATCACAATATTCACTGAATAAATTCATCGGAGGAGGTAATTCCCTTAATAATTTACAAGAGATTTATCCTAAACATGATTTCACCGAAAATTATATCAAAGGAACCGAAAAATATGGCGAAATGGATTGGAAAACAGTTCGTTTTGTATTTGAAGAATTTCAGGGTAAATATTACCTGATTGCTGTTGTGAATGACCAATGGACGATATAGAAGTTAGAAGTTAGAAGTTAGAAGTTAGAAGTTAGAAGTTAGAAGTTGGGAAATGGAATAAACTTCCAGCTTTCAGCCTCTAACTTCCTTTCTCTTCTTATTTCAAAACTTCAGTCAGTTGCTGAGTAAGATTTTTTCTTGTAAACTGTTCTATATGTTGAGTGTTTTCGAGAAGGCTACCATTTTTCCAAAGTTCAAATTTTTCAAGAATAAACATTTTAATGGTTTCAGTATCCTGATAGCTGAAATGTTTTCCTGCTTGTGTTTCTTCCAGAATTTTTGCGACATCCGCTTTGTCCGGACCGAATGACAGGATCTGTTTGCCTGAAGCAAGATATTCAAATATTTTTCCGGGGATGATACCTTTTGAAGAATCATTCGGGAAATTAGTGATAAGAAGAATATCTGAGTTTTGCATTTCTTCTACAGCTTTCCCATGAGCCAGATACCCAAGGTTCAGGATATGATTTTTCAGACTTGAATTTTCTATAGTCTGAAGGATTTTATCATCTATTCTTCCTACAAATTTCAGCTTAAAATCAGCTGCAAATTCAGTGTTTTCCTTAATCAGTTCATCAAGCGCTTTCCATAGATTTTCAGGATTTCTAAGCTGTTCCAAAACTCCGATATAACTTAAGGTGAATTTGTTTTCACTCTTTTGTCCTTCCACTTTTTTGCCTGAATCACTTTCATCAAACCCATTCGTAATACAAACTGCATTAGCTCCTGCTTTCCTGAAATTTTCAGCATCAGTATAGCTTGTAGCCAGTGTGATATCTGCATTTTTAAATACAGAACTTTCCAATTGACGATGCTTTTTATCCGAACTTTTAGTTAATTTCAGGTGTTTGTAATAGGAAATCTCTGTCCATGGATCACGGAAATCGGCAATCCATTTCAAATCTGGCATTTTGCTTTTCAGTCCCAAACCAATCAGATGAAGTGAGTGAGGTGGACCGGAAGTAACGATGGTATCTATTTTATTTTCTTTCAGGTATTTTTCCAGAAATGTAACAGAAGGTTTTACCCAAAAAACTCTGGCATCAGGAATGAAAAAATTACCTCTTACCCAAATTGAAAGTTTGGATTTCCAGCTTTGGTTTTTGCCTACATCAAATTGTCCTGCCTTGAACTTTTTATTGCTTTTATTAAGCTTTTCAGCCAGCTGATAAGGTTCCCAAATTTTGGTTCTTACCATCTCGATGTTTTCCGGAACATCTTTCATCAATGTTTCGTCCAGCAATGGATAGTTTGGATTTTCCGGAGTATAGATGATCGGTTTCCAACCAAAATCAGGCAGATATTTTGCAAACTTCAGCCATCTTTGAACACCAGGACCTCCCGCAGGAGGCCAGTAATAGGTGATAATCAATATTTTCTTTTGTTCCATTTTTAAAGTTAAATGGGTATTTGTCATTCTGAACGAAGCGGAGCGCAGAGAAGAATTTCATTCTATTTCTTCATTGAGAAATTTCCAATCTGGATTGAATTCTTTAATTAAGTTTTCTTTCTTTTGTCTGGTCCAGCCTTTTATTTGCTTTTCCTTTGTTATTGCTGTCTCAATCTCATTAAAATGTTCAAAATATATTAAATAAAAGCATTTATATCTTGAGGTGAAGCTTTTTTCAATAGCTTCTGGATTTTTATGCCAATATAATCTATTCTTTAAAATCGTTGGTAACTCCTGTATATAATACTGTTTTAATTTTATTAGTCAGTATATAAACATAGTCATTATGAGTACCTAACGTTTTCATATTTGGTTTTGAGATTCTTCATTACGCTATGCTTCATTCAGAATGACATTGCGCAATATTATATTGTTTAAGCTTTTTGTTCAGCTACAATTTCTTTTTTCTTGTTCTTGTTCATCCAGAAAATTCCAAATGCAGCCAACAGGATAAATAATCCGAATGAAAGAAGGGAAACCCATTTTCCTTTTTCAATCACTTCAGGTTCAAAAACCATTCTGATATGGTGATTTCCTGCCGGAACATGTACTGCACGAAGTAAGTAATCTGCTTTGATGTACGAAACTTCTTTCTCGTCTACCAGTACTTTCCATCCGTGAGGATAATATACTTCAGAGAATACAGCCAATTGAGGTGTTTTCGACTGAGATTTAAACTCAAGTTCGTTAGGCTGGTATTTTGTAAGAGTGATAAATGCTGTAGAATCTGCCTGAACAGGTTTGTTATCAAAATAGGATTTGTCAGATGAAGCAATGACAGCTGTTTTCTTATTGTCGATAGATCCGATAGCTTTAATTTCCTGATTAGGAGTATCTACAAATTTTAAATCACTTACAAACCATGCATTTCCATTGGCTTTAGGATTAGGAACAACCTGGGGCTGCTCAGGACCTCCGAAAACCATGTATTTTGCATTCAGTAAGTTTAATACATTCGGTGTTTTTACACTGTCAATACTATTGATATATTCATTCAATACATCGTCATATCTTCTTAATTTTACAGCGTGATAACCACCGATGGAAGCCTTAAAATAAGATGTATTGGTTTCGCTGGTAACTCCCAATGTCTGGTTGTAAATTCTGTAGTGTGTTTTATCTTTTTCAGCGATAGTTTCCAATGTTTTGTTGATGTTGACATTGGATAAAATAGATTCCAGATTTGGATTTCCCTGCACTTTTTCAGCCAACAGGTCTGAACTTTCTGTCTGGAAAGGATTTTCAGCAAAGATTTTATCTACATAGTTTTCGTCATTCAGATAACGCTTGTTTACAGTCCAAAGGTCGAATAAACTTACAACTCCGATCACTACCAAAGCAATATTTTGGTTCAGCTTTTTCTTTAAAGTTAAGAATAACGCAGCAGCAGTAATCGCTACATAAATAAATGCTTTTATAGCGTCTATTCTGAATAGTTTATATCTTTCATCTACCAGATAATCAAGTAGGAAAGGAGGGAAGTAGGTTTTTTCGCTTTCTGTAGCAAAACCTAGCAATGATTTTCCAAAGATTAAAAGAATCAATAAAAATCCTAACGTTCCACCTCCTACATACATAAGGATCTTTTGTTTGTATTCTTCAGTCAGTTTTTCATCTGTAAAGAATCTGTATAATCCCAGAATAGCAATTAACGGGAATAATAACTCTACTACAACTAAGATTGAAGAAGGAGCTCTGAATTTATTATAGAACGGTACATAATCGATAAAGAAATCGGATAATGGCATAAAGTTACTTCCCCAAGCCAGTAAAATGGTCAGGATAGAAGCTCCCAAAATCCAGTAACGGTATTTTTTTGAAGCAAAAAAGAATCCTAATAAGGCAAGGAAACATACAATAGCTCCCTGATAGGCAGGTCCTGATGTTCCCGGTTGATCACCCCAGTAAGTAACTCCGCTGAAACCTTTGGAAATTCTATCCATTTCAGCCTGTGAGCCTACATTTTCCTGAACAAGTTCCTGAACTCTGTTCATGATTTCTTTTCCTTCAGGTTCCTGGCTTCCTCCACCCATTAATCTTGGAATAAAAAGGTTTAAAGTTTCCAGTTGCCCGTAGCTCCACATTAGCATACTCTCTTTGTCCATTCCGGATTTTCCTGAAGTATGGCTGTCGTTATTTAAAATCTGCTTTCCACGAACCGTTTCTTTTACGTATTCAGAATTAGCCATGATTCTTTGTGAATTCATTCCAACTCCGATAATGCATGATGCCGCAATGATTCCTGATGAAATAAGGAAATGCTTCATCGGTGTCTTTTTCTGGATAGCTCTGATCAGCTCAGAAAGGAATAAGAATCCTAACGCAATGAACAGATAATACGTCATCTGTGGGTGGTTGGCAGCAATTTGAAGCCCCATAAAAAGGGTAGTGACAATGAACCCCCAGATGTATTGTTTTCTGATATACACCAGTAAAATACCGGCCAGCAACGGAGCAAAATATTCAATAGTGTTTACTTTACCGTTATGCCCGGCTGCAATAATAATATAAAAATAGGTTGAAAGCCCGAAGAAAGTAGCTCCCAGAAGAGCATATTTCCAGTTTCTGACCACTACCATTCCCAAAAGGAAAAAACCTGCAAATAGCAGGAAGAGATAATTAACCGGCCTTGGCAGGAAATTCAGATTGCTGTCGATTTTTTTGATGATGTCACCTTTGAACTGGCTTCCCATCTGATAAGTCGGCATTCCTCCAAACATGGAGTCACTCCAATAGGTTTCATTTCCGGTATTGGCTCTATAGTCGAGCAGTTCTTTTGCTCCTCCTCTGTACTGCACAATATCGTGCTGGAAAAGCTGTTTTCCTGAAAATACAGGAGTGGAATATAAAAATGCTAAAACTATAAATACTACTAATGAAGCTGCAATATAAATTAAGTTTTTATTTTTTGCCATGCTGGTTATTATCTTTTATTTCTTGGAATTTTTACCTTTTGTCCTTACTCTCTTTCACCTCTTCGTAGTCTACAGTTTCTGCATCCCACTTAAGGTTTTGTTGGTTATTCTTATTCGAGTTGTGTAGGTCCTGCTGTCTGTTATTCTGGTTATCATTATTGAAACGATAGCTGTAAAATGTCTTAAAGAAAATTCTTTTCAGAATATTCCAGACAAAGAAAATAATAATGGCAGAGAGTACTAACTCAAGAATGTACTTCATAATTTAAAAAATTTAAAGTTCAGGGTTTAAAGTATATTGTAAACCCTGAATGTTTACTTCAGTTATTTAGCAGATGGGTTTACCATTACCGAAGAATTGGAAACGCTTTTCATAGACTGAGATTGTTTTCCATCTGAAATGGTTTCTATCTGAGTTGTTTTTACGTTGATATTCTGGTTGGTAATCCATCCTGTGCTTTCGTCAAACTTAATGGTTCCGTTCTGAACCAGTTCACTGCTCAGGCTGTGTGTGATAGGTCCCTGAGCTTTCTTCTCGGTTTTCTTAGGAATACCTCCCGTTACTGCAATTTCTGCTGCTCCGTTCCCTAGGCTTTTCAGTACATAATTAGATGTTACTTTTACGCTTCCGCTTGGGTCAGCATTTTCAGAAGTTGACCACTTTTCTCCCATTTTTACTCCTTTTTTAGGAATAATCATCAGATTTTTGTGGAACTGATCTTTCAGTACTTTTTCATTGAATGATTGTTTAAGACTTGCTACTACGCTTGCTTTTTCATTGGCATCTTTGATAAGCGTACCTACTGCATTACCTACTTTTGTGTAAACAGCATCAAATCCTGTAATAGAAATCACATTCCCTTTTGTATCCATCTTCATCTGAAGTTTGTTTCCGGTAAGTGCTTTGTTTACGTTCCAGATCATTTTAAGATCATCTTCTTTAGGAAGAGGAAGCTTGGTGTCTACCACTACCGTTTTTCCCTGTGCAGACTGAGAATTTCTCTTTGCTACAAGGTTAAGAGTCATTTCATATACATTTCCTTTAATGTCATCTACTACAAAATTCATTTCATCTGTAGACTCACTTGTCGCAGTGATAGATTTCCCCTGAGGATCTGTCATTGTTTTTACATCTCTCTGATAAGTGGTAAGAGGATATGTTTTTCCTTTTTCAAGTTTAAAAGTCTGTGTAATCACGCCCGCAGAATCTTTGATAGCCGGGTTTTCTGCAACTTTCGCTACAGAATCAGCAGGAACTTCTACAGTTACTGTCTTTCCGGTTTTAGGATCTACTTTCGTTATTTTTGCTGTTTCTTTTTTACAAGATACAAGGGCTATTGATGATATAAGCGCAAGCGCTGCAATGTTCTTCATTTGATTTTTTAACTTTATTTTTTACTACTATTTCTTAATAAATTATCTGCGATGTCGTGCAGCTTCCCCTGAGATTCTCCATCAGATTCATTGGAAAGTACTACCACTCCCATTTTTTTTGATGGATAAATCTGGAGCACACTTGAAAAACCAAATGTACCTCCTGTATGATAAACGGTTTGGGTACCATCTTCATAGGTGTGCAATCTCCAATATAATCCAATAGCATCTCCTTCACTTTTTACAAAAGGAGTATGGGATGCTTTCACATATTTATTATTCTCATCCAGATGATACTGCATGTATTTCACCAGATCCTCCGTAGTGGACAAAATACCTCCTGCAGGAGCAAAGATTGTGGTGAAGTTTCAGGGCATTACCTTTCCTTTTTCGTTATAACGAGTCAATAGCTGTGCAGAATTCGTACCAATAATGGTATGATTCATTTTCAGTGGCTTTGTAATATGCTCTGAAAGCAGGTTTTCATAGCTTTTATGATATACTTTTTCAAGGACATCTCCGGCAATCTGTGTTCCTACATTGGAATACTTATACTCTGTTCCGGGTACAAAATCCACTTTGGCCTGATGAAGATCTTCATAAAAGTTTTTCTTTGAATAGTTTTTATAAAAATCAGACAGTGCCATAGCAACAGAGTCCATTGGTTTTTTGAATGTTTCAGACTGATCCGGCAGAAACTGTGGCAATCCTGATGAATGATTGGTTAGATTACCGATCGTTATCGGGTGCTTTTCAAATTCAAGATTAGGATAATTTCCAATATATTTCCGGATATCATCATCCATTTTAATTTTGCCGTCTACTAAAGCATGAGCCAGAAGTGTTCCGGTAAAGGTTTTGGTGATGGATGCAATCTCGTATAAACTTTGGGAGGTTGGAAGTTCTGATTTTCCTATCTCCGTTGTACCATAATTATAGAAATAACTTTTACCATCTTTAAAAACGCCTATTGAAATTCCTACACGGGCGGGATTCTGCATATAGGCGAGAGCTTCTTTCTGAACCATCTTATCAAGATCAGTCGTAAGACGGTTGTCTGTTGCTATTTTTTTTGTCTGCGCATTAAAAGCTAACGGGACAAAAAATAATGGTAAAAGTGATTGTATTTTCATGGTTTAAGGATTTGGTATCACGGACATTTTCTGTCTTACCGCTTCATACAAAATCGCTCCACATGCTACAGAAACATTCAGGGATTGAGTTTTTCCTTCAATAGGAAGTTTTATTTTTTCATCAGCATGATGCAATACTTCTTTAGAAATTCCGGTTTCTTCATTTCCCATCACGATAGCACATGGCTCAGTCATATTAACATCATAGATTAATTTCTGAGCTTTTTCACTGGCTGCATATACGGAAATTCCGCTTTGCTGTAGGAAATCTACTGCATGAGCCAGGTTATTTTCCTTACATATTTTAATATTGTAAATAGCACCTGCAGAAGTTTTTATCGCATCAGAGTTAATAGGAGCTGCACCCTTTTCTGGAATGATTATAGCATCAACACCTACACATTCTGCTGTTCTGCAGATGGCTCCAAAGTTTCTTACATCAGTAAGTCTGTCCAGAATCAAAAGAAAAGGTGTTTTTCCCTGTTCAAATAATTGTGGAACAATATCCTCCACTTTATGAAACGGTACATCCGAAATAAAAGCTACCACACCCTGGTGGTTTTTTCTTGTAAAACGGTTCAGTTTTTCAACCGGAACATAGTTGGGACGGATTTTATTTTTCGCTAAAATGGCTTTTAATTCAGCATAAATAGGACCCTGAAGTGCATTTTGCACAAAGATCTTGTCAATCGTTTTTCCCGCTTCAATTGCTTCAATCACGGGACGCAGCCCGAAAATAAAATCGTCTTTCATTGAGTTGTTAAAATTTTATGTTTAAGGTTCAATGTTCATTGTTTAAAGTTCAAAGTTTAAAGTTTTGAATTTAAGGTTTGTACTTTGTTCCTTTTAAATCTGTTGTATTTAAATATTTTATAAAAGAGCTGATCTTTTTACTTAACGTTTCACTCTGCTCAATTAATGTTTCAAATTTTTCCTGCGAAATAAAACTTCTGTCAAAAACCCTATACAATTGTGATCTGGTTTCTCCACAGGAAGCTTTCGCAATAGAAAGAAATTGTATAAATTCTCTATTCCCGTTTCTTTCAAATCCTTCAGCAATATTATCCATTACTGAGCCTGAAGATCCATCAATTTGATTACAGAGTTTAAAGTTATTCTTTAGGTTGGTAGATGCTATGATGTCATAGATTTCATTACAAAGATGTCGGGATAACTTCCATATCTCTAAATCCTCAAATCTATTAATTGTCCCCATAACCTTAAACTTTGAACCTTAAACCTTGAACCTTGAACCTTAAACCTTGAATCTAGTACTTCTCTCCTAAAATTGCTCTTTTCTGTGCCATCACATATCCGTAGTGAAGACTTTCGTGCATATTGTTAAAGATAATGGCATCCTGGATGCTTTTCAGATCCATTCCGAAACTTGTGGTGTAAGGAGTGTAATCTGAGAAGAAATCACTGTCATAATCCTTCATTAAAATCTTTGAAGTTTCTGTAAGCAAAAATTCTAAATCTTCCACTTCAGATTTCTGAACATCTAAGTTGGGTAAAGTTCCTTTCTTGTAAGTTTCAATCCAATATTTGTCGATACGGAACGGATTTCCGCTCAGGTAATAGTGCAATAGTTGCTGTGTAGCAACGGTATGTGCAATATTCCAGTAAATATTGTTGTTGAAACCATCCGGAATCAGAATCAAATCTTCATGAGATGTATTCTGAAGGATATCTAAAAGGTTCTTTCTTACTTGTCTGTGTGCTTGAAAATGATAATTCATTTTGCAAAATTTTTAATCACCAAAAATAGTTTAATAAACTGGAAATGACAATTTTTTTGCGTAGAGGATTAAAGTTAAAATTTTTTAACTATTGAAAAAAAGAGTGAATTAAGGTTATTTTTTGACAGATTTTTATCGAAATCGGAATGCTTTTATATTGAGTTGTGTATGATGGTTAATATAAAAACCCTCCTGAGGAAAGTTTCAGAGAGGGTTTTATTATTCTGTTTAAAACGTTTACTTGTAGTTATTTCTTTATGATTTTGTGTTTGAAGGTGGTTCCGTCTTTTAAAACAATATGTAAAAAGTAAACTCCTGTGGTGTATGGAGAAAGATCTATGCTGTTTTCTTTATAAGTTTCAGAAAGTTTTCTTCCTTCTATATTGAAAAGGCTTATTGAGCTGACATCTACTTTTGATTTTATGTTCACCAAGTCAGCAGTAGGGTTGGGGTAGATATTTACATCTACTGTTTTGATCTCTTTTATATTCAAAGTGGTATTGCTTTTCCCCTGCATATAAACTGATAACATAACATATCCCTGCTGTTGGTTGAAAACTGCTGTTGGAATTGTATGTTTCAAAGTATGGTTACCTGCCGTTAAGTTAGGTAATGTAAATTCTCTGATAGGAACAGAATTTCCGGGACACCAGTTATTCCATGAAGTCCAGTCTGCAAAAGTTTTAGGGGTGGCTCCATAGATTCCGTTTCCTTGAGTGTTGTATACACGGTACGGTTCACATGAAATACCTCCCGGAGTATAGGTGAGTACCTGTACATCATCTATATAAGTATAGTTTTGTCTTCTGATATATTCTTCACCACCACTGTTGGCACCATGAGGAGTAGAAATTACAAAGAAACGGGCATCGGTAACAGGGTTTGGTAGATTAAAAGTAACAATTCTAACAGTTTCTCCGGTAACATCAGTGTTGTTATAGTTATTAAGGGTGCTATAACTTAATATGGGTATGATAGTGTTGCTGTCGGTAGGAGTGGCTCCTGTATCCGTTGAGAAAAAGGTAAGAGTTCCCGAAAAAACATCAATTCTGTTTGCACAGCCTGCAACCTGGGTTTGTGCTGCGTAAGGAACCCCAAAAACATCCAGTTCCATATAGAGGTCATACATGCTACGCAATGCTGTATCATGAAATATATTGTACAAATTGCTGACATTATAGGTGTAAGGAACTTCAGAAGGAGTTCTGTTTTTATTCATGAAAGGAGTAATGTATCTGCCAACTTCTATTCTTTTGACATTAGGGTCATTAATGGTATAAGTAGACTGATTTTTAGGAACCATGGTCAAAAAGACTTCTCCAAGGCGGTCATAATTATCACACAAAGGGGCAATGGTTACACGCATCGCAATTTTGGCTTTAAAAGCATCTAATTCTGCATCAGTGAGTTTTCTTGTATACCTGGCATTAGTAAGTCGGGTCAAACCGGCAGGAACAGGGTTGGATACCATAGCAGCATAGCCATCGTAGTACACTGCATCTGAAATTATATTAGTCATTGTCGTTTGGGCGAAAATGAGATGGGTAATGAGAAAACTGAAAAAGAATAGCTTTTTATACATGGAATTGATGTTTAGTGTAAATATATGAAATGTGTATCAAAATTACTTTTAATTTCTTTTGTTTTTGTTATTTTGGCGTGTTTTGTTATTAAATGTGTATTGTTTTGATTGTAGAGTGTGTTTTTGTCTAATTCTTTTCTTAGTATTGAATACTGTTATCAAATGTTTTTTTTTATTACTATAATCAAAGTATTTATTGTTAAATTAGCAAGATATTCCAGATTAATGTTATTAATAATGAAAAGAATTTTACTTTTAGCTTTATTTTTTATTGTTACAGGATTAAATGCTCAAATCAATATCAATATTGGAAGTCCAAGTATTGGTGTAGCTCCTATAAGTAGTTTTTTTTCCTATTCTTATGTACAGCAGATATATCCTAAACAGGAATTAAATGCCAACACGGCAGGTAATATTACAGGTCTCACATTTTATGTGGATCCTTCCTCCGTAATTACTGAATCTTCAAACTGGACGGTATACCTTGGTCATACTTCAAAAACTGCTTTTTCTTCCGGTACAGACTGGATTCCTGCTGCACAGTTGACGCAGGTATTTACAGGAGCTGTTACCAAAAATAATAATAAGGTTGAAATTGTTTTTACTACACCGTTTGCGTATAATAATGCTGATAATCTGGTTGTTGCGGCAAAAGAGAACTCTCCGAATATGGATATTAATAATTTTGATGAAGCTTTTCATGTGTATCCACATATCCCATATTCTACCCTGTATTATAAAGGAGACCGTGCAGTAGTGGATATTGCATCTCCTCCTGGAGGCATTAGAGCGGATTATAAATCGTCAGTTACAATTTCCGGTCTTACACCAAGTGCAGCTCCTGCATGTCCTTTTGTTGTTTATCCGGTAAATAATGCTCAGAATGTCTCTTTGTTGCCTAATTTCAACTGGCTTCCGGTTTCTGGTGCTACCTCCTATAAAGTTTCATTGGGAACAAGTTCCGGAAGTACTGATATTATTAATCAGCAAACAGTGTCCGGAAATAGTTTTTCACCCTCTGCGGCTCTTGCTCCCGGAACCACTTACTATTTGAAAGTGACATCAGTTTCAGGAAATACAGAATCCTCAGGATGTTCAGAAATTATTTTTAAAACCGTACCTCCAATACCTGTCAATGATGCATGTACAGGAGCATTACAGGTTTCGGTATTTCCTTACAGTTATACTCAGAATGATGCGGTATCTACCACTAATAATGCCGGAAATATAAGTGTATGTACAAGTAACGGAGACACAGGAATGAATGATGGTACCTGGTTTAAGTTTACCGGTGATGGAAGTCAGTATACTATTAAAGCGACAATGCCTTCTGGCAGTAGTTATGATCCGCAGATAGGTGTATATAGTGGCAGCTGTAGTAATTTGTCATGTACAGGAACTGTAGACAATGGTGGCGGAGGTGCTGCGGAAACGCTTACCATTAGCACAGTATCCGGAACAGAATATTTTATAAATGTCGGAGCTTATGAAGATACTACTGATGCTCCTGAAAATATATTTACTATTACAATAACTAAGCTTTAAAAATAAATAATCAAGTTTTCGATTAAAAATTAAGATGTTAAATTGAAATGTTGCAAAAGTGATTTTGTGACATTTTTTGTGAATGGTGGTGAAAATAGAGATATGGCTTGCTGTAATTTGAATTTTTGAATTTGTTTATACATAAGAAATTCAGCGTTATAGCTTTAAATATCTTGTCAATCCCGGATTTTTAACAAACTTTAACTCAAAAATGGCATTTATTATGTTGATTAATGCAAGTATTTATCAGAAATTTACCACTTATTTTAAATCAAGCTATGTCAGAGATATATCAAGCTGAAGATATCCGCCAATTGACGGAAAAAGTAAAAGAAAAAAACTACTTATTTTCTCTTCTGAGACAGGAAATCAACAAAGTTATTATTGGACAGGAATACATGGTAGACCGTCTTTTGGTAGGGCTTTTAGGAAATGGACACGTTCTTCTTGAAGGAGTACCCGGGCTGGCTAAAACCTTAGCGATAAAAACACTGGCAGATGCTGTTCATGGAGATTTCTCAAGGATTCAGTTTACACCGGATTTGCTTCCTGCAGACGTCGTGGGAACTATGATTTATAATATCAAAGACAATGATTTCTCTATAAAAAAAGGACCCGTATTTGCGAACTTTGTTCTGGCGGATGAGATCAACCGTGCACCAGCAAAAGTGCAATCAGCGCTTCTGGAAGTTATGCAGGAAAAACAGGTGACGATTGGTGATGAAACCATGAAGCTTCCAAAGCCGTTCCTGGTATTGGCAACACAAAACCCAATTGATCAGGAAGGAACTTACTTGCTGCCTGAAGCACAGAGCGACCGTTTCATGCTGAAATGTACCATAGATTATCCTGCTTTTGAGGATGAAAGACAGGTGATGAGAATGGTTTCAACTTCGCATCAACCAACGGTAAAACCTGTCATCTCCCTTCAGGATATTGTAGATGCAAAAGAACTGATCAATCAGATTTATCTCGACGAGAAAATTGAAAAATATATCCTGGATATGGTGTTTGCAACACGTTATCCTGAAAACTACGGACTTTCCGAGCTTAAAAATTATATCAGCTTCGGAGCTTCTCCAAGAGCGTCCATTAACCTTGCTATTGCTTCAAGAGCTTATGCATTCTTAAAAGGAAGAGCATTTGTCATTCCGGAAGATGTAAAAGCATTGGCAAAAGATGTATTGAGACACAGAATGGGCTTAACCTTTGAAGCAGAAGCAGAAGAGATCACAACTGAGGAAATTATCAATAGAATTTTAGCAAAAATCCAGGCACCATAATGAGTGATGTAATCATAAGAAAAGCTGTTCTGGAAGATTGTTCTTTCATGCTTGATTTAATTAAAGAACTGGCGGAATATGAAAAAGCACTGCATGAAGTAACAGTGACTTTGGATGATTTTATTCAGGATGGTTTTGGAACTTCTCCTATATGGGGAGCTTTCGTAGCAGAATATGAAGGAGAAATAGTTGGAATATCCCTGTATTACGACAGATATTCAACATGGAAAGGAAGAAGGCTTTATCTTGAAGATCTTGTTGTAACAGAAAGATTGAGAGGAAAGCAGATTGGAAAGAAATTATTTGATGCAACACTGGAATATGGTAAAAGCAATAATTACAGTGGAATGGTATTCCAGGTATTGAACTGGAATGAACCAGCCATCAATTTTTATAAAAAATACGATACAAAGTTCGATAATGAGTGGTCGAACGTATCCATTGAGTTTAAAGATTAACCCCAAACCCGGATCCCGAAACTCGAACATTAAACTTTGAATTTTAAACATTGAACTCGTCTATGCAGATAAAAGATATTGTAAAAAAAGTAAAGCAGATTGAAATCCGTACCCGTAAAAAGACGGAGGCTGCTTTAATGGGGCAATATCACAGCGCTTTTAAAGGGCAGGGGATGACTTTCTCGGAAGTTCGCCCCTATCAGTTTGGAGATGAGATCAGAAGAATCGACTGGAATAAAACTGCACGTTTCCGTGAGCCATTTGTAAAAGTAATGGAAGAAGAAAGGGAACTGACGATGATGATTCTTGTTGATATTTCTGCTTCTATGGATTATGGAACAAAAGTTCAGCTGAAAAGAGAATATGTAGCCGAAATTGCTGCCAGCTTGGGATTTTCAGCCGCCGGCAATAATGATAAAGTAGGATTGATCTTGTTCGCTGATAAAGTATATAAAGTCATTCCTCCCCAAAAAGGAAGAAAACATATTCTTTCGATTATCAGCAATATTCTCACTGCAGATTATGTTCCGGCAGAATCTAAAATAGATAAGGCAATGGAATATATGATGGGGATTTTTAAAAGGAAATCTCTGGTATTTTTGTTTTCAGATTTTGAAGATGCCTATGATTCCAAAATGCTGAGAGTGGCTTCAAAGAAACACCAGCTGTTGGGAATGAGGATTTATGATGAAAAAGACAATGAAATTCCTGATGTAGGCTATGCCCGTTTACTTGATGTGGAAACCGGAAAGGAAATTTGGGCCAATACATCCAGTGCAAGGTGGCGATATACCTTCGCGGAAGCTCAAAAACAAAAACTGAGAGCTTTGGAAGAAGATTTTGCCAATAGCTCTGCCAGTTTTATGAATATCAATACCGGCTCAGATTATTCAAAATTATTGTATAATTACTTTCAGAAAAAATAACATCGGGCTGAGCTCGTAACTAAAAAAAAACATAAGGCGTTTTGCCTTTATTATTTTAACATTGAGAAAAATACTTTTAATATTATCTTTTCTGATCTGTGCAAATGCTTTTTCACAGATATTATCCTCTAACGTAGAAAAGAAAACCCTCGCTCTGGGAGAAATCAATCATCTTACCATAAAGATTGATAACCTTAATGAGCAGCAGGTTACTTCAGCAGCTAAGAATGAGCTCTTGCCTTTTCATTTTGAAGAAACCAAAGACAGTATCGGACAAACAGCTAACACCTATGAAAGAAAGATAGAATTTGCTGTTTTTGAAGAGGGAAAATTTACCATTCCTGAACTGGAGTTCAAAGTAGGAGATAAAATTCTTAAAACAATTCCTTATGAAATAGATGTCATTAATACAGCTCAAAAAGCAGATCAGATCAATGACATTATGAATAATAAGCAGGTGAAACTTGAACCCAAAGATTATTGGGAGCTTTACAAGTTTTATATTCTTGCAGCGTTGGCTGGTATTGCACTGGTTATTGCCATTATTATGTTTGTAAAATGGGGAAGAAAATCAAAGAGTTCTCCAGTAGTGGCTACCAATCAGACATTAAAAGAACTTGATTCTCTTAAAAAGAAAAAATATATTGAAGGAGGAAACTTCCGTTCGTTTTATGTGGAACTGATTGATATTTCCAGAACCTTCATTACAAAACAATATCGCCTTCCGGCAGATGTACTTCTTACTGATGATCTTATCGATGTCATGAAAAAAAATAATACAATCTCGCAGGACAACGAAAAAATAATAGAAGATGTATTCCTTAGGGGAGACCTGGTGAAATTTGCCAAAACATTCCCGGATCAGGAAACAATGGAAAGAGATTTTGCCAATATCAGGGATTTTGTGAAAAGATCATCCAAAGATTTAGAATTCGAAAACTTAAGAAAGGATGTTTAATTTTGAGTTTTACAGCCCATGGTTTTTGCTGCTTTTTCTTTTGTTTATTCCACTTTTAATTAAAGATATTGGAAGAAACAAAAGAAAAGGTATAAAAGTTCCTACCATAAAAAATATGGATCACAGCGGGAGTATTCAGGGTGTGCTTTTTTTGCTGAAAATATCAAAATATATCATTCTTTCCGCGTTGATTATTGCGATGGCAAGGCCGAGAACGTTTACTATTTCTCAGGACAGAGATGATACAAAAGGAGTGGATATCATGTTGTCTATCGATGTTTCTCTAAGTATGCTGGCGAAGGATCTTAGCCCGGACCGAATTACCGCCCTGAAAGATATTGCGGTAAAATTTGTTCAGAAACGCCCGAATGACCGGATAGGAGTGGTAGCATATGCTGCGGAAGCTTTTACTAAAGTTCCGGTAACCTCAGATCATCAGGTTGTTATTGATGAAATTAAAAATCTGAATTCTGCAGGTCTTGAACCTGGAACAGCGATCGGGGAAGGCCTTTCTGTAGCAGTGAATCATTTGATTAAAAGCAAAGCCAAAAGTAAAGTGGTCATCCTGATGACGGATGGAGTAAGCAATATTCAGAATGCTATTCCTCCACAGCTTGCTGCTGAACTGGCAAAAAATAATAATATAAAGGTATATTCAATAGGAATCGGGACCAATGGTTATGCGCTGATGCCTACATCGCAGGACATTTTTGGAGAGCTTATCTTTACCGAAACAGAGGTTACCATTGATGAAAATACCTTGAGAGAAATAGCCCAAACTACGGGAGGTAAATATTTCAGAGCTACCTCAAACAGTAGTCTGGAAGAAGTGTACAATGAGATCAACCAACTGGAAAAATCTGATGTGAAGGTTTCCAAGCTGTACAATTATGAAGAGTATTTCAAAATATTCCTTTGGATTGCGCTTGCTATGTTGGTGTTGGATGCATTGTTGAGATGGGTGTTTTATAAAATTTTAAGCTGATGAGTTGGTCTTTAGGAAATTATTGGTATTTATTTTTACTGTTGCTTCTGCCGCTGTTAGCTATCTTTTTGATCCGTTTTTTACAATGGAGAAATAAAAAAAGAGAAATTTTTGCCGCTAGCCAGTTTCATGAGAATTTATTTGAAAAAAGATCAGGATTTACAAAGTTTTTTCCTGCATTATACTTATTGGGAACATTGTTTCTGATATTCTCTATCATTGACCTTTTGAACGGTTCAGAAGAAGTGAAAAGTACCCAGAAACTGAACAATGTAATCTTTATGCTGGATGTATCCAATTCTATGAATGCTGAGGATATAGAACCAAGCCGTTTGACGGAAGCCAAAAATCTGATGCTGGCTACCATGAAGAAAATGAATAATGATAAGGTAGGTATTGTGATTTTTGCGGGGAATGCAATGTCTATTATGCCTCTGACAACAGATTATAATTCTGCAGAAACTTATATCAGCGGTATTGAAACCAGTTCTATGCAGATTCAGGGAACAGATTTTCTGAAAGGAATGCAGGCTGCTGCTGAAAAATTTAAAAATGTAAGCAAAGGATCCAGAAAAGTAATTCTATTGAGTGACGGTGAGGATAACGAAGGAAATGATAACGCTGCCATCAGATTAGCTAATAAAGAAGGAATAAGCATTACTTCTGTAGGTGTAGGAACAGATGAAGGTGCTCCTGTTCCGGAATACGTGTTCGGACAGTTGATGGGATATAAAACCGATGCCAATGGAGGTACAGTGATTTCTAAAAGACAGACAGAAGCATTAAAGAAAATGGCGGAATCTACAGACGGAACTTATATTGACGGAAATAATATCAATGAAGCTCCGGACAGAATTGTAGATGCTGTCAATAAAAAATCGGCAGGTGCTGAAACGATGGTGAAATCGCAGAATGCCAATCATTATTATCAATATTTTCTTGCGGTATCTCTTCTGTTTTTCTTTTTAATTTATATTTTTAATCCAAAAAAAGACTTTAATGTGTAGAATTCCTTTATTTATAGAAGAAATTCTACAAGTACTTTAACCGAATTTTAACAAATAAAACTCTGTTTCTTAACATATAAAGGAATAATTTTGCAAGTGATGAATACTAAAATTATATTTTTATCGTTTATTGTTGCCATTTCATTCTCAGGCTTCATGTTTGGGCAGGAAAGCTATAGGAATTTAGTGTATGAAGGCAATCAGAAATTTGACGGTAAAGATTATGATGGAGCCTCCTCAAAATACATGGAAGCGATAAAATCCAATGATAAAGATTTTACCGCTCACTACAATATGGGGAATGCATTGTATAAAAGTAAAAAATACGAAGAGGCAAAAGCAGAGTTTGAAAAAGCAGAAAAACTTTCACAAACCCTTCCCGATAAAATGGCGGCTCTTCATAATTTAGGGAATGCTTATATGCAGATGAATCAGCCGGAAAAAGCCGCTGACTATTATAAGAAAGCTTTGAAGCAGGATCCCCACAGTGAGGTAACCAGAAAAAATTATGAGATTGCCAAACTGAAAGAGAAAGAAAAACAACAGCAAAAAAACGAACAGAATAACTCAGGAAAAGGTGGCGGCGGAAATGATCAGAACAAAGGAGATGATCAAAAAGGCGACAAAGACAAAAAACAGGATCAGGGTAGCGGTCCTCAAAACCAAGGTAAAGGTGACCAGGGCGACAATCCTAAGCAGGATCAAAATAATGAAGGCAGAATGCCTAAGAATCTTGAAAATGCGATCTTAGATAAAATAAACGAAAAAGAAAAAGAAACCGCCAGAAGAATTTTAAACAAAAATTCTTATTCGATGCCTGAAAGCAACGAGAAAGATTGGTGATGCAGCACAAATTGATTTACATATTGCTTACTCTTGCATCCGTAATTACTTACGGACAGGTAAATCTGTCTATGGATGCAGATAAAACCGAATATGCAGGTAAGGATATTATCAATCTGACCATTGTTCTTGAACTTAACGGAAGTGATCTTGTGCAGCAAACAGGTTTTCAGCTTCCGGATCTTTCAAAATTTAATATCATAGGAAGCGGATCTGTTACCAATACCGTGATTGATCCGGCTACCAATACTTTAATTACCCAGAAAGTTTCCAGAATTGCCCTTGAGCCTAAGAAAAAAGGGAAAATAAAAATCGGTTCCGTTCTCGTTACCGTAAACAACAGAATCTATAAAACAGAACCTTTTGATGTCAATATCCGTTATATTGTAGACAGAAGAGCTTTGGCTGCGAATACTTCCAATGATGTTTATCTGAATATGGAAATTGATGATCGGGATGTATATCAGGATCAGCCTACGATAGCCGTTCTGAGAGTATATTCAAGAAATATGGATAACCTGAGAAAGGTGAAAAATATCCATCTTCCGCAACAGGATAATATCAACGTACATCCTATCAATTTTGATAAGTCTGAGATAGATCCTTCCGGATATGGAAATATGCCTTCACAGGTTCTGGCTATGTTTATGGTATTTCCTAATGAAGCAGGATATGTGGAAGTTCCAGGTGTATCCGCTTCAGTAAATACCTATTCTAATAAAACAAAAATTGTTTCCAATAAAGTTAAAATAAACGTAAGAAAGCTTCCTGAAGGAGCTCCCGAATGTTTTAAAAATGCTGTTGGAAATTTTAATGTCAACGTATATAATGCTTCCAAGGAAAAACCGGAAGCGAAAAAACCTCTGAATGTGGTAGTAAAAGTTTCAGGTGAAGGTAACTTACCGGATATGGAACTTCCTAAAATTGCTGCCTCTCCGGATTATGAAGTTTTTGCCCCGAAAATTACCTCTAAAGTAGCTCCGGGAACTTCAGGAATGAAAGGAGAAATCCTGGCTAATTATGTGAT
Organism: Chryseobacterium sp. S0630; assembly: GCF_024158915.1. GTDB lineage: Bacteria > Bacteroidota > Bacteroidia > Flavobacteriales > Weeksellaceae > Chryseobacterium. The sequence goes on along the minus strand of NZ_JAMZGF010000021.1, from coordinate 2,027 downwards.
TATTCCTAAAAAATCAGGTGCTATTTCAATTAAAACAGAACAATTCGCTTTCTTTGACCCTGCAAGTAAAGAATATGTAGATCTTGGACAGAAAACACTGGATCTGAATGCATTTTCTCACGATCAGATTCTGGAGGCACGTTCTACCGTAGAAAAGGTAAACGAATACACCAATAATCTTCTGGAGACGGTAAATACTCCGGTATTAAAAACCACTTCATTCAAAGTAAAAGAAAAAAGTAAATTCCACTGGAATATTCTTTTGACCAATATAGCTATTCTGATCAGCTTATTTGTTGGATATCTGCTATTTAAAAATTGGCAAAAAAAACGTACATTAGTTAGGGAAACTGTACCGTCAAAACCTTTAGGTTCAGTGGCCGAAACAGAAAAAGAGATCAGAGAATCGATGAAAACGGATATCAATGATTATTTCGGATATCTGGAAAATCTTAAAGATAACGGAGAGTATGAAAAGTTCTTTATAACTCTGGAAGAATTGGATGAAGAAGTAAGAGGGCAGTATTTTCAGAGCTCTACTCCGGAGTTTAAGACTTTTCTTGAAAAGCACAAAGGTTCTTCGGTTGCAGAAGAATACAGCAAACTGCAGCAGAAAGTTCAGATGGAAAAATACAATCCTGTGAAATCTGCTGAAGCTCTTGAAGAACTTTTGAAAATTATTGTTAATTTATATTCACAAATTAGCAAATAATCAGTTAATTTTCATATTTTTGCGAAATTTTTAATTACAAAGAGATGGAAATTTTTGATGGTTTTTCTTTTAAAGAGATTGTTACCAGCTTTATGGTTCTTTTTGCCGTGATCGATATCATCGGCTCAGTTCCTATTATCGTAAGCCTTCAGCAGAAGTTTGGACAGATTGAAGCTGGAAAGGCTGCCATTACTGCCGGAGCTATTATGATTGTTTTCCTGTTCGTAGGAAATAAGATTCTTAAGCTTATTGGAGTGGATGTAAATTCCTTTGCTATTGCAGGAGCTTTTGTGATTTTTGTCATAGCACTGGAAATGATTTTAGGAATTGAAATTAATAAAACCACTGAAGCAAAGGCTGCATCCATTGTACCCATCGCATTTCCGCTGGTTGCAGGAGCTGGAACGTTAACCACTGCACTCTCTCTTAGAGCTGAATTTCATGATATTAATATTATCTTCGGAATTATTCTTAATACAATTTTCGTATATTTGGTGCTGAAATCAGCGAAATGGCTGGAGAAGAAAATTGGGGATGCTACTTTGATGATCCTTCAGAAAGTTTTCGGAATTATCCTTTTGGCAATTTCAATTAAATTATTCACCGCAAATTTTGCCCAGTTGGTGCAAAATTATATTAATTTTTAAGAGTCATGAAGAAGTTTTATAAAGTATTTTTAGTACTGTTTATTGTATTCATCACCATCAATCTTTATGCTATCAACTGGCAAGCGACAGATATCCTTGGAGATGAAGATAACATTAGGTTTGCATTCTCAGCTGGTGCTGCTGCAATAGGTCTTATCCTGCTTTTTGTAATGGATACCTGGAGCAGAATCGGTATAAAGAAATAAATTGAATATTTCAATATAGATATAGCCTCTTTCTTTTTGAAGGAGGTTTTTTATTTGGTAATAGGTTGGAGGTTTTAGATAAAAGGTAGCAGGGAATAGGGATTAGGAAATAGATTTACTGAAATATGCATATCTGTTTTTCCTATTCAATAGGAGCGGGCTTTAGCCCGTTCAAACAAAGGAAATATATTCCATTGGCTTTAGCCAAAACCTATATTATTACGCAAAGTCCGCAGAAGGACGATGAATGGCTTTAAAATCGTTCGCAAAGGCGTTGCCACTCAGCAAAGAAAATATATACAAACATCTGAGCAATCTGTGGGCAAATCTAACAGTATCAATCCCTATATTACATAAATAATTGATCTGATTAATTCAATAGGAACGGGCTTTAGCCCGTTCAAACAAAGGAAATATATTCCATTGGCTTTAGCCAAAACCTATATTATTACGCAAAGTCCG
>NZ_JAMZGF010000020.1 GCF_024158915.1 Chryseobacterium sp. S0630 | reverse complement strand
AAGTAAAAAGATTAAAGTAAAAAGATTAAAGTAAAAAGATTAAAGTAAAAAGATTAAAGTAAAAAGATTAAAGTAAAAAGATTAAAGTAAAGATGCTATTAAAATTCAATAGGGGTGGGCTTTAGCCCAGCCATTTTAAAAAAATCCAAAGGCTTCAGCCAAAACCTAAATAATATATTGGATAAACGTCAATACATTTACTGCCATCTATTACCTATCATCTGCCACCTAACCAAACATAAATGTAATAAAAAAACCGCCTCATTGGAGACGGTTCTTTTATTTTTTTGAGTAGAGATTACTTCGCAGCAGCCTTTTTTGCAAGTTTTGCAGCTTTTTTCTCAGCTTTAGCAGCTTCTTTCTGTTCAGCAGGAGTCAATACTTTTGGCTCAGGAGCGTTAGCATCTACGTTACCTTTGATGTAGATTACACTTCTGCTGTTTGCAGGGTCATTAGAGAAAACCTCAATCATTTTGTTGAAAGGGCCAGGGATCGCTGTGTTGTATCCAACTTTGATCTTAGCAGACTTTCCAGGCATGATAGGATCTTGGCTGAATTCAGGAGTCGTACATCCACAAGAAGGTTTTACATTTGAAAGAATCAAAGGCTTATCCCCTGAGTTCGTTACAGTAAAGAATCTTGTACCATCAGCACTAGGCTTAATAGTTCCGTAATCGAAAGTCGTTTTATCAAATGTAATAGTTTGTGCAGATGCAAGAGCAAATGTCCCGAATAGTGCAATTCCTGCAATTAATTTTTTCATATTCTTGAATGTTAATACGTTTGTTAGATAAATTTTGTGAAACAAAGTTAAAAATTATTTTAATTCATGCTTAAAAATTTTTTTCTTTAGACTATTTTTGCAAATTGCAAGCCAAAGAAATAGAATTTATGCAGATTTCAGAAAAGTACAATCCACAGGAAACAGAACAAAAATGGTACAATTACTGGTTGGAAAACAAATTTTTCCACTCAGAACCTAATGACAAACCACCATATACCATAGTCATTCCTCCACCAAACGTGACGGGGATACTACACATGGGACATATGTTGAACAATACCATTCAAGATGTTCTGGTCCGTCGTGCAAGAATGCGCGGGTTTAATGCTTGTTGGATTCCGGGAACAGATCATGCTTCAATTGCTACTGAAGCTAAAGTTGTTGCTAAACTGAAATCTGAAGGAGTCAATAAGTCAGATATTACCCGTGAGGAGTTTTTAACCCATGCATGGGACTGGACCAATAAATATGGCGGTACTATCCTTGAGCAGTTGAAAAAACTGGGATGTTCTTGCGACTGGGACAGAACCCGTTTTACATTGGAAGATAAACTTTCTCAGCAGGTTATCAAAAGTTTCGTAGACCTTTATAATAAAGGACTGATCTACAGAGGTTATAGAATGGTCAACTGGGATCCGGAAGCGAAAACCAATATCTCTGACGAAGAAGTAATCTTTAAAGAACAAAACGGAAAATTATATTTCCTTAAATATAAGATTGAAGGTTCAGAAGAGTTCCTTTCAGTTGCTACTACGCGTCCTGAAACTATTTTTGGGGATACGGCCGTATGTATCAATCCGAATGATGAAAGATATGCACACCTAAAAGGTAAAAATGTAATCGTACCGATCGTTGACAGAGTGATTCCGATTATTGAAGATGAATATGTTGATATTGAATTCGGAACCGGAGCTTTGAAAATTACTCCTGCTCACGATATCAATGACTACGAAATCGGACAGAAACATCAATTGAAAATGATTGATGCTTTGGATGATGACGGAAATCTTAACGAGCATGGTTTACATTACGCAGGGAAAAACAGATTTGACGTAAGAAAGCAGATCGCTAAAGAACTTGAAGAGAAAGATCTTTTGTTGAAAGCAGAAGATTACGTAAATAAAGTAGGAACTTCTGAGAGAACAGGTGCTGTTATTGAACCTAAAGTTTCAGTACAATGGTTCCTTAAAATGTCTGAAATTGCTAAGCCTGCTTTGGATGTAGTAATGGATGATGAGGTTAAGTTCTATCCTGAAAAATTTAAAAATACCTATAAGCACTGGATGGAGAACATCCGTGACTGGAATATTTCCCGTCAGCTTTGGTGGGGACAGCAGATTCCAGCCTATTATTATGGAGAAGGAGAGAATGATTTCGTAGTAGCTGAAACTAAAGAGGAAGCTTTAGAACTGGCAAAACAAAAAACAGGAAATTCAGATCTGACTGTAGAAAACCTTAGACAAGACGACGATGCATTGGATACATGGTTCTCATCATGGTTATGGCCAATGTCTGTATTTGACGGATTACTTGATCCTGAAAATAAAGATATCAACTATTACTATCCAACATCTGATCTGGTAACAGGTCCGGATATTATTTTCTTCTGGGTTGCCAGAATGATTATGGCCGGATTGGAATACAGAAAAGAAGTTCCGTTCAAGAATGTTTATTTTACAGGGATTGTAAGAGATAAGCAGAGAAGAAAGATGTCAAAATCTCTTGGAAACTCTCCAGACCCTCTTGAATTAATGGATAAATATGGAGCAGATGGAGTACGTGTAGGTATTCTATTGAGTTCTGCGGCGGGTAATGACCTTCTTTTTGATGAAGATTTAATGCTTCAGGGAAGAAATTTCATGACGAAGATCTGGAGTGCATTCCGTCTGATCAATATGTGGAAGCATGAAGATAAACCAGCTATCGCTACGGATCACCAGGCTATTGAATGGTTTGAAAATAAATTAGACAAAACAATCGTTGAGATTAATGATCAATTCGAGAAATTCAGAATTTCTGATGCATTGCATTTGATCTATAAATTAATTTGGGATGATTTTTGTGGTTGGTATCTTGAAGCCATCAAGCCTAACTATGGAGAAGGAATTTCTAAAGAGGTATATAATAAAACCATCTATTTCTTTGAAGAATTGATGAAGCTGCTTCATCCGTTCATGCCTTTCCAATCTGAAGAGATCTGGCAGTTGATTTCTGAAAGAAGCATTGATGAAGCGCTTGTTATTGCTCAGCAGAAGAATGCGGATAGCTTTAATGAAGAAGTCATTAAAAACTTTGAAATCACAGCTGAATTGATTTCAGGAGTTAGAAACTACCGTCAGACAAAAGGTATTTCACCAAGAGAAGCTGCTGAAATATTTACTAATGCATCTGAATTTGCTAATGAAGCGATAGTAAGAAAATTAGCTAATATTTCTGAAATTCATTTTGGACAGAAAACAGATAAGCCAAGCTTTACTTTCCTGGTAGGAGCTACTGAAGTTTCTATCCCATTAAGTGAAAACTTAGATTTAGGAGAAGAAAAGGTTAAAACTGAAGAAGAAGTAAAATATTTAAAAGGATTCTTAGTTTCAGTAGAAAAGAAGCTATCCAATGAAAAATTTGTTGCCAATGCAAAACCTGAAATCGTAGAGGTGGAGCGTCGAAAACAAAAAGATGCTTTGGATAAGATTGCGATCCTTGAAGAGAAACTGAAAAGTTTATAAAGTATAGACAATAAATTTTGTCAAAATCTCAGGCTGGATACACATCAATAATTGTATCCAGCCTGATGGTTTAAAGAATAAATACAATGACACATATAGAAAACATACAAAAACTATTCTCGAAAGACTTTGTTGAAAGTCCGTTGCTTGAAAGTTTTGAAGTAGGAAAGATTTATCTTTCAAGCGGGAAACTGGTCGCTTGTGATCCTTTGATTACAAATGATATGCTTCCTTTCACTACAGAATTTCCGAAGGGAGATTTCTCAGTAATGCTTCACAAAGAAAGAGATAGCAATTGTGTTGCTTATGCCGAAATTATATTCAATAATTCTGAAATTAAAGAATGGAAAATGGCTACCACAGCAGGACAGAAAATAAAAGATCTTGAGGAAGGAGAAGTTTTTGGATATCCTGTAGAAAGTGGGATGGGATGTCTGATGGATGTAGATACCCAAAACAGTCTTAATGAACTGGAACAAAGATTATATCAAAATAAAGGAGGTGATTTTATGGGAATCTATGAAGAATTTTTCCATGACTATTTCTTTGATGAAAACGGAGCAATAGATCAATACGCTTTTCTTAAACCGGCAAAAGAACATCCCGGAACTATCTTTGCTTTTGAAACCGGATATGGAGAAGGATTTTATGCCAGCTATATAGCTTACAACAAAGATCAACAGCCAGTGAAAATAATTACTGAATTTATTGAAATAAGTTAATTATAAATTAGTTATTTTTGAGACACAATTTTGTCAGTTATAAATTTTAAAGCTAATACAAAACACAATGAATTTCTCATCAGAACAACCTCGTATTATTGTTGTGGGCAGCTCATCGATAGATTTGGTTCTTGAAACCGAAAAACTTCCTTTGCCTAATGAAACCGTCTTAGCTATCAAATCAGATAGTTACTTTGGAGGTAAAGGTGCTAATCAGTCAGTAGGTACGGCCAGGTTGGGAGCCAGTGTATACTTTATTGGATGCGTTGGGATGGATCCTCTTGGACAACAGATCATGAGGAATCTGGTAAGCGAAAACGTAAATGTAGGATTTGTTCATGAAACAGATAAAGAAGCTACAGGAACTGCTTATGTAACAACTTCTCATGGAAATGCTGCTATTGTGGTAGTACCCGCAGCCAATAAGCATCTTAGTAAATCTCATATAGATGAGGCCGATAAATATTTTCATACCACAGATCTTGTGCTGGTACAGCTTGAAGTTTCTATGGATGTTGTAGAGCATACCGTTAGAAAAGCTAAGAAATATGGAAAGAAAGTAGGATTATATGCGTCTCCGGCAATGAGAGTCAATGAAGAAATTTTAGAAATGGTTGACTTTATTGTGGCTAAAAGTAATGAACTGTACGTTATTTTTGGGGAAGAGAAAAGAGAAGAAGTTCTTAAAAAATATTTCAATAAAGTATTTGTAAGAGATGATACCAACTCCACCATTTATTTTGATGGTACAGAAATGAAATATTACAGAAACGATAAGGACGAAAAAGTATATAAAATGGGGATGGGTGATGCATTTACATCAGGATTTGCCATTGCATTGTGCCATGGGAATTCTATCGAAGAGTGTGTGAAATTCGGAAATGAAGTTTCATCAAGAGTTTCCGGAGGCAAAGGATCTCAGACAGGACTTCCGAGAATTTCAGATTTCTTTTCTTAAAGCTATTTGCAACATATCAAAAGTTTGAAACTTAACATAAACATATAAGTAAAATGTCCACTTTTATAGTGGATTTTTTCTTTTTTATATTATGGAAAAACTAATATTGACCACCGAAGACCATATCACTCTCGTTGCCCATTTATTTAAGCCGGAAAGGGATAATGGGAAACTATTACTGATCAACTCAGCAACAGGGGTAAAGCAGCAGGTCTACTTTTCTTTTGCCAGCTACTTTTGCGAACAGGGATTTACAGTTATCACTTATGATTACAGAGGAATAGGACTTTCCAAACCGAAAAATATGAGAGGATTTCAGGGCTCTATGAGGCTTTGGGGTTCAAAAGATTATAAAACGGTGACTCAATATATCAAGTCAGAATTTAAAGAACTCAAAAAGTACTGTTTAGGTCATTCTGTAGGCGCACTCATTCTGGGAATGAATGAAGATTCAAACATTTTTGAAGAATTTGTTTTTGTAGGAACACAAAATGCCTTTGTAGGAAACCTTAAAGGGAGAACAAAAGTGGAAGCGTATTTAGGCTTTGGAATTGCCCAGCCATTAACAACTTCATTGCTAGGATATTTCCCCGCACATTGGTTTGGACTTGGAGAAAGTCTTCCAAAAAATTGCGCATATGACTGGAGAACCTTAATTTTAAACAAGAAATCAACCAACAAGCTGTTGGAAAAAATTGATGACTTTTCTAAAAATTTGACCCAGAAAGTATTTGTAATCCGGGCTGAAGATGATATATGGCTTACAGAAAAAGGAGTATTAAGCTTATTAAATAATACGTATTCAAATCTTAAACCTACTTACAGGCTGGTAGCTGCTTCAGAATCGGATAAAAATGAAATCGGGCATATCAATTTTTTTAGAAGCTACAACAGCAAACTATGGGATATTATTTTAAATGAACTGATAGATAAATGAAAAGTACGATTGACAACACAGTAGCATTTGTAAAAGAAAAATTAGAAGGAACAGAAGCTGGACATGACTGGTTCCATATTGAAAGAGTCTGGAAACTGGCTGCTCAGATAGCAGAAACAGAAGATTGTGACAAAGAGGTAGTAGAGTTGTCTGCACTTCTTCACGATATTGCCGATCCTAAATTTCATAACGGAGATGAAACCATTGCACCTAAAATAGCCAGAGCATTTCTTGAAGAGCAGAACGTGTCTGAAGAAATCATTCAGAAGGTTTTATTTGTGATCGAAAATATTTCGTTCAAAAACAGAGATCAGGCACCAGAAAATCCACCTATTGAACTTCAGATTGTTCAGGATGCCGATCGTATTGATGCCATAGGAGCTATAGGAATTGCCAGAACATTCAACTTTGGAGGTTTTAAAAATAATCTGATGTATCACCCGGATATGAAACCCAAATTAGGAATGTCGAAAGAAGAATATAAAAAATCTAACGGTACAACGATCAATCATTTCTATGAAAAGCTGCTGCTGCTAAAAGATATGATGAACACTGAAAAGGGAAAACAAATGGCCCAAGAAAGACACAATTATATGTTGAATTTTCTCGACCAGTTTTATAAAGAATGGAATGTAGAATAGGAAATATCATTAGAATGAATTGATTCTGATTCTGCCTGTCAAGAATTAACTATCCGAACAAATATTGTATACAACATTATTTGTTCGGATATTTTTATGAACCGATATACCGGGTCAACTCAAAGGAATATAAAATAGAAAACCAATTTTTAGTACTGGTTAAAATTAAAAATTAGCCTCAGATATGGATAAAATAGAGAGAAGAAGTATCTTTGTAAAATATGACACTCATTATTTTTATCATATTTCTGGCTTGCGTCCTTTCATTGGTCCTGTTTAAGGTAAAATCAGGAAGTATGGCCAAGTGGGCAAAGCTGTTTCGTATTGTAACAGTTGTTTTTTCAATTTCTGTTTTTACGTACTGGTTTATCAAGAAAAGTGCTGTGGCATTTGTTGATAATTCTGTAGGGCTTCAGGTTGTTAATAAACTTCCACAGGCATTGGATTTTTACTTAATCAAAGTAGATAAAACAGATCAAAATACCACGCTTGAACCCAAGCATATCGGGAAAATACGCCCGGAATATTACAGAATAGAATACCTGAAAATGGATAAGTCTGATGAATACTGGATTGCAGGTTATTTGGGGAAGAAAAACTTAGTCTATTTTTCTCAACATTCTGTACCCAATAAAAATATTGATCAGATTGTAGAAGTACAGAATTATATCAATCAAAGTATGAAGCTTTCTGATGCGGCCAAAAAGCAGGTAGACGCTTATAATTATGAGAATACCAAACTGGGAATCTGGATTACACTGGATTTTCTGCTTCTGTTTCTCAATCTTGTATTGCTGCTTAGAAAAAATAAATAAAAAAGGTAATGAGTTTCCAATACTCATTACCTTTTTAGTTTCTGTTAAGGATAATCCAGAATCTGCATAATCTGTTCCTTAAATTCTTCAGGACAGGCTTTGATAAGTTTATCCTTATTTTGTTTACTGATTTCTTTAGGTTCAAGCCATTCGCTCTTATTGAAATTCAAACTGTGGCTATCATATACTCTTTTTATCGTATGATTTTCATAAAAAATATATTCATCACCAAGCCAGTTGGTAGCAATACTGATTGTACAAATTTCCTTTTCCATAATTTATGTTTTAAAGCATAATGTTTAGTGAAATACATTATACTCTAATATACAATTTTTTTCGTTACGGAGAGGAGTGAATCGGGTGTAAGAAATTAACTGAATGTAGTCTATTTAATTTTATATCAACAATCCTTTGTACTAAAAAAGTGTTCCGGTACTTTCTGTTGCCATTTGCGGAATATGAATATCTGTTTTCCATTCTTCATTCATCTTTTTGATAAAATAAGCAGACAATAAAGGAGAGGCTTTTTCAATATTCTGATGTACGAAGAAGTAAATATTCTGAAGACCTTCTTTTTTCCATTGGGTAAGGTGTTTCAACCAATCATCCAGTCTTTCGTAGTCACTTTCAGCGTTGGCTCCTACATAACGGATAAATGCATTAGGAGTAGTAAGGCGCATATGAAGCATATCTCTTCTTCCGGCAGTATCTACAATGATATTGGTGATATTATGAGCTTCAAAAAGATCACAGGTTGTATTCAGAATTTCCTCATCGGTAAACCATTCCGTATTTCGAAGCTCGATGGCTAACGGAACTTCTTTAGGCCATTCTTTTACGAATTTTTCCAGCCTGTCATAATCTTTAGGCTTAAAATTATCGTGAAGCTGAAGGAAAGCCATTCCTAGTTTCTCATCAAAATTGATAATAGCAGAAGCAAAATGAGTCACAGGATCGGTCACATCAATCAGTCTTCTGAAATGGGAAACAGTATTAGTGATTTTAGGGAAGAATTTAAAATTTTCCGGAGTTTTTTCTTTCCAGGTTTTTACCTGATCTGGAGTGGGCATTCCATAGAAAGTAGCATTCAACTCGATAGAATTAAACTGAGTAGCATAATAAGTCAACTCATCCTTAGTTCCTTTAGGATAGAATCCTTTAAGGTCAGTTTTATTCCATTTGGCACATCCGATAGAAATATTTTCCAGTCCTTTTTTATTGAGAGCCAGTATTTCTTTCGTTTTAGGATGGTCTTTAGGTAATGTGAAATCTATTTTTGAAGGATCTTCTACTTGTCCGAATTTCATATCTGTAGTTTTGGGTGTTAAACAATAAACACAAATATAAACCAAAAATCTCAGAGCATTTCATGATTCCTACGGAAACTGCTTCAGCAGAAAATGATTGTAGATAGTAAAATTTTAAGAAATCAAAACGTCTTGATATACTTGAATAATAGGATGTTTTTTGGATTTAGTGTAGAAAATTTTTTAAGATTTTGACGCTCTTTCTATTAAGTTTTTTTTAAGGAAATGTTAAACATTCTGTTACGTAATGTTAATTCTATGTTACCATACTTCGTTTTTACTAGATATAATTTTACACCAAGTTTATAGCGAATAAAATATGAAGAAAAAAATCATCTGTGCTTTTGCTCTGTTATCATTTGGGTTTGCATTTTCACAGGAAACCAGCTCTAAAATTTTTGGAAGATTAAAGGGAATCTCTTCCGAAGTCACAGTAAAGGTAATACACATTCCTACCAACAGTACCTTTGAAACGAAAAGTAACAGCAAAGGACAGTTCAGTTTAGATAATCTTCAGCCGGGAGGACCTTACAAAATTGAAATTTCTGACGGATCACAGGTTATCTATGAAAACCCGAATCTACAGCTTTCTTTAGGAAATAATGACCTACCTGTAGTAGAAGCAGGCAGCAGAGAAAAAACAATTGATGAGGTAAAAATTACTTCCAAAAAAACTACAGCAAAATACGGAGTGGGAATCAGTCAGGCTCAGATTTCCGGTCTTCCGAATATCAACCGTGGAATTCAGGATGTAACCAAACTGGTTCCTCAGAGTGCTAACAACTCATTCAACGGAACCAATTTTCGTTATAATAACGTAACGATTGACGGGTCTATCAATAATGATGCTATTGGCTTCAGTCCTTCACTGGGAGGGCAGACCGGAACTTCAGGAATGCCGGGAAGCAGTACACGTTCCAATTCAATAAGTCTGGATGCTATTCAGGATGTACAGGTGTATATTGCACCTTATGATGTGAAATTGGGGAATTTCCTTGGAGGAAGTATTAATGCGGTAACCCGAAGTGGGAGTAATGATGTGACAGGATCCATTTATGCATATGGAAGAAATGCGGCCATTACGGGAAGAAACAGAGTAGGGGATAATTCTAAAATGCCGAGTGATTTTGAAGATTTTATCTATGGAGGAAGAGTAGGATTGCCGGTGGTTAGAGATAAGGTGTTTCTGTTTACCAATTTAGAATATACCAAAAGAACAGATCCTGTTTTCTATAACGCCAACGATCCGGGAGCACTGGTGAACGAACAGGTTGCTCAGCAGATTTCAGATTTTGTACGAAATAAATATGGATTCAATGTAGGAAGTTTTAACCAGTACAATAACTTCTCTGAAAGTTCTAAACTTTTCAATAAGTTAGATTGGAAAATTAATGATAAACATACTTTATCCATTAAAAACAATACGGTATTTTCACAGGCATCCAACCTGGAAAGAGATGGAGCTAATTTCAGATTTTCCAGCATGGATTTTATTCAGAAAAATACAGCGTCTACCACTACACTTGAGCTGAAAAGCCGTTTTAATGATAAGTGGAGCAACAATTTAGTGGTTGGATATTCTTCTATTCATGATTACAGAGATCCTACTTCTGGTAATGCGATGTTTCCACAAGTGGAAATTGCTTACAACGGAGGAACAATCTTGCTGGGAAATGACAGAGAGGCTACTGTTTTCAATATGAAGCAGAAAACTTTTGAAATCACAGATAATCTTACTTATAAAAAAGGAAATCATACCTTTTTACTCGGAACTCACAATGAGCTATACAATATTGATTATGGTTTTGTAAATGCTTTGAACGGAAGAATTTCCTATAAAAACTTAACTGATTTTTATAATGGAACACCTGCAAGGATAAGAGGTACTTACCATTTCAACGGAGACAGCAGAGATACCCTTTTTGATAATCCTTATGCACAATATAAAGTAAATCTGCTTTCTATGTATCTTCAGGATGAAATCAACTGGGGAAGAGTGAGACTTTCACCGGGTGTAAGAGTAGATTATACAGATTTACCAAATAAACCACAGTTAAGCCCATTGGTAACCAGTTCTCCTCAGGATCCAAATGCTGGAAATACCTACAATTATACTCCATTGAGCCAGCTTACCAACAACTACCTGAATAAGCCAACATTCTCCCCAAGACTTGGATTTACGATTGATCTTACAGAAAACAGATCTATGGTACTCCGAGGAGGATCAGGGATTTTTGTGGGAAGAATTCCTTTCGCGTGGTTAGGATATGCTTATTATAATGATGGTGTAGGTTTTGGAAGTTATGATTATAATGCACCGACACCAGCACAGCTTGCCGCCAACGGAGATCCTTTGAACAGTGCCAATTTCCCAAAATGGCAGAACTCTTCAAAAGTACAGGTAGACCTTATTGATAATAATTTTAAAATGCCAAGAGTGTGGAGAAGTTCATTAGCTTTCGATTATACTTTAGCAGGATATAAATTAACCTTAGAAGGAATCTATACAAAAGTACTTTATGATCTGAAATTCCAGCAGGTGAACAAGACGGATAACGTGACTTATTACAGCTATGATACAAACCATGAAATGCCGATCTATACCACAAATATCAACAGTAACTTTTCTAACGCCTATCTTTTATCCAATACCAAAGAAGGATATCGTTATAACCTGACGGCACAGCTTTCAAAGTCGTATGATTTCGGATTTAATTTCTTTGTAGCCTATACTTACGGAGATGCTAAAGATATCACCAATGGTATCAGAAATTCTATGGAAAGTAACTGGCAGATGAACCAGTCTCTTACGCCTAATGATCCGAAACTGACCACCTCCAATTTCGCTATCAAAAATAGAGTGGTAGCCAATCTTGGATATGCCTTTAATATTTCTGATATGAACAGGTTATCCACCAATGTATATTTCAATGCACAATCTGGAAACCCTTTTTCATGGGGATTTGTAAACAGTACAATTGCCAATACAGGACAGGCCGCAGGACTTGCCTATATCTTTAAAGATGCAGCAGAAGCTTCCAAATATATCGTTCCTATAAAAGATGCTGCTGGAAATATATTGGTAACTGCTCAGCAGCAGATTGCAGACTACGAAAATTTTGTCAACAGTAATGACTATCTGAAATCCAGACGAGGCAAATTCACAGAAAGAAACGGAGATGTTACCCCTTGGAATATTCAGGCAGATATCAGAATCATGGATGAAATCAGGCTAAGCAAGAAATCCAAGAATAATATACAGGTCTCATTAAGTATCATCAATTTTACCAACCTGTTGAACAAAGATTGGGGTAAAGTATATTTTGTACCTAATACTTTCAACTCAACAGCAAGTGTAGGATTAACAAAGGTTGGAAATGTAGCGACAGGACAGCCCTCTGCGGGAGATCCTACCTATAATTTTAAAACTCCGGGACTGCCTTACACCATTGACCAGTTTGCGTCAAGATTTCAGGCTCAGTTGGGAGTTCGATATAATTTTTAATTACGCTTTTACATTTTACTTCATATAATTCTTTTTCAAAGGTCCGGAAAGAAAATCCGAACCTTTTTTTGTAAATTATAAATTATAAATTATGAATGATGAATGATGAATGATGAATGATGAATGATGAATGATGAATTTTACCAATAAAAGACGTACATTTTTATGCTTACTAAATCATTTTAAATACACGCAATCATCTGTGAAAATCTGTGTAATCTTCGGGAAATACTCAAAATAATTATATACAAGCTGTAATTATTCAATAGGAACGGGCTTCAGCCCGTTTTCATAAAACAAATCCTCCGTCGGCTTTAGCCAAAACCTATCAATACGAGGAGCTGAAGTGAAATTTTTTCAATTTTTAACCAATCATCCGTGAGAATCTGCGCAATCTGTGGGAAACTAAACTATCAAGGCCTATGAAAACGACAAAAGCACACCTCTCGGCATGCTTTTGTAAATATAGCGTGTTTATTACTTGGTCCTATGCCTCGCAGCTTGAACATGATACGAAGTTAACCATCATTTCTTTTGAAACAGATGAACTTCTTTGGTAGTAAAGGGTTTTTACTCCTTTCTTCCAAGCTTCAATATAAAGGTAGTTAACATCTTTTACAGGCATTGTAGAAGGAATCTGAAGATTCAGTGACTGTGCCTGGTCAATGTACTGCTGTCTTTGTGCTGCCTGAGAAATAATCTCCATTGGAGAAATTTCTTTGAACGTTTTGAATACTGCCTTTTCTTCAGGAGTAAGCTCGTTCAGGTGCTGTACCGATCCATGGTTGAGCATGATTGTTCTCCACGTTTCTTCGTTATCCAGTCCTTTTTCTTTCAATAGTTGTGCAAGGTATTTGTTCTTACGCATAAAGTTTCCTTTCGCAAGACCTGCTTTATAATAGTTAGAAGAGAAAGGCTCAATTCCAGGAGAAGTCTGTCCTAAGATTGCAGAACTTGAAGTGGTAGGAGCAATAGCCATTGTTGTGGTATTTCTCAATCCGTATCCTTTCAATACTTCTGGTTCTCCATAGATGTTGGCAAGTTCTCTTGAAGCCTGCTCAGCCTGATCTTTGATATGTCTGAATGCTCTTGCGTTGAACTGAGTCGCCTCAAAGCTTTCAAACGGAATCATATTTTTCTGTAGATAAGAGTGGTATCCTAAAACTCCTAATCCAAGAGCTCTGTGACGCATTGCAAAGTTTCTTGCTCCCTGCAGGTAGTAGTTACCATCAGTTTTGTCAATAAACTCAGATAATACAGCATCAAGGAAGTATACTGCTAATTTTACTGCATCTGTATCTTTCCATTCATCGTATAATTCAAGGTTCATGGAAGACAGACAGCAGATGAAAGACTCTTCCATTGTAGAAGGAAGCATGATTTCAGAACAAAGGTTACTTGCATTCACCGTCATTCCTAAGTCTTTATAAACCTGAGGTTTGTTTCTGTTTACGTTGTCTGTGAAGAAAATATAAGGAAGACCTTTTTGCTGGCGGCTTTCCAATACTCTTGCCCAAACTTTACGTTTTTCCATATCACCGTCAATCATATCCTGCATCCAGTAATCTGGTACACATACTCCGGTAAACAGGTTCTGAATCGGGCTACCGATATCTTTAATGGATAAAAATTCTTCAATATCTCCGTGGTCAATATCTAAGTAAGCAGCAAAGGCACCTCTTCTTACTCCTCCCTGAGAAACAACATCCATAGCAGTATCGAAAAGCTTCATGAACGAAACTGCTCCTGAAGATTTTCCGTTATCTGTTACAGCTGTTCCTCTGTTTCTCAATTCTCCAAAATATCCTGAAGTACCACCTCCGATTTTAGTCTGCATGATGACTTCACCCATTTTGTGAGTAATTCCTTCAATGCTGTCCGGAATGTGAACGTTGAAACATGAGATAGGAAGACCTCTTTCTGTTCCCATATTAGCCCATACAGGAGAAGAGAAGCTGATCCATCCTTTCGTGATCATTTCTTTGAATGCCGGTTGAAGTTCAGGTTTGTATAACCTTTTTGCAGCAGCAGTGGTAATTCTGTCGATAGCTCCGTCTACCGTTTCACCTTTCAACAGATATCCTCTGTTTAGCATTTGCTCAGACTCTTCATTGAGCCACCATATATTTGAATTTTGCTCTTCCATAGATGTTATATTTTCGAATTCCGGAATGAGAGAATCACTCCGGAATTTTGTTTTTTTATATTATTGATTGTAAAATTTCTACTTTGTGGGAACCGTTCAGCCCGCTTTCGTCTCTTAATCTTTGAAATTCTTTAAAAGACGGAACATTCAAAACCTCATGCTGAACTTCTTCATTGATGTAGTTTGAATAATGTACAAAAGTAACACCATCTTCCTTTACAAAAACTTTATATTCAAAGGTGGAAGGATCTAAATTTTTGAACTCTTCCAGAAACTTTTGGATATTCGTTTTATTATTTGGAACAAATTCGGGGTTTACCGTATAGGTTACTATTACATTGATCATTTCTTTTGTATTTGTGCTTTATTCATGAACAACAATTCCACATATTAATCAGAAAAGGGTAATCCTGATACTGATTGCTTTGACGCTCGCTTCGCTCGCGCCTCAGTATTAAAACAAATCGTTTGCTGTAATACTCTTGTCGTGCTTCGTATAGTCTACAGGTCTTTTTGCAAAGAAATCATCTAATGAATTGGCGAAAACTTCTTCCTCGAACCATACCATTGGTCTGTATTGCTCAGGAGTAATGTTGTATCTTGTTTTCATGTTGATTTTCTTCAAGCTGTCATCTACACGGTATTTCATGAAGTTGAGAAGATCTTCTTTAGAAACGTTGTCAATTTCTCCCAGTTCAAAGATCCAGCTAAGGATGTCTCCTTCTCTTGCGATAGACTCATCTACTAAAGTGTAAATGTCTTCGATATCGCTGTCTGTTAATAAGTCAGGTTGTTCCTCACGGATTTTGTTGATCAGGTAGATTCCTGCATTAGCGTGAATCTGCTCATCTACGGAAGTCCATGCGATGATATTGGAAACATTTTTCATGAAACCTTTGAATCTTGTGAAAGAAAGGATGATGGCAAACTGCGAGAAAAGAGAAACATTTTCTACTAAAATACTGAATAATAGTAAAGCAGAAACATACTCTTTAGGTGTAGCAGAATTAGCGTGCTTTAAAGCATTTCCAAGGAACTCGATTCTTCCTTTTACAGCAGGAATTTCGATCACGTTAAGGAATTCGTCATTATATCCTAATACCTCTAATAAACGGGAATATGCTTCAGAATGACGAAACTCGCATTCTGCAAAAGTAGATCCTAATCCATTGAATTCCGGCTTTGGTAGGTGGTTGTATAAATTCCCCCAGAATGTCTTTACAGACACCTCGATCTGTGCAATGGCTAACAGCGCATTTTTCACAGCATGTTTTTCATGTGGTTCCAACTGCGAATGAAAATCCTGAACATCTGCAGTAAAGTCCACTTCCGAATGTACCCAGAACGATTTGTTGATTGCCTCTACAAATTGAAGAACCTCCGGGTATTCAAATGGCTTATAACTTACTCTTTTATCAAAAATTCCCATATTAAATTTATATAATTAAATAATTTAGATCTCTGTGGATAACGTTCCGGAAATACTTAACTTTTTGTTTGTCTGTGTGTTGTAAAATAAAGTTATTCACTTTCACAAAACCATATTTCTTGTAAAGAACTAATAGCAAAGTTCGAAAAAAAGAACTGATTTTGAAAGAGGTAAATACTAATAGGCTGACTTTTAGCCTGAAAAGTTTTCCACATTTACATGAAACTGGCTCGAATAATAGGCTAGACCGCAATCTTGGGGATAAATAGATACAAATACTGAGTTACAGTTAAACGATATTTTGTAAAGTGCTATAAATAAAGGATTGTAATGTTAAACAAAAAAATATTTGAATAAATTTTTATTCTTGTAACAATTTGAAAATATCATCTACTTATTGGGTATAAAACATACATCACTTAATGTTAGTAATTCAGGATTTAAATAAGTCATACGATACAGGGAAAAGCAAACTTCATGTTCTCAAAGGAATTAATCTGAATATTTCTGAGGGGGAGTTTGTTTCTATTATGGGAAGTTCCGGTTCCGGAAAATCCACACTTCTTAATATTATTGGGATTCTGGATGAAAAAGATTCGGGAACCTATGAATTGGATGGAGTTCCTATCGAGCATTTATCTGAAGTAAAAGCTGCGGAATACAGAAGTAGGTTTCTAGGATTTATTTTCCAGTCTTTTAATCTTATCAATTATAAAACAGCTTTAGAAAATGTAGCACTTCCTCTGTACTACCAGAATGTACCGAGAAAAGAGCGAAATCAGAAAGCGATGGAATATCTGGAGAAGGTAGGATTGGCACAATGGGCGAACCATCTTCCGAGTGAACTTTCCGGAGGTCAGAAACAAAGAGTTGCTATTGCAAGAGCTTTGATTACAGACCCAAAAGTAGTACTGGCGGATGAGCCTACAGGAGCATTGGATTCCAAAACTACTCATGATATTATGAAGCTCCTTCAGGATATTAATAATGAAGGGAAAACAATCATCGTTGTAACCCACGAACCCGATGTAGCTGCACAGACTAAAAGAAATGTAGTACTGAAGGACGGAATTATTGAAAGTGATGAGTTTATTAAGCAGATTGTATTATAAGTGAATCGTGAACGGTCAATTTTGCTTCGCAAGTGAATTGATAATGAAGAGGAAAAATAATTAATAACACACACAAATGAATATGAAAAAAAATAAAAATGTTTTTAAATCTGAACCATTATAAACTTGATGTTTATCAGTCAGCCAGAGAATTAAGAATAGAATGTTATAAAATTTTATCTAAGATTCCTGATCATGAAAAGTTTAACATAATCGACCAGATAAGAAGAGCTTCTACTTCAGTGGTATTAAATATTACCGAAGGATGTTCAAGAAAATCTGAACTGGAAAGGAAAAGGTATTTTGAAATTGCCAGAGGTTCGGTTATTGAGTTGGACTCTTGTTTTGATATTGTTATAGAGTGTAATTATATTAAAATAGAGGAATTATCAAAAATTGGGAATTTAATAAAAACAGCATTTATTTTATTGAGTAAAATGTTGAAAAAAGATTAGAAATGTGAAAATTAGTCAGGTTCGTAATTAAAGTCTTGTGAAGAATAAATTGACAACAAAGTTAATTGACTTCGAAGAAAATTGAGAGCGCAGCTAATTGACTTTTTTACAAAGTAAAAAAATAAAAACTATGTTTGACCTAGATCGTTGGCAGGAAATATTCAGTTCTATCCGAAGTAATGTACTTAGGACAGTACTTTCAGGGTTTACAGTAGCCTTGGGACTGTTTATTTTCATAGTACTTTTTGGAATTGGAAAAGGACTTCAGAATGCTTTCTCTGAAGGATTTGCCGGAGATGCTAAGAACCTTATTATTATTTCAACAGGGAAAGCCACTTTAGCGTATAAGGGATTACAGTCTGATAGAAATGTTACAATGAATAACTCAGACTATGATTTTTTGATTAATGCAGATAAGAAAAAAGCGGGTCCTTCAAGTCCCAGGTATAGTGCCAGTTTAATGGTGAAATATGGGAAAGAAAGTGGTCTTTATCAGATCAATGGTGCTGAGCCGGGGGAACAGGTTATTGAAAATAGAAAAATTATTGATGGTCGCTATCTGACCTCTATGGATTTAACAAGGAAATTAAATGTTGCCGTAATCGGAAGAATGGTTCAGCGGGATTTGATCAAAAATGGAAATCCTATTGGAAAAGAGCTGGATATTAATGGAACGATGTACAAAGTGATCGGAGTCTTTTCGGATGATGGAGGAGACAGAGATGAAAGACATATTACAGTTCCTATTACCACTTTACAGCAGATGAAAAAAGGTTCTGATACGGTAAATATAGCATATATCACTTATGATGAAAAGCTGACTCCGGATCAGGCCATAAAATATGGTGATGAGTTACAGGATAAATTGAAATCCAGAAAAAATGTTTCTCCTGATGATGAAAATGGAGTTCGTGTATGGAATAATGCTAAAAACATGAATGATACATTTATGTTTATGGCAGTTCTTACCGCTATTGTTGGATTCATTGGTCTGGGGACATTGCTGGCGGGAATTATCGGGATCAGTAATATCATGGTGTACATCGTGAAAGAAAGAACCAAAGAAATCGGAGTCCGAAAAGCTATTGGCGCAAAGCCAAGCGGAATCGTAGGTCTGATTGTTCAGGAAAGCGTTGTGATTACAGTAGTATCCGGACTTGTAGGAGTAGGAATAGGTGTTTTGACATTAAGTCTTATTGGAGATAGTCTTGAAGAATTCTTCATTAAAAGCCCAAGTGTAGGATGGGGATCTATTATTATGGCATTTATTGCACTGATTTTTTCCGGATTGATCGCTGGATTTGTGCCTGCATACAGAGCTTCAAGAATCAAACCTATTGAAGCATTAAGAACAGAATAACAGATAAATAAGCTCAAAGGCAAATCAATCAGTTTGACGGAATTCATAACTCATAATTTATAACTCATAATTCAAAAAGGTGAATATCATATTTAAAAAAGATACTTGGCAGGAAATTTATTATTCATTGAGGAATAATAAACTCCGAACATTTCTTACCATGATTGGTGTAGGATGGGGAATGTTTTTGTATGTAAGCCTTCTTGGAGCCGCAAAAGGAATGGAGAATGGTTTTGATAAATTATTTTCCGGTTTTGCTACCAATTCAATCTTCTTGTGGGCACAGAAAACGTCTATTCCATATGAAGGATTTCCTAAAGGAAGAGAAGTTCATCTGAACTTAACCGATATGGATATGTTGAAAAGAAAAGTAACTGCCATAGATTATATTTCACCCCAAAATGCCAGAGGAAGTTTTACCGGAACACCGGGAGAAGCCATGTCAAGAAATGGAAAAAATGGTACTTATTCGCTTACCGGAGATTACGCTGTAGGAAATAAGATTTCAGAAAAGAAACTGATCTTCGGGCGCTACATCAATGATGCCGATGTTTCGGGGAATAAAAATGTAGTAGTTATTGGAGAAGAAATTTATAAAAACTTCTTTGATTCCAAGAAAAAAGAAAATCCAATAGGGAAATCAATCAATATTAAAGGTCTCTTCTTTAATGTCATCGGAGTTTTCCGTGTGAAAAAAGGAGGTGGCTTTGAAAATGATCAGACCGCTTTCATTCCACTTTCCACTTACACGAAAATGTATAATGCAGGAGACCAGATAGACCTGTTTGCTATTGTAAGCAAGCCTAATGCTAACGTTAATTCCGTGGAAGAAGAGGTGAAACAGGTTTTAAAAACCAAGAATAAAGTTTCTCCTGAAGATACTAATGCTTTCGGAAGCTTCAATCTTGGAAAAGAGTTTAAAAAACTGACCGGTTTTCTTACAGGAATGCAGCTGCTGACCATCATTGTTGGTACACTGACTATTCTTGCAGGAGTAATCGCTATTTCAAATATCCTTTTGATTACGGTAAAAGAGAGAACCAAAGAAATCGGAATCAGAAGAGCATTGGGAGCAAAGCCTGCTGAAGTAAGAAATCAGATTTTGCTGGAAAGTGTTGTGATTACACTCTCCTCAGGATTAATAGGTTTTATGTCTGGAATTTTTGTACTCATGATTCTCAATGCGGCTACCCAGGGTCAGGATTCATTTCCTTTTTATAACCCGACCGTTAACTATGGAAACGTATTTGCAGCGATGGCGGTAATGGTGGTTTTAGGATTGATAATCGGGATGATTCCTGCGCAGAGAGCGGTAAAGATCAGACCTATTGAAGCATTAAGAACAGAATAATTAATTTTCACATCATTCAATTTAATAAAAAATAAACTATACATATGAAAAAGAAATTCACCTGGAAAAAAGCCATTTATATAGTCTTGGGGCTTTTATTTGCAGTGGCATTGTTCTCAGGGCTTGGCTATTTTATCAAATCAAACTCCAAAGAAAGTGAGGCTTTCCTTACCCGCAAACCTACTATCCAGAATATGGATGATAAAGTAATGGCTACAGGGAAAATTGTTCCAAAAGAAGAAATTGAAATCAAACCCAATATTGCAGGGATTATCGATAAGATTTTAGTAAAAGAAGGAGATAAAGTAGAAGTAGGACAGCTGATTGCTACTGTAAAAATTGTTCCAAGTATCTCCGAAGTAAACGCTGCTCAGCAGGAAGTTCAGAATGCGCAGATCCAGATCAGTAATGCTCAGATGAATGTAGGAAATATGCAAAAGCAGTTTGAAATGCAGGATAAGCTATACAAGCAAGGAGTAGCTTCTAAACAGGAGTATCTGAACTCTCAGCAGCAGTTGTACTCTCAGCAGCAGACTTTAAAAAATGCTCAACAACAATTAAATACGGCTCAAAAAAGATTACAGATCGCTAAAACAGGAGCAACCCCTGAACTTAAAGGACAAGGTCTGGCGACTACAGAAATTCGTTCCAAAGCCTCAGGTACCGTACTTGAAGTTCCTGTAAAAGCAGGAAGCCAGGTGATTGAAGCCAATAACTTTAACGCCGGAACTACAATCTGCTCAGTGGCTGATTTAAATGTTTTGATCTTTAAAGGTGAAATTGATGAAGCACAAGCCGGAAAGCTAACTGAAGGTATGGATATGAACATCGTGATCGGTGCTCTTCAAAATAAAACATTCCCTGGAAAACTGACGATGATTGCTCCAAAAGGTAAAGATAATGCAGGAACTATTAAATTTCCGGTAGAAGGAAACGTATCTAATCCTAATAATGAGTATATTAGAGCAGGTTTTTCTGCGAATGGTGAAATTGTATTGAGTTCTCAGAAAAATGCATTATTATTGGATGAATCTTTGGTTCAGTATGAAAAGAAACAAGGAAAAGACGTACCTTTCGTAGAGGCAAAACAAAAAGATGGGAAATTCAAAAAAGTATATGTGAAACTGGGAGCAAGTGACGGGATCAACGTTCAGATTCTTCCTGGATCAAATATCACAAAAGATACTGAAGTGAAAGTTTGGAACCCTTCTGATAAAGACAAAGAAGAGCTTAAAGAAAAAGCAAATAAAAAATAATAAACTACACTATACACTTTTAAACTGTGAATCCCGGAGGAATTTTTTTCTCCGGGATTCTTTTTTATTAATTAATAGCAAGATTGTAACAAAAAGTAAATTTAAAATGTCTTAATTTTAAATTCCAAACTATACCTCCATGAAAAAAGACTATTGGATTCTGTTTCTTTTTATCATTGCAAAGTTTGCACTCCAATACTCACTGATAAGCCCTGAGTATGAACTTCACAGAGATGAATACCTTCATCTTGATCAGGCTAATCATCTGGCCTGGGGGTATCTTTCCGTTCCTCCCGTTAATTCCTGGTTGGCATGGATCATTAAAATGTTGGGAAACTCTGTCTTTTGGGTTAAATTCTTTCCAGCGCTGTTCGGAGCTTTGACAATTGTAATGACATGGAAGGTTGTTGAAGAACTCAATGGAAACCTGTTTGCTAAAGTATTGGCTTCTTTAGGGCTATTATTTTCTGTACTTCTTCGGGTAAATATGTTATTCCAGCCCACATCTCTGGAGATCTTCCTTTGGTTATTTATTTACTACAGTCTGATTAAATATTTCAATTCCCAAAAAGTAAAATGGTTGTATATAGGTGCAGTCATTGTCGGAATAGGAATATTAAATAAATACAATATTGCTTTTTCATTGTTAGGGCTTATTCCTGCATTATTGCTGACAGAGCAAAGGAAGATTTTTATGCAGTCTCATGTGTATTGGGCTGCTCTTTTAGCTTTAATTATTATTTTCCCCAATCTTCTCTGGCAGTATCAGAACCAGTTTCCGGTTATTCATCATATGAAAGAACTTTCTGAAAAACAATTGGTGCATGTAGACCGATTGGGTTTTATGAAATCACAGATTTTATTTTTTGTTGGAGTTATTTTTGTGATTATTGCAGGCTGGGGAGCTTTACTGTTGTATAAACCTTTTGAAAAATTCAGGTTTTTCTTTTGGAGTTATATAATCACGATCACTCTTTTTTTGTTTTTTAAAGCGAAGGATTATTATGCAATAGGACTTTATCCGGTTTATATTGCTTTTGGGGCTGTTTTTCTTGGATATGTATTTGAAAAAGGATGGAAAAGGTTTTTAAAACCGGTCAGTATACTTATTCCAATACTTTTATTCCTTCCTCTATATAATGTAGCCTTTCCAAATAAAAGTCCTCAATATATTGAATCCCATCAGGATCAATATAAAAAACTCGGATTGCTTCGCTGGGAAGATGGAAAAGATCATCCGCTGCCACAGGATTTTGCCGATATGCAGGGGTGGAAAGAACTTGCTCAAAAAGTAGATAAAGAATATTCCAGATTATCAAAAACCGGAAATACGATGGTGTTGTGTGATAATTATGGACAGACCGGAGCGATTAATTATTATTCAAAAGCTGGAGTGACAGCTATGTCATTTCATGCAGATTATATCAATTGGATAGACTTAAGCAAAAAATATAAAAACGTGATCAGAGTTAAAGATGCCTCTGAAGCTGGGAAAGAACTTGGAGAATCCGGCTCTTTTTTTGAAGTTGCAAAATTGGAAGATTCTATTACCAACCCATACGCAAGAGAAAGAGGAACCGCAATTTTCAGTTTACAGGGAGCAAAAATAGATGTCAACAAAAGAATTCAGGACGAAATTATCG
This sequence comes from Chryseobacterium sp. S0630, assembly GCF_024158915.1. Lineage (GTDB taxonomy): Bacteria > Bacteroidota > Bacteroidia > Flavobacteriales > Weeksellaceae > Chryseobacterium. The sequence continues at coordinate 63,987 of NZ_JAMZGF010000020.1, read as the reverse complement.
AAGTTAAAAATGAATGGAAATAGTTTTCAATAAAGTTGGAAATGATGATTTGTATACAAGAAAAGGTTAATAGATAAATATTATTGCAACTTTATTGCATTAATAAATTTTAGGCTATCTTTGCACTATCAACTATCAACTATCAACTATCAACTATCAACTATCAACTATCAACTATCAACTATCAACTATCAACTATCAATTGAGCTATGGAAAACAAAAACTTTGATGTTATCATAATAGGAGGAAGCTATTCAGGATTATCAGCAGGAATGTCTTTAGGAAGATCTTTAAGAAACGTTCTCATCATTGATAACGGAAAACCCTGCAACAGACAGACTCCGCATTCCCATAACTTTGTTACTCATGACGGGAAAACTCCTGCGGAAATTGCAAAGCTGGCAAAAGAAGATGTAGAAAAGTATGACACTGTAAGGTTTTATAACGGAACAGTCATAAAAACAGCAAAAACAGCCGAAGGTTTTGTGATTGAAACTTCATCCGGAAAAGAATTTCATACTAAGAAGCTGATCCTTGCTTCGGGAGTAAAGGATATCATGCCGGATATTCCGGGATTTGCAGAATGCTGGGGAATTTCTGTTATCCATTGCCCCTATTGTCATGGCTATGAAGTAAAAAACAAAATAACAGGTGTTCTTTCTAATGGTGATATGGCCTACGAATTTTCAAAACTGATTTATAATCTGACTAAAAACCTTACTTTGTTTACCAATGGAAAAGCTGTACTTACGGAAGAACAAATCGGAAAACTTAGTCAGAATAACATTATTCTTAACGAAGATGAAATTAAAGACATAAAACACGAAAATGGCTCTATTCAAAAAATAGTTTTCAAAAACGGAAAAGAAATTCCTTTACAGGCTTTGTATGCTAAAATTCCTTTTGAACAGAATATCAATGTATCCGATGATTTGGGATGTGAACTGACAGAACAGGGATTTATTAAAGTAGATATGATGCAGAAAACAACTGTTCCCGGAGTTTTTGCCTGTGGAGATAATGTGACCATGATGCGTTCTGTAGCCAATGCAGTTGCACAAGGAAATTTTGCCGGTGCTGTGGTGAATAAAGAACTTTCTGATGAGGAATTTTAAAAGCTTTTTGATGCATTTAAAAGAACCATAATGTAAGATTTATGGATACATCTTTTCATTTTTTAGTGTTTAAAAATCATTTTTTCAATAGAGAAATCTCGACGAAAATTCCGTACATTTGGGGTGAAAATTTCAAAAACTAAAAGTAAAATGGATATTATTTTCGACCTGATTGAAAAGGAAAGACAAAGACAAACCCATGGTTTAGAACTTATTGCATCAGAAAACTTTGTTTCTGAAAACGTGATGAAAGCAATGGGAAGTGTACTGACAAATAAATATGCTGAAGGATATCCCGGAAAAAGATATTACGGAGGATGTGAAGTAGTAGATGAGGTTGAAACTTTAGCAATCAACAGAGCTAAAGAACTTTTCGGAGTAGACTACGTGAATGTTCAGCCGCATTCCGGTTCTCAGGCGAATGCTGCCATTTATCTTGCAGTTTTGAAACCAGGTGACAAAATCATGGGGATGGATCTTTCAATGGGAGGACACCTTACTCACGGTTCTGCAGTGAATTTCTCTGGGATTCAATATAACGTAGTTTCTTACGGAGTTCAGCAGGAAACAGGTCTTATCGACTATGACCAAATGAGAGAAGTTGCATTGAGAGAAAAACCAAAAATGCTTATCGCTGGTTTCTCAGCATACTCAAGAGATTTAGATTATGCTAAATTCAGAGAAGTAGCAGACGAAGTTGGAGCTACACTTTGGGCAGATATCGCTCACCCGGCTGGTTTAGTGGCAAAAGGATTATTAAACTCTCCATTCGAGCACTGTCATGTAGTAACTACCACTACTCACAAAACTCTTAGAGGACCAAGAGGAGGTATGATCATGATGGGGAAAGACTTTGAAAATACTTACGGTCACAAAACTCCAAAAGGAGAAATCAAAATGATGAGCCAGGTACTTGACGGAGCTGTATTCCCAGGTATTCAGGGAGGACCTCTTGAGCATGTAATTGCTGGTAAAGCGGTAGCTTTCGGTGAAGCATTGGACGTACAGTTCGAAACCTATGCAAAACAGGTTAAATCTAATGCTCAGGCGTTATCAAAAGCAATGATCGACAGAGGTTTTGATATCGTAAGCGGTGGTACAGATAATCACCTGATGTTAGTAGACCTTAGAAATAAAGGAGTAAACGGTAAAGAAACTGAAAAAGCATTAGTACTTGCTGATATTACTTGTAATAAAAACATGGTTCCTTTTGATGATAAATCACCATTTACAACATCTGGTATCAGATTAGGAACTGCTGCTATTACAACCAGAGGACTTAAGGAAAATGATATGGATACTATTGCGGGATTAATTTCTGAAGTAGTAGATAATATCAAGAATGAAGAAGTTCTTGGATCTGTAAGAAAGAAAGTTAACGAATTAATGGAAGGTAAAGCTCTGTTCAATTACTAACAGACATTCCAATATCATATAAAGAATGGGCAAACTGCTCATTCTTTTTTTATTACAATGGAAAAGAAATCTTATACTTTCGACGAAATTAAACAGAAGCTTGTTAATTATTGTGTTTACCAGGACCGTTGCCATGCGGAAGTGGAACAGAAGATGAGAGAGTTTCTGCTTATTGATGAAGCAAAAGAAGAAATTATTTTATTTCTGCTGAAAGAAAATTTTCTGAACGAAGAAAGGTTTACCAGGAGCTATATCCGAGGGAAATTCTACATCAAACATTGGGGGAAGACCAAAATTAAGATCAATCTGAAACAAAAACAGATTTCAGAGAGGCTAATAAGCTCTTGTTTTGATGAGATAGATGACTCAGATTATGAAAAAACCATCAGAAAAATTTTTGATGATTATTACACCAAACAAACTGGCTTGAAAGAATATCAAAAAAAAACCAAAACTATAAAATATTTGATGAGTAAAGGTTTTGAGTATGAGAAAATAATTGATATTTTTGACTAAATATTAATAAATAAAAAAAACTTGACGTATGACTTTTAGGAAAAAAAACAATCAGTTCATTGAAAAAGATTGATATATAAAGATTTAATATTTTTTTTAAAGAAAAAACAGCTGAAATAAAAAATTTAGATAGATAAATGTCGCCTTGATAAACAGTTTCTATGGTATGATTTTTGTCTGTGGGTTTAGCTGTACCGCAATGAAATTGTTAGATTTTATAAATGTAACATCAAATTTATTTTTGATTTCAGCATATTGAAATAAATTTATTTTATTTTTGCATGATTGTATCAAAACTATCTTTGATTGGATAATTAGATATTATACCTTAATTAAATATGAACACCAATATAGACAATGTACAATTCTCTTAGAAAAACAATATTTGGAGGGGATAATGTTGTCAATCTCTCAGACGTAAGATATCTTCCTAGATGGATAATTCTTGTTATAGACATTATTATTCTGGTAATATCTTTATTTCTTTCTACTTACATTATCGCAAAAATTACAAAGCAGGAATTCATATATCATGATGATAAAAGCCTAATTTTCGCTTTTATTATTCTGGTAAATGCTGCTTTTATGTATGTCTTCAAGACCTATGCCGGGATCATCCGCCATTCTACATTTATAGATTTATTTAAACTCCTGATCTCCTGCTTTTGCACAATGCTGGCTATCGGAACTGTAAATATCTGCTATTTCTGGATTACAGGAAGTAAATTCATCCTTACTCCTTATCTGATGCTTTATTTTGTAATTTCATTTATGGGATTATTTCTTTTCAGACTCTATGTGAAGGAATTTTTCCATATTGTAAGGGAATACAGAAGAAGCGCACTGAAAAAAAGAATTTTAGTATTGGGAATTGATGAACAATCTATTGCCATTGCACGTGCTATTCTTGATAACCCGAGTTTACCTTATCAGGTAGTAGGTTTCCTGACACAAAGAACAGATTCTAAAAGAGCATCTCTGTTAGGAAAGCCCATTTATGAAAAACAAAAAATAGAAGAAAATACCAAAGAAGATCTTATTATTGATGGCGTTCTTATTGTTAAAGAAATGATGGCCAGAGATGAGATGAATTCATGGGTGAATTTATTTTTAGAGAAAGATCTTAATGTCTTTAAAGCACCATCAGTACAAAAACTGAGAGACAGCGATCTGGGTGGATCTATCAGAAATCTTCAAATTGAAGATTTGTTAAATAGAAAACCTATCAAAATTCAGAACGAAAAAGTTAAAAGCAGACATTTTGATAAAACAGTATTAGTAACCGGTGGAGCAGGATCCATAGGAAGTGAAATTGTAAGACAGGTTGCTCTTTTCAACCCTTCATTGATTGTAGTTTTAGATCAGGCAGAAACACCGCTTTATGAAATTGAACTTGAAATGAGAGATAAATTTCCTCATATTCCTTTCAAATTTGTTTTAGGAGATGTTTCCAATCATCACAGAATGGAATCTCTGTTCCAAACGTACAATTTCTCAATGGTATATCATGCAGCTGCTTATAAGCATGTACCTTTGGTAGAAGAAAATCCTCACGAAGCTATCTTTGTTAATATATTAGGTTCTAAGATTGTTGCAAAACTATCCAGCAAGTATAAAGTAAACCGTTTCGTAATGGTATCTACAGATAAAGCTGTAAATCCAACGAACGTAATGGGTGCTTCAAAGCGTGCTGCTGAGCTTTTTGTACAGTCTCTTCAGAATGTAGAAGGTAACGTTACCAAGTTTATTACAACAAGATTTGGAAATGTATTAGGATCTAACGGTTCTGTAATCCCTCATTTTAAAAAGCAAATTGAAGCTGGAGGTCCGGTAACCATTACCCATCCGGAAATTGTAAGATATTTCATGACTATTCCTGAAGCTTGTGAACTGGTTCTTCAGGCAGGAACAATGGGTGAAGGAGGTGAAATTTTTGTTTTTGATATGGGAGAACCTGTTAAAATTATTGATCTTGCCAAAAGAATGATAAAATTATCAGGATTCGAACCTAATATTGATATTAAGATCATTTATACAGGATTGAGACCTGGCGAGAAGTTATATGAAGAACTCTTGAGTGATGACGCAAAAACACTTCCTACTCATAATGATAAAATCATGATCTCCAAAGATCCTTCTATAGGATTTGCAGAAATAGATACGCTTACTAAAGAAATTACAAAAGCTTCTCTTAGAAGAGATAAAGTGGAAGTAGTAAGGATTCTTAAAACTATAGTGCCGGAATTCCGAAGCAATAATTCAATCTACGAGGCTCTTGATAAATAGACAAAATATAAATGTATATTTGCATAATTTAACAAAATAATGAAAGGAAAAATATTAGCAGTAGTTTTGGCATCTTCATTAGTGATTTCCTGCAAAGTTAATCCCAATGCTAAGAATGATTTAAATTATATGCAGAATATAGAACAGGTTGCAATCAATGCCTCTGCTAAAAATTCAGCAAATACAATCCAGGTTGGGGATCAGCTTATTATTCTGATCACTGCAAAAGATATGGATGTTGTAAAACCTTTTAATCAGAATTATTCCTCATCAGAACTTATCCAGACAAATAATATAGCAGGAGGAAATACTCCTAACCAAGGAGCTACAATACTTTCAGGACCTACTTATATTGTAGATGCAAATGGAGATATTGACTTTCCTATATTGGGAAAACTGAATACATCAGATAAAAGTTTGACGGCATTCAAAGATGAATTAAGGGATAGAATGACAAAATATGTTATTAATCCAACAATTAATGTAAGGCTCACAAACTTCAAAGTTACCATATTAGGAGAAGTAAACAGACAGGGAGATTATACTATTGCCAATGGCCAGGCAACTATTTTAAATGCATTAGGGATGGCCGGGGATTTGACTCAATATGGAAAAAGAGAAGATATATTGGTTGTCAGAACAGAAAATGGTGTGGTTTCTCATGGCCGTATCAATATTCGGGATGCTAATTCAGTTAATTCTCCATATTATAATCTTAAGCAAGGAGATGCTATTATTGTTTCTTCAAACAATACAAAAGATGTTATGGCAAAACAGAATCCCAATACTGGACTTTACCTGACCGCCATTTCTATTGCGGTTACAGCAGTTGCCGTAGTAGTAAGTTTATTTAATAAGAAATAACAATTGATGGATAACCAGCAAACTTCACAATTTTCAGAAGTGGAAAACAATTCAAATAAAATTAATTTTAGTGAAATAATCAAACCATATTTAAGGAGATGGCCATGGTTTATTTTTTGTGCAATGGTAGCTTTAACGATTGGCTATTTTGCCATAAGATTTATGACTCCAGTCTATTATGTGGAAACCACCTTACTTATAAAAGATTCCAAAAATTCATCTTCAAATAACGAATTGGGTGTTCTTTCTGATTTATCAGGACTGGGAGGAATGAAAACTAATAGTATTTCCAATGAGATTGAAGTTTTGAAATCAAAAAAGCTGATGAGGGATGTGGTTATCAATAAAAACCTTCAGGCTAATATCATTGTTAAAGGAAAAGTAAGTCGTGTTGAGCTATACAAAGAATCTTCGCCTATTGAAGTAAAAGTTATAAATGAGAAGGTATCCAAAAAAGCAAATAATCTTATTAATGTAGAATTAAAAGGGGAAGAAATTATAATACATGATGAAGAGCAGAAAAAAGATATTATTTCTGGTTATGGAAGAATGATAAATCTTCCTTTTGCTAATATTATCATTACTAAAAATAAAGAATATAACCCTAAAGCATCACCCAATATTGATAAGAAAAATTTAGAATTACTCATATCATCGGTTGAAGCAAAAGTGAATGCATTAACAAGTGCTCTTAATGTAGATTTAGCAAACAAAGAAGCTACTGTACTTAGGCTTTCAATGAATTATCCGGTAATTTCAAAGGCACAAGATATTCTTAATTCATTAGTTGTTGCTTATAATAACGATGCTATCTTGGATAAAAACCAGGAGTCTAAAAAAACATTAGATTTTATTGAAGATAGAGTAAAAAAACTTTCAGTAGAGCTTGGTCAGGTTGAAAATGAAAAAGAGAGTTTTAAATCAAAGAATAATCTTACTGACCTTGAAACAGAAGCTAAAATAGATCTTGAAAGTTCTGCAGAAGCTCGCGGAAAACAATTGGATCTTGATGCCCAATTGGAATTGACAAATTCTTTGATTTCTTTCATGTCCAAGCAAGGACAGTATCAGGTTTTACCAATGAATATCGGATTAAATAATCCTGAAGCTGTTTCTGCAATTACATCCTACAACCAATTAGTAATGCAAAGAGCGAGATTATTAGAATCTGCAACTACAGAAAACCCTATAGTTGTTGAAACTAGTAAACAAATAAATTCAATGCGTACTTCAGTTGTTCAAACTCTACAGAGAAATAAGGCAGGATTAGAACTTGCAAGAAATGAATATGTAGGAGAGCAAAATAAGGTAACAGGAAAAATAGCTAAAATTCCTTCCATAGAAAAAATATTCAGGGGAATAGAAAGACAACAAAAAATTAAAGAAAACTTATATTTATTATTATTACAGAAAAGAGAAGAAACAGCTATTGCGCAATCTATTACGGCACCAAAAGCGAGAGTCATTGATATGGCGTATGCTTTTGCAAACCCTGTTGCACCAAAAACCCAAGCTATTTTATTCGTTTCATTATTTCTTGGATTGTTAGTTCCTTTTATTATTATTTACATGTCTCAACTGTTTAATAATAAAATTGTTACAAAACATGATCTTGAGAAGTTAGTTCATGCACCTATTATTGCAGAATTACCAAGTCTTGAAAAAGGAGATTCTGAAATTGTTAAAATGAATGATATTACGCCTATGGCGGAAGCATTTAGAATTCTTATTACCAATATGAATTTCATGCTTTCAAAAGAGAAAAAAGGGAAAGTAGTATTTGTTACTTCAACTGTAAAGGGAGAAGGAAAAACATTCACCTCCGTGAATTTAGCTTTAACACTGGCAAACCCTAAGAAAAAAGCAATTATCATCGGATCTGATATCAGAAATCCTCAGCTTCAAAGATATAATCCTGCCAGAAAAGGACTTGCTGGGCTTACGGAGTATCTTTACAATGACGACACTAAACTTACAGATATTATTCATGTATCATCTTTTAATCCTTATCTGGATGTAATTTATTCAGGAATGATTCCTCCAAATCCAACAGAATTATTATCCAACGGTCGTTATGAGATTCTTCTCAGCGAACTGAAAGATAAATATGAATATATTATCCTGGATACCGCGCCACTACTTCTTGTAACAGATACTTTCCTTATTGCTGAACTTTCTGATGTTACAATTTATGTATCCAGATCTAAATACACCGAAAAAGCATTATTAGAATTTGCTAATAACAATATTGATCAGAAAAAAATCAAAAATGTTGGATTTGTACTTAACGATGTAAGCCGAGAAAATTTAGGATACAGTAACAAGTATGGTTATGGTTATAACCAACATACAGAACAATCATGGTTTCAAAAAATAAAAAATAAACTTAGTTAATGATAACAACATATAAAATAGCAGTTATAGGCCAAGGTTATGTAGGTCTTCCTTTATCTCTTGAATTTGCAGATCACTATCCTGTTTTTGGATTTGATATCAATACTCAGCGTGTAGATCAGCTTAATAACGGAAAGGATATAACGCTTGAAGCTGATGTTGATAAATTAAATAATGGACTGAAAAAATATAATGAATCCAATGGTTCTTTAGGTTATAAAGCAACAAGTCTGTTATCTGATATTTCTGAAGCTAATGTATTCATTGTAACAGTTCCTACCCCTATTGATAAATATAATGCTCCAGATCTGAACCCATTAATTTCTGCTTCAAAAATGTTAGGAGAAATTATCAAAAAAGGAGATATTGTTATTTATGAATCTACAGTTTTTCCAGGATGTACAGAAGAAGAGTGCGTACCTGTTCTTGAAAAATATTCAGGACTTACCTTTAACGAAGACTTTTTTGTGGGGTACTCTCCGGAAAGAATTAATCCGGGTGATAAAGTAAATACTCTTACAAGTGTTAAAAAAGTAACATCTGGTTCTACCGACAAGATTGCTGAGGAAGTAGATAGTCTATATAAGAAAATTATTACTGCAGGAACCCATAAAGCACCTAGCATTAAAGTAGCAGAAGCTTCAAAAGCGATTGAAAATGCACAAAGGGATGTTAATATTTCTTTTGTTAACGAATTGGCTTTAATTTTCGATAGAGTAGGTATCGATACCAATGATGTATTGGAAGCGGCAGGTACAAAATATAACTTCCTAAAATATAAACCAGGATTGGTGGGAGGACACTGTATCTCCGTAGATCCTTATTACCTTGCACACAAAGCAGAACAGTTAGGATATCACCCGGATGTTATTTTATCTGGAAGACGTGTAAATGACTCTATTGCAAAGTTTGTTGCAGCTAAAGTAGTGAAACTTCTTATTGCAAAAGGGGGAGTGATCAAAAACTCAAATGCTTTGATTTTAGGAGTTACATTCAAAGAAAACTGTCCGGATGTCAGAAATACTAAAGTTGTAGATATTTACAGAGAACTTGCAGATTATGGAGTTAATGTAGATATTTATGATCCCTGGGCGAGTAAAGATGAAGTAAAACATGAATATGGAATTGATATTCTGGACGCTCTTGAGGATGGGAAAAAGTATGATTCTTTAGTGATTGCAGTATCTCACAATGAGTTCCTGGAAATGGATCTGGATCAGCTTAAAAAAGAAAATGCTGTGGTTTTTGACACCAAAGCATGTTTAGACAGAAATCTGGTAGATGCAAGATTATAACAGATCATGAACTATGATATCATAATCATTGGTGCAGGTTTGGTAGGTTTGGCTACAGCCTACCAGACTCAACTTAAAAATCCTGATTCTAAGATTCTTATTTTAGAAAAAGAAAATGACGTGGCATTGCACCAGTCAGGACATAACAGTGGAGTAATCCATAGCGGGATTTATTATAAACCGGGAAGCCTTAAAGCTAAAAATTGTATTGAAGGGTATAATTCAGTCATTAACTTTGCTGAGAAACACGGTATACGATATGACCTTTGCGGAAAGATTATTGTAGCTACTTCGCAGGAAGAATTACCCCTTCTAGATAATATCTATAAAAGAGGAGTAGAAAACGGATTACAAGACTTAAAATACCTTTCAAGAGAAGAGTTCCGTGAAATCGAACCGCATTGTGAAGGAGTAAGAGCAATTAAAGTGCCACAAACCGGAATTATCGACTATCCGGGAATTGCAAAAAAAATAAAAGAACTTTTTGAAGCATTAGGAGGAGAAGTAAGATTTAATCATGAAGTAAAAAATATCATTGATAAAGGATCTGAAATTATTGTCAATACCAATATTTCCGAATTTAAAACCAAAAAGTTAATTTCCTGCGCAGGATTGTATTCCGATAAGATAACCAGAATGACCAACGAAAAAAACGATGTGGTCATTATTCCTTTTAGAGGAGAATATTATAAAATTAAGGATGAAAAAAAATACCTGGTAAAACATCTTATTTATCCGGTACCTGATCCTAACTTTCCGTTTCTTGGAGTTCACTTTACCAGAATGATTGATGGTAATATAGAAGCTGGCCCTAATGCTGTTTTGGCCTTCAAAAAAGAAGGATATAACTTTTTTGATTTCAATTTTAACGAAACCATGCAAACCATGCTATGGCCGGGATTTAGAAAAATTGTAGCAAAATATGGAAAAACCGGAATGGGAGAAATGCACCGTTCACTTTCCAAATCTGCATTTACAAAAGCCCTTCAAAAGCTTTTACCGGAAATACAGGAAAACGATCTTGTTACAGGAGGTTCAGGAGTAAGAGCTCAAGCTTGCGACAGAAATGGAGGTTTGATTGATGATTTTGATATCGTGAAAAACGGAAACATTATTCATGTTAGAAATGCTCCTTCTCCAGCAGCTACGTCCTGCCTTTCTATAGGAAATAAAATAAGTGAGCTGATCATGAATTAAAAAATGCACTCTGTGCACTCAAAAAACTAAGAATATGAAAATTCAAATGGTTGACCTTAAAGGTCAATACCTGAAAATAAAAGAAGACGTAGATATCAGTATTCAGGAATGTATCGATAGTACCGCATTTATTAATGGTCCTGCAGTAAAAGAATTTCAACAGGATTTTGAAAAATATCTGGGAGTAAAACATGTTATTCCATGTGCTAACGGAACAGATGCTCTTCAAATTGCCATGATGGCACTTGATCTGCAGCCAGGTGATGAAGTAATATGCCCTGCTTTCACGTATGTAGCCACTGCGGAAGTTATTGGGCTTTTAGGATTAAAACCAGTAATGGTAGATGTAGACAAAGATACTTTCGATATAGAGTTAAATGGTCTTGAAAAATATCTGACACCCAAAACCAAAGCCATTGTTCCTGTTCATTTATACGGCCAAAGTGCTGATATGGAGAAAATTCTTGAATTTGCGGAAAAGTACAACCTTTTTGTGATTGAAGATAATGCTCAGGCAATAGGTTCTGATTATACTTTTTCTGATGGAACTGTGAAAAAAACGGGAACTATTGGGCATATCGGATGTACCTCATTTTTTCCTTCAAAAAATCTCGGATGCTATGGCGATGGTGGTGCATTGATGACAAATGACGATGAATTAGCTTTTAAAATCAGAATGATTGCCAACCACGGTCAGGAAAAGAAATATTATCACAAAGTTTTAGGCTGTAATTCAAGATTGGATACCATTCAGGCAGCCGTATTAAAAGTTAAGCTTAAGCATTTGGATGAGTATTCTGCTTCCCGAAACAGAATGGCAGATTATTATGATACAAACCTTGCAGAGATAGCTGAAATTCAAACTCCTAAGAGAGCTGTAAATTCTACCCATGTATTTCATCAGTATACCCTTAGAGTGAAAAATGGGAAAAGAGACGAATTACAAAAATATTTGGCAGAAAAGAATATTCCAAGTATGGTATATTATCCTTTGCCTCTTTACAAACAAGAAGCTTTTCTTCAATATGTAGAAGAAGGTTTTAGTCTTCCGGTTACGGAGCAGCTTTGCAAAGAAGTTATTTCCCTTCCTGTACATACAGAATTTAATCAGGAAGTACTGGATGTTATTATTACAGAAATTAAGAACTATTTTAATTAATATAAAGCAGATATGTCGGATTTTTTTGCGCACGAAACAGCCGTTATTGACGAAGGATGTCAAATAGGTGAAGGAACCAAAATTTGGCACTTTTCACACCTTATGACAGGTTGCATTTTAGGTGAAAAATGTAATATAGGTCAGAATGTTGTCATCTCACCTAAAGTAGTTTTAGGACAGAATGTGAAAGTTCAGAATAATGTATCCATCTATGAAGGAGTAACATGTGATGATGATGTTTTTTTAGGCCCTTCTATGGTTTTTACCAATGTGATAAATCCGAGAAGTGCAGTAAACAGAAAAAATGAATATCTGAAGACCCATGTAGGAAAAGGTGCATCTATAGGCGCTAATGCAACCATTGTTTGTGGACATAATATAGGTCAGTATGCCTTTATTGGAGCAGGAGCCGTGGTTACAAAAGAAGTTCCGGATTATGCATTGGTAGTAGGAAACCCTGCAAGACAAATGGGATGGATGAGTGAATTCGGGCAAAGACTTGAATTTGATGCAGAAAATATAGCTGTTTGTGAAGAAAGTGGAGAAAAATACAAATTAGAAAATAATAAAGTTTCAAAGATTTAAAAACATACAAATGAGTGAAAAAATAAAATTTGCAGTCGTTGGCTGCGGACATATCGGAAAAAGACACGCCGAAATGATCACAAGAAATGAAGAATGTGAATTAGTAGGCTTGATTGATGTTAAAGATAAATCTCAATTGGGAATCGAAAGTTATGACGCTCCCTTTTTTGCATCTCTGGATGAGTTTTTAGCTTCCGGGATTGAAGTAGATGTTATTAACATTGCTTCTCCCAACGGATTCCATTTTGAGCAATCTTATAAAGTGATAGATGCAGGTAAGCACGTTGTAGTAGAAAAGCCAATGGCTCTGAAAAAACAGCATGCGGAAAAACTTATTTTTCAGGCTTTGCACAAGCATAAACAGGTTTTTGCAGTAATGCAAAACAGATATTCACCACCTTCTGCATGGGTGAAAGAAATGGTAGAAAGCGGAAAACTAGGGAATATATATATGGTTCAGCTTAATTGCTACTGGAACCGTGATGACAGATATTACAAGACAGAATCATGGCACGGGAAAAAAGATCTTGACGGAGGAACCTTATTTACACAGTTTTCTCACTTTATCGATATCATGTACTGGCTGTTTGGTGATATTACCAATATTCAGGCAAAATTTGCAGATTTTAATCATGCAACTCTTACAGATTTTGAAGATTCAGGATTCGTTAGCTTTGATTTTGTAGACGGAGGAATGGGTTCATTGAATTATTCTACTTCAGTCTGGAATCAGAATCTTGAAAGTTCTATGACCATTATCGCAGAAAATGGATCTGTGAAGATTGGAGGACAATATATGGACAAAGTAGAAGTTTGTAATATAAAAGACTATGTAATGCCGGAATTGGCTCCAACTAACCCTGGAAATGATTATGGTGCTTATAAAGGATCTGCAGCCAATCACCATTTTATCATTGAAAACGTTGTAGATGTATTAAAAGGAAGAAATACCATTACTACGAATGCTTTAGAAGGATTGAAAGTAGTGGATATTATTGAGAGAATATATGATAAAAAATAGGAAATTCTCATTACTTTGGTATAATGATGAATTTGAAAATGAAAGAAGAAAGAACTATACTGTCAGATCCTTGAATTTTGTTCAACCCTGAATAATGAAAAACAGATATGAGAATTTTGATAACGGAAGCAAATTATAAAAACTCTATAGCGCTGCAGAGGGAATTACATAGAGAAAATAGGCACCAAATTTTTGCTATGGATAAAGAATCTGTTTTTTTTGCTAAAAGATTTGGTTATTGTAAAGATTATATTGTTGGGGATTTGGAACAATCAGTCAAACAGATTAACCCCGAATTTATAATTCCTGTAGGGAGCGATGCTGTAAAGATATGCTCTGAAAAATATAGAGAATTATGTTTAATACCTACAAAAGAGAGTCTTGAAATAGCACTAAATAAAGATAAAATGCTAATTTTGAACTCTCTTAGCGATGTAAATTATCCCGAATGTAAATTATTTTCAAATCTGGAGGAATTAAGGCTATACAGTAGAGATAAGAATTGTGTTGTTAAATCAAGCAATGAAAGCTTAGCCAAATTTGATCCGTTATATGTAAAATTAGGCTCTGAATCCGAATTTAAAAAAATAGAAAAATACTTGTCAGGGGGAGTAAAACTATTAATGCAGGAGCAGGTATCAGGAGTAGGCAGAGGCTTTTTTTGTATTGCTAAAGAAGGTAAAATCATTAGCTATTATATGCACCAGCGTATTAGAGAAATACCAATTACCGGGGGATCCAGTACAGCTGCCAAGTCTATTTTTTGTGAAAAAATGTTTAATATATCTAAACAAATTATAGAATATTTAAATTGGTCTGGCCCATTAATGATTGAGTATAAATATGATGAGACGAAACAACAATATTATTTAATAGAGTTAAATCCCAAATTTTGGGGTTCATTAGATTTATCTTATGCAGTAGGACTCAATTTTGGAAAAACGTTGATTGAAGCTTATTCAAATAACATAGAAGAACAAACTGAAAAAAAATATGAAGTTGAAAAAAAATTCTTTTGGGTTTTAGACGGAGATCTTTTGGTTTTACTTAAAACAGGAAAACTGCATAAAATAAAAGAATATTTTTATAAGGACTCTTATACGAACTTGTTTGAAAACTTTTTCGTTGATTCAATCAAATTAATATGGACCATAAAGAAAATTTTCTCAAAGTAAATAAAATGAAAAAGGGAATTTTTCATTTTCATAGTACCTATTCCTATGATGGAATAAATACGATTGAAAAAATAGTGAAAACAATAAGAGATAAAAAACTTGATTTTGTTGTTTTAACTGATCATGAGACCATAAAAGGGAGTTTAGAACTTCAAAGAAAAATAAAAGAACTAAATCTGAATGTAGAGATTCCTATTGCTGCGGAATATAAAACTGATCGGGGAGATGTTATAGCATTAAATGTAAAGAATGAAATTACAGACATGACATGGCAGGAGTTTTATAAAAGTGCAAAAGAACAAAATGCCATCTTGATTTTACCTCATCCATATGACGGGCACACCCAAATAGAAGAACTGGCACAAGCTGTTGATGTGATAGAAGTATTTAACGCCAGATCATCAGTCATTAATAACTACAAGTCTTATCTGTTGTCTCTAAAATATAAAAAACCTGTAATCTGGAGCTCTGATTCCCATATTCCTCAAACTCTTTTAAATGTAGTGGTGGGATATGAAAAAAATGATTTGAAATTTCATGAAGCATTAACGAATGGCGAAATTGCCCCATTATTTCTTAAAAAAAGTTCAGTATCAGATATTTTTTTATCACAAGTTAAAAAAGCGTATGTGAACAAAAATTTTAAATTGTTTATATATATTGTATATAAAACTCTTTTTAAGAGAACTAAAGAAGATTATTTAAATTTATGAAAAGAAAAATAATATCTTTTTTAGGTAGCAATATATTATCTCAGTTAATATTACTGATTGCAGTTCCATTAACCGGAAGAATTTATTCTGATTACGAAATTGGAGTACTTTCCTTTATTTTATCAATTTCAGCCCCATTAGCGTACTTTTATACTTTATCCTACAACAAAGCAATTATGTTACCAGCAAAGAGCGAAGAATATAGTATGCTATATGCTGTTTCCATTTTTTTAAGTATAACCATCTCATTAATTTCCTTTTTCGTTATACTTATTTCAATGTTATTTTTTGATATAGATTCCTATTTTTTAATTGTACCGTTGGTTGCATTTAGTCAATCTTTATATGGTGCATCAAAAGATATTCTTATAAAAAAAGGCTTGTTGAATATTGTCAGTAAATCAATGATACTAAGCTCTGTGTTTGCAGTTATCATTATACTTTCTGGTTATTATATAAAATTATCATACTGGGTTTTGATATTATCTTATGTGATTCCTAATTTTTTTGCTACTATATTTATATTGTTTTATCTCAAAATACAAAGAAGAAATTTTGTTTACAAAGAGTTCTACAATATTATAATTAAATATAAGTCCTTTCCATTGCATCAGATGCCCGCTTATTTTATTAATACTTTTAATGCGGAGTTACCTAGTTTCTTTATAAAACATTATTTTGGAGAAGCTATTTTGGGGAATTATTTTATGGCTTCCAAAATTGTGAATAAACCACTAAGTTTAATATCTGAAAGTTTAAATGGGTTAATATACAAGGATTTGTCAGAAACCAATAAAGCGAAACTCAATAAGAAAATGAATACCTATGTTGGATTATTATTTTTGGTTTCCCTACTATTTGCTATTGTATATTTAATTTTTGGGGAATATTTTTTCTCTTTATTTTTTGATATTAATAAATGGAGAAAGGCATTTGATATGAGTAAAATAATAATTTTCACGACTGTTATTTCATCGTCTTTTTCTCATTATTCAAGTGGTGTATTGGTTAAAAGAAAGAATAAAATTTTCCTCGTTTGGGAGGTAATTACCACTTTGGTTTTGTTTGTTTCATTTTTTTTAGGAAAGAGCTCTACAATAGATTTCTTTATATGGATTTATGTAGGAGTAATTTTATTTAGATATTTATTACTTTCTTTACTATTTAATAAATCTTGATTTTTTTGTTTCCATGAAAGTAATGTTAAAAAAATTGCGAACAGAAAATGCTATATTATATACAATTAAGTTTTTACTGAAAATTGCATTTGGCTATACCGTTTCTCCAACTTTAGAATTTTTATCGGAAGATAGTGTAACAATTCAGGTTGAGGGAATAAGAATTAAATTTAAGTTATGTTCACACGATAAATTGCTTGATTTGATAGAAGGCAAAGCTCATATGAAGTCTATACCTTCATATGATGATTATCATTACATTCCGGTTATTGATGAAAATGTAAGTGATTTTTATGAATGTAATAATGGACATATTCAAATCAATTATGATATTATTACTTTATCTTTTGTTTTATTATCATGCTATGATGAATTGACCTCAGAAGCGCGAGATGAATTTGACAGATTCAGATATAAAGATAGTTTAGTCTGTAAATATAATCTGATTACTACACCCGTTGTTGATGAATACGCATTTCTGATCAGGAAAATTCTTAAAAATGAAGTACAAAGTTTTACTCCCTCATTAAAGCCAACAATAATTGTTCCTACTCATGATATAGATAACCTTTATAGATTTGACGGTTTTTTTACATCGGTTAAGACTTTGGCTGCAGAAGCTATTAGAGAAAGAAGACCTTTACAATTATGCAGTTCAATACTGAACATGTTAAAAACTATTGTTTTTAAAAAAGAAGATCAGTACCTTAAAGGCATAGAGCAATTGTATAAAGATTCAAAAAAATACGGTTTAAGATCAGTTTTTTTCTTTATGACTGCGAAGCCATCTCAATTTGATAAAGGTCAGGTGATAAATAAAAATGTTTTAAAGGTGATTTCTAAAATTACAGATGCAGATATGCTGCTGGGTATTCATCCAGGCTTTAATACGTTCAGGGATATTGCTGTTATGAACGATGAAATAGAGAGGCTTAGAAATACATCAGAAAGAGATATTGTATTGGCAAGACAGCATTATCTTAGATTTGACCGTAGAGTAACTTTTGAAAATCTTGAGAAATGTGGTATAAAGGTCGATTATACTATGGGATTTGCAGACCATGAAGGATTTAAATGTGGTACAGCACACCAATTTCACCCATATAATTTTGAAAAAGACCAACCTTACAACATTCTTGAGAACCCTCTAATTGCTATGGATGCTACATTGACGCATTACCAAAAATATTCTATGGATAAAGCTTTTGAGGTATTGGAAAATCTTTTCAAAATAACAAAAAGAGTTGAAGGTGATTTCACCATACTTTGGCATAATGATAGAGTTTTCAGAGATCAAAAGTGGTATAAGAAGGTGTATTTAAGATTTATTTCACAATATAATATGAAAAAATAGAAACTTACAATAATAACAAAAAAAGATTTCATCCAGCCTATCATGATTGATTGTAATAAATGAAAAGCTTCCTTAATTTTAATAAAAAAAATATAATTGAAAAATATGTCATTATTTACAGACAAGTTTACATTTTTTAAAGTATTCATTTATTTTATTTTTGTTTTTTCGGGGTCTCTAAAGTGGTTGCCTATTCCAATGGATTTGACCCTATTGTCTCTTTTGCTTTGTTTTGTGGTAATGATCTCGGAATTGCGTACAATAGTTCCGCTACAAGTAAAGGATCGCCTCATCGTTATTTTAATGCTTATATTGAGTTTTATTTTTCTTATTTCTAATTTTTATTCAGTATCTACTATCTATGCCCAATCTAAATCCCTTGCTGTTGTTCTGAATATTTTTACAGTAATGTACCCCATTGTTGTATTTAAAAAATCTATTTTTTCTGAATTGAAATTATTGATGTATCTTATTGGTGGATTAATGATTGTAGGATTGTTTTATCTGTATTTTAATAATATGTTTATTATATTCCATGATTCTGAATTGTTAGTGGATAAAGTTCCTACATATTTGGTTATTGGAATCATGCTGTGTGCATGTTTTATTTTCTCTCTGGCAAGCAAATTAACATGGTATGTTGCAGCTTACAGATTATCAATATTATTTTTACTATTTCAACTGGGTGGAAGAGGTCCAATTATTAATTTGATATTATCCTTAATTATTTTCTTTACTTTGAATCTTAAAAATTATAAGATAAATTATAAAACAGGATTTGCAATAGGAGCATTATTTTTTACCATTCTTATTTTTGGAGAGAATATTTATACTTTTGCATTTCAAAATGTTGACTTTGAACGATTTAATATATTTAAAGTTTATAACGATGATGCTAGTTTATCAGTAAGAGGAAACTTTCTTGAAATTGGACTGGAGTCAATACTGGATCATTCTTTTTTTGGATTGGGAATTGGAAGTTCTGGACTTATATTGGATGGCATTGATCAAAGTAATTATCCGCATAATTTGTTTGTTGAAGCAATGATGGAATTAGGGATATTAGGTGGATTATTATATCTATCAATATATTTATTATTTTTTTTTAAGAACTATTCCATTTCTAAAAAAAATAAAAATATGCTGATATTATTTATTATAGTTTTATTATTTTATCTGGAAGACAACAAAAGTAACTCTTTTGATTCCTGGAGATGTAGTATTATATGGATTATGTTTTTTATATCTGAAAAAAGATACAAAGCTGGAATAACTAATTAAAAATTTGAAATAATGTATAATATTAATTTTGTAAAAATTGATTATACTTATATAAGTTCCTATAAATATTATTTAATTTAAAAAAAGAAAAAAACAAATGTGTGGAATTTTTGGTGTCGTATCGAACACCAGCATTAATAAACAAAAGTTTCAAACTCTGGTAAAGCATTCCGAACAAAGAGGAGTAGATTCTAGTGGTTTGATTTATTATCAAAATAACCAATATAAAGTAAACAGAGCTGATTATAGCATTGAAAAATTACTGAATAAGGTAAAACCATATAATAACAATATTGTTTTAGGACATAGTAGATTGATTACTAATGGACTGGGGGATAATCAGCCAGTCATCAGAGGAAATATATGTGCAATACATAATGGGATTATTGTAAACGAAGAAGAAGTCTGGAGTAAGCTATCGGTAAGAAGACAATTAAAAATTGATTCCGAAGCTATTGTGGCTATTGCAGAAGAGTTTCTTAATAACGACGAAAACAAATTAGAAAACCTTCCTAAAGAGATATTTTCTTTATGTCAGGGAGTTATTGCCTGTGCTCTTGCTCTGCCAGAAAAAGGAAAACTTCTTCTTTTTTCTAATAATGGAAGTTTATATGTAGGTTATAATGAGGACAAAACTTATTTTGCATCAGAAAGCTACGGACTTAGAATCATAGGCTGCGAAAATATCACCCAGATAAAAGAAGAGTCTTTGATTTTGGATATTCCTGTCTCAAAAGAAAATCTTACCATCACAGATGAAAAAAGCAGAGTAGAAAACTTAATCCCCGAGTTTAAATTTAATACTATTGAAGAAGGACTGCTTGAATATAAAAAGCTTAATATCAAAAGGTGTACTAAATGTATTCTCCCAGAGACAATGCCTTTCATAAAATTTGATGAAGAAGGAGTATGTAATTACTGTAAAAGCTACAAACCAAGAAATAATCCAAAACCGAAAGAAGAATTATTTAAATTGGTTGAACCTTACAGAAGAAAAGGTAAGGAACTGGATTGTATTGTTCCTTTTTCAGGAGGTCGAGATAGCTGCTATGGATTGCACCTTATTGTAAAGGAACTGGAGATGAAACCTGTTACTTATACCTATGATTGGGGAATGGTAACGGACCTCGGTAGACGAAATATCAGCCGTATGTGTGCTGATCTTGGGGTAGAAAACATTATTGTTGCCGCAGATATTTCATTGAAAAGAAAAAACATCAGAATGAACCTTGAAGCATGGCTGAAGTCACCTCATTTAGGAATGATGGCAATGCTTACTGCAGGAGATAAACATTTCTTCAGACATGTGGAAGATATCAAAAAACAAACTGGGATCAACCTTAATCTTTGGGGAGTAAATCCATTGGAAGTAACTCACTTTAAAACAGGATTTTTAGATATTGAACCTGATTTTGAAGAAAAAAGAGTATACAGCCATGGTGCTATGAAACAGCTGAGATATCATTCCAAAAGATTCAGAGCGATGATGGAGAGCCCTGGATATTTCAATAGTTCACTTTGGGATACCTTGTCTGGTGAATACTATCGCAGCTTCACAGAAAAACAGGATTACTATCACATTTTTGATTATTGGAGATGGGATGAGGAGCAGGTAGATAATACTCTTTTAAATGATTATAATTGGGAAAAAGCAATTGATACTACCACTACCTGGAGAATTGGTGATGGTACAGCAGCTTTTTATAATTATGTATATTATACTGTAGCTGGTTTTACAGAGCATGATACGTTCAGAAGCAATCAGATCAGAGAAGGACAAATAACAAGAGAAAGAGCTTTAGAACTTGTTGAAATAGAAAATACTCCACGTTATCAGAATATCAGATGGTATCTGGATACTTTAGGACTTGATTTTGAAAGAGTAATTAAAATCGTGAATAAAATTCCGAAATTGTATACTGAAAAATAATTTAAATTTTTGTTCGTAAATGAAAAGCTCTACCCTGATTTTTAAGATTACTTTATTATTTACTTATTGGATGTATAGTAGTTCTTTCTGTTTGGCTATGCCTATTTTTAAACCAGCACCAGCAATACAGAATAAATTAATATTTACATCGGATAATCCCACATTTACGAACAAAAACTTAAGCGTTAAGGAGATTTCCAAAATGTTGGATTTTTATACGGATGTATTTAGCTCAGAGACTCAACTGTCCAAGTGGTACAGTTCTGTCTATGATAGTTCAGCTCTTTTGTATGTTCCTATGCAATATGCTTATGATACTCAAAATAATGAGTTAATAAATAAATTTCAGAAGCTGTTTACTTATAATACATTACTTATTGTAAAAAAGAATTCACAGGCAGATGATTTGGCTAAAAGAACCTTTTACTTTACTGTTTCAGAATATTTAAGAAGAAGTGGCATAAAAGGCAATGCCGAAAATACCAAGATGTATGATTTCATAAAAAGTGAAGTATTATATTATTGGAATAATAATCCCGCAAACATTTGGGATGCTGAATCAAAGAAATTTTATGGTGCAAAACAAAGAATAGATTATATCTTAAGTGGGAACTTTAATGGTAATCTAAGTTATTATAGAGCAATTACTGATTTTGAGCTATACGTTATGGGAACTGGTGTAAGTCTTTTACTCATTGAAAAAGATGCCAAACGAACCGTAACTCCTGATTTAGTCTCTATTAAAGACAGATTCTATCAGGTATTGAAAAAAGAAGTAAGTATTAAAGATAAAGGATGGTATCTGCAGCCAAATATTTGGAAAGATCATCCGGATTTTAAGGATGTAGCCCTTGAAAAGAGCCAAAATGTTAATTGGGATGCCTCTCATTTTTCGAGAATGTGTGCTTATCTGCATCTGTTGAAAATTAATTTTCAAAACGATACAATAAAATACAGTTATTTGGAAAAACTCACCACATTACTTTCAAATCAGTTGATAACCAACATTGCTGTTTATAATTCAAAAAATGATTTTTATACCTTCAATAATTATATAGATGGTAATAACAGTAGCTTTCGAAGTGATGTTAAAGGTGGGAAAAAAGGAATCCAGCCATCTCAGAACTTTGAACATATTTTTATTGGCTGGTGGAAAATGTTAAATACCAGAGAAGTCGATATCATGTATGAAAGAATAGCAGGAAAATTCCCTTATTATTCCGAGCAGAGTGCCTATATCACCCATGATAAAGGTTTTTTTCAGGAAATTGTAAATCTGAAATAATCTCATTTAGCATGGTTGTATTTCAAGTATGTAATTCTCCATCTGTTAGAAAACCAAATAATTAAGAATGAAACATAACTAATGTTTAATAGGAAACCTGAAAATTTTCCAAAATCCAATTAATGAATAAAAAATACGAATTTCACATATGCCATCTGACAAGTGTTCATCCGAGAAATGATTCCAGAATATTTCATAAGATGTGCAAAAGTCTGGCATCCAATGATATTAAGGTATCATTGGTAGTTGCTGATGGTAAAGGTAATGAAGTGATAGATAATGTGGAAATTATAGATATAGGTGCACCTGATGGTAGATTAAAAAGAATTACGAAAACTACATACAAAATTTTTAATAAAGCTAAGGAACTTAATGCAGATGTATTTCATCTTCATGATCCCGAACTTCTTTTAGTAGCAAACAAACTTAAAAAACTAAATAAAAAGGTAATCTTTGATTCTCACGAAGATACAGTAAACACAATTTTAGTTTCACCTTATCTAAAATCCCCTTTTTCAAATATAATTTCTCTATTATATGAGAATTTCGAACGTTATATCTGTAAAAAAATAGACGGAGTAGTTGGTGCCACACCTCATATTGAAAGTTATTTTAAAAAATTTGTCAAACAAACTGAAAATATCAATAACTATCCCATCTTATCTGATAAGAAACAGGAGAGCATTTCCTGGGATGAAAAAAAGAATGAAGTTTGTTATGTGGGATCCATTGATGATACAAGAGGAATCAAAGATTTGATGAATTCATTGGAGCTTACAAAATCAAAGGCCAAACTGAATCTGGCAGGAATGTACTCTTCTCCTGCTCTGGAAAAAGAGATAAAGGAACATAGAGACTATCACCTGGTTAATGACTTTGGATATGTAAATTCTGAAGAAGTAGATAATATTTATAACCGTTCGTTAGTAGGTGTGGTTACTTTGCATCCCATTCCAACATTTTTAGTGAGTTTGCCCATAAAAATGTTTGAATATATGGTTGCGGGAATTCCGTTTATTGCCTCAGACTTTCCTTACTGGAGAAGTTTATTGAAAGGGAGTGATTGTTGTATTTTCGTAAACCCTCAAAAGCCTCAGGCAATAGCCGATGCTATCGATTATTTCATTCTTAACAAAGAAAGAGCTAAACAAATGGGCGAACTGGGACAAAAGCTAGTCTATGAAAATTTTTCATGGGAAAGCCAGTCTGAAAAATTATTAACGTTTTATCAAAAAGTTTTATCAAACTAATATGTGCGGAATAACAGGAGCAATAGAGTTTAAAAGATCACAAAACCTCAATTTTGAAGAAGGAAGTGATTTACATAATTATATACGAAGAAGAGGACCGGATTACTATGGAGTTGAAAAAACAGAATATGAAGGATGGTCAGTAACTTTAGCTCACTCCAGGTTAGCAATTATTGATCTTTCAGGAGCTTCTAACCAACCTATGATTTCTCATGATGATAGATATACTATTACTTTTAATGGTGAAATATATAACTATCAGGAAATCCGTGAAGAATTAATATCAAATGGTTTTACATTCAGAACAACAGGAGATACTGAAGTTCTTTTAAGAGCATGGGAATGCTGGGGTGAAGGCTGTTTGGATAGACTAAACGGGATGTTTGTTTTTGGTTTATTTGATAAAATTAAAGGAGAGTTCTATCTGGTAAGAGACAGATTTGGAGTTAAACCATTAATATATACTTTTTTTGATGGTCAGCTATTGTTTTCCTCTTCCATAGCCTCTGTTGCAAAACAAATAAATCAGGAGATAGATCTGGAATATTGTTCCAGTGGAATAAGGTTCGGTTTTTTTGAAGGATATGAAGACAGAACTCCTTTCAAAAATGTAAAATATCTATTGCCAGGATCATTGATGAAATGTACGTTGGATGGAGAACTGAAAATAGAAATAAAGTCATGGTATTCCCTGGAAGAGCAGGTGGCAAAAAAAAGAAAAGAACTTGAATCTTTAAGCTCAGATGAACTAATTTCCCAAGGGAAAGCTCTGTTGGAAAGTTCAACCAAGATACGTCTGAGAAGTGATGTTCCTCTGGCAATTTCTTTAAGTGGTGGGGTAGACTCATCGTCTATAGCAGCAATTACAGCGAAAGAAGTAGATCACCTGATGGCCTTCAGCTATGGAGCTCCGGATCATCCGAAATCAGAGGGACCCATTATTAATAAATTTGCAAAGGATAAAAATATTAATGTTGAGTATATTCACCATTCTTACACCCCAGATGAGATGGGTAATATTTATGATCAAACCATGGAGGCACAGGAATCTCCATTTCTTGGATTAAGTATTATTGCACAACATGAAGTCTATAAACAGGTAAAAGAAAGAAATATTAAAGTTTTACTGGGAGGCCAGGGTGGAGATGAAATTTTTGCAGGATACAGGAAATTTTTTTTAGTAGCACTGAAAAAGGCAATAGAAAAAAAGGAAATCCTTCCGGGGTTGCAATATTTTCATTCCTTAGCACTTATGCTGATATTCGAAACCAAGCAAATAAAAACATATTGGAATGAGAAAAACAGGTATCTGAAAACAACAGGAAAAGATACTTCATTCCTTGATTGCCTGCCAAATATTTCCTTAAATCTCTTTGAAAATACATCTTTGTCAAACAGACAGATTTCAGATATTCAGAAATACAGTATTCCCTCACTGTTAAGATATGAAGACAGAAATTCAATGTATTTTTCTATTGAAAGCAGACTCCCTTTTATGGATTATAGATTGGTAGAGTTTGCTCTGGCATTGCCGGATCTGCTTAAGATTAAACACGGATATGGAAAATGGATACTGCGTGAAATGATGAAAAAAGACGTACCAGGCTATATTCTTAAAAACCGTTTAAAAAGAGGTTTTGACGTTACCCAGAATTGGGTAAATGATGGTGTGGGAGAAAGAATACAATCAAATATTTTAGAAAATAAAAATAAAGTAAAAGATTTTGTCTCTGACATCAGTAGACTTGAAGATGCCCTTACAATCAAGAATCTTAATAACAGCAATATTTTGAATGAAGCAATCATGCTTGATTTCCTGATAGATCCTATTAAAAAACCAACACTTCAGTGATGAAAACGAATAAAAACACCTGGCTGATTTCCAAATATGCCTCACCTCCTCAATATGCAAAAGCCCCGTCACGCTTATTCTATCTGGCAAGGGAGTTTAAAAAATTGGGTAATGAAGCATTATTAATAACATCAGATGCTAATCATTTTACTAATTGTCCCGAAACTGACAAGATTTATAATGATGAAGAACATGATGGGGTAGACATAAGATGGATTAAAACAAAAAAATATACCAAAACTGCATCAATAGACAGAATATTGTCCTGGTTTGATTTTGAAAGAAAGCTTTTCTCAATGAAACTTTCCAACATGACAAAACCTGATGTAGTTATTGTTTCGTCACTTTCGATTTTTACCATTATCTATGGTTATTATCTGAAAAAGAAATTTGGTAGTTTTTTAGTCTTTGAAATCCGGGATATATGGCCTTTAACTATGACAGAAGAAGCCGGTTTTTCCAAATGGCATCCACTTGTCTTACTGATAGGGTTTATAGAAAAATTTGGGTATAAAAAAGCGGATCTGGTAGCAGGAACAATGCCAAGATTAGATCTACATGTAGAACAATTACTGGGATATAAAAGACCTTTTCATTGTTCACCATTAGGATTTGATCCAGAAAACTATTCTGAAGACTTTTTAAAAGATACAAATCCGTTTTCAGGGATAGTATCATCAGGCAAAGTCATTATAGGCTATGCCGGCAGTATGGGAGTTACCAATGCATTGGAACCTTTTATTGAAACAATACAAAGGATGAAGGAGAACAGTAATATCCATTTTTTACTTGTTGGAAGTGGTGATCTCAGAGAGTCTTACGAAGAACAACTAAAAAATTGTTCCAATGTGACATTTTTACAAAGAATTCAGCAAAGTGAAGTTAAATATTTTCTTGATGCCTGTGATATTCTGTACTTGTCTACTAAAGATTCAAAAGTATGGGATTACGGACAATCGATGAATAAAGTGGTAGAATATATGCTGGCTGCGAAACCTATTATTGCTTCGTATACCGGATATCCTTCAATGATTAATGAAGCTGATTGTGGTAAGTTTATCAACAGTACTTCTGCAGAGGATATTAAAGATGCCATCTTATATTATGCCAATATGAGCCAGGAAGAAAGGGTTGAGATAGGTGATAAAGGAAGAAAATGGATTTTTGAAAACAGAACGTATCCGGTGTTAGGAAAAAAATATATGGATGCAATTGTATTTCATTCTGTAAAGCAAAAGAAATAATTTTGCAAAAGTTGAAATATAAATATTAGGATTTATCTTGAAAATTACTATTAATAATAATTTCATTTATAAACTATTCCTGTTATCCGTTATGGTAGGAAATACCATTGCTATTTCTTTTGCAAAGCCTTTGGAAATGGATCCAAGGAACTTTTCTATCCCTTATCGGATTTTTATTATTGTATTTTCTGTATTCATAATTTATAGAGAAAGAAGGAATATTAGTTTTAAAAATATTTCATTGATAAGCCTTGTTGGATTTTGGATTTTCTATATTATCAAGCTTATCTATTCGTTTAATAATTATTCGTTTAACAAGGATGTAATAGTATTAGAGAATGAGGATATCTTCAGAATTTTATTTATGAATCTCCTTCCTAGTGCAGCGTTATTATGTATTAATTACAATAAAGTAGATTTCAAAAGTATTACAAAGTACTGTCTCTTTATTTTATGTGGTCTTCTTGTTGTTAATTATATATATGGTTATATCAACTTAGATCATATATTTAGTACATACTACATTATGTATGGTCATATAGGAGCCTCATTGTTTATCATCTCTTTATTTTTGCTTTTATTTTGTAAAAAAGATTATAAATCATATTTTTTATTCTTCTGTCTTTTTTTAGGACTTTTTAATGTAATACAATCTATGGCCAGAAGTCCTTTAATGGCTATTGCTGTATGCTCTTTTTACATGGTTCTTTTAAAGGGAAATAAAAAATATCTGTTATATGCCATTACATTAATTTTGTTATTGATAGGTCTTATTTTTCTCCATGAACAATATGGTGACGGATTCATAACAAGCTTTAACAGAATGTATAAATGGCTTGCCCTGGGAGATACCTCGAGCAGAGAACCATTATATAGAGGAGCTCTTGAAATTTTTAATTCAAATCCTGTCTTAGGAGGAAGAATTTTATTTGAAGATGGAGTTCACCCGCATAACATCTTTTTAGAACTTTTAATGGCAACCGGTATTCTAGGGTTCATTATTTATTTTCTAAAGTTTTTGCCAGTATTTCAAAATGCCTCTATTTTCTGGAACATAAATAAAAGTAATATATACTATAAAGTTATTTTTGCTTTATTTTTGCAATATTTTACGCTCGTACAGACATCTTGTAATCTTTTTAGTATACCGGAATTTTTGTACTTTAGTTCAATAATTATTGGTATTAGTTATAGCGCAAAAAACAAAAGAATTGAGTAAAAGCTCACCATGTATTATGACGAACAGATCTAACTTTTAAGAATGTATAAAAATTATTTAAAGAGGATTTTTGACTTTGTATTTTCTCTGATGGGAATTACCTTATTGCTTCCGATTTTCCTTGTTGTGATGATAGGATTATTCCTGGCTAATGATGGAAAACCCTTTTTCTTCCAGTTAAGACCTGGGAAAAATGGGAAAGTATTTAAAATTATAAAGTTTAAAACAATGAATGATAAAAAGGATTCCAATGGAAACCTTTTATCAGATGCAGAAAGACTAACAGCTATAGGCTCATTCGTTCGTAAAACATCCTTGGATGAAATTCCACAGTTGATCAATGTTTTGAAAGGAGATATGTCTCTTATTGGTCCCAGACCTCTTCTTGTACAATATCTGCCGCTTTATAACGAGCACCAGGCACGAAGACATGAAGTGAGACCCGGAATTACAGGATGGGCTCAGGTAAATGGAAGAAATGCCATATCATGGAACCAAAAATTTGATTATGATGTTTGGTACGTTGATAATTTATCATTTATCTTAGATGTGAAAGTTTTCTTTCTAACAGCAAAAAAAGTATTTATTAGAGAAGGAATTTCTCAAGAAGGGCAAGCAACAATGGAACCTTTTAAAGGAAATATTTAAAATATGAAAAAAATAGCAATTATTGGAGCAGGAGGATTCGGACGTGAGGTGAAAATGCTGATCGATCATATCAACCAAAAAAATGAACAATTTGAAATTCAAGGTTTTTATGATGATAAACATTATGATCATGATATTAATGGAGTCCCATACTTAGGAAAGATTGAAAAAATAAATGAAGTAAAGGAGCCTTTATGTATTGCGGTCGCAATTGGAGATCCTAAAACAAAGAAAAAAATTATACAAGGTATCCATAATGCGAATATTGAATTTCCAACTTTAATTCACCCATCAGTAATTATTGGGCAAGATGATACCAAAATTGGAAATGGAAATATTATTTGTGCAGGGGTTATTATTACGGTAAATATCGTCATTGAAAATTTTGTAATCCTTAACCTTTCCTGTACCGTAGGACATGATACAATAATAAAGGATTACAGCTCATTCATGCCAACAGTTAATATCTCTGGAGAAGTTGTAATCAATGAAGCGGTATATGTAGGGACAGGGGCAAAAATTATAAATCTTCTTGAGATTGGTGAAAATACTATTGTCGGAGCAGGAGCAGTAGTTTATAAAAGTCTTCCTGCCAACTGCACAGCAGTAGGAATTCCAGCTAAACCTATAAAATTTCACGATTAATATGAATACTAAAATCTGGTTGTCCTCACCACATATGGGAGGGAATGAACAAAAATATATCAACGAAGCATTTGAAGAAAACTGGGTAGCCCCATTGGGACCTAATGTTAACGGATTTGAAAGTGATCTGGAGCAGTTTTTAGGCGGAAATGCAAAAGTGGCTGCACTTTCTGCAGGTACTGCAGCATTACACCTTGCTCTTATTGAATGTGGAATTGTACATGGTGATGAGGTAATCTGCCAATCAATGACTTTCTCTGCTTCAGCTAACCCAATTGCATATTGTGGAGCAATTCCCGTTTTTGTGGATAGCGAACCAGTTACATGGAATATGTGCCCAAAAGCATTAAGAGAAGCTATTGAAGACAGAATCCAGAAAGGAACAAAGCCTAAAGCAATCATTGTAGTTCACCTTTACGGTATGCCTGCAAAAATGGACGAAATTATGGCTATTGCTCAGGAATTCCAGATTCCTGTGATTGAAGACGCAGCAGAAGCACTTGGTTCAACTTATAAAGGACAGGCATGCGGAACATTCGGACGTTTTGGGATTTTAAGTTTTAATGGAAATAAAATTATTACCACTTCCGGAGGAGGAGCTATGGTTTGTCATACTCAGGAAGATAAAGATAAAACCGTTTTCCTTTCTACACAGGCCAGAGATAATGCTCCTCATTATCAGCATTCGCAGATTGGCTTCAACTATAGAATGAGTAATATTGTAGCAGGAATAGGACGAGGACAGATGGAAGTTCTTAAGGACAGAGTTGCTGCCCGTAGAGCCATGCACAGCTTCTATGTTGATCTTTTTAAAAATATTGAAGGTGTAACTGTATTTTCAGAATCTGGAGATGATTTTTATTCAAATCACTGGTTATCTGCGATAATCATTGATCCTGAAATTACAGGTAAAGACAGAGAAAGTTTAAGACTTGCGTTCTTAGAAGATAATATAGAATCAAGACCACTTTGGAAACCAATGCATTTACAGCCGGTTTTTGAAACTTCTCCTTACTATGGGGGGAATGTTTCTGAAAAACTTTTTGATAACGGATTATGTCTTCCTTCAGGTTCTAATCTGTCAGATGATGACAGAGAGAGAATAACGAAAGTAGTGCATGCTTACTTTGGAATTTAATACCATTGAATTGAATGAATCAGTATAAATATTGGAAAACGATTTTTGATTTTGTCTTAGCGGCAATATTGATTCTATTTCTTATGCCGGTACTGATTATTTTATTTGTAATTGCAAGTTTGGATACATCTTCCAATGGAATTTTTTTTCAGACCCGAATAGGGCAATATGGAAAACCATTTACCATTTTTAAGATTAAAACAATTCATGAACAGAAGAGAACGTGTTCAAAAATAGGGCAGATTCTCAGAAAATTTAAGCTGGATGAATTTCCACAATTGTTTAATATTTTAAAAGGTGAGATGAGTTTTGTAGGTCCCAGACCTGATATTGAAGGCTATTATGATAAGCTTACCGGAGCAGACAGAAAAGTTTTGGAACTCAAGCCCGGGCTTACCTGTGAAGCAAGTATTAAATACAGAGATGAAGAATATCTTCTGAAAAACCAGGAAGATCCCTTAGCTTATAATGATGAAGTATTATTTCCGAACAAAGTAAAAATGAATCTGGACTATTTTGAAAATATGTCTTTCAGAAACGATATGAAAATCTTGTTTAAAACATTAATAACCACATTGAAATAGAGTTTTTAACTATTATGAAAATTAAAGAAACCCCGCTTAAAGACTGCTATATCATAGAGCCTACTATTTTTGAAGACGAAAGAGGCTACTTCTTTGAAAAGTTCAACGAAAAAAAATTCGAGGAACTTACCGGAATGAACGGGCACTTTGTGCAGGATAATATTTCCAAATCCTCCTATGGAGTTTTAAGAGGACTCCATCTTCAGAAAGGAGAACATGCCCAGGCAAAATTGGTATCATGCCTTGAAGGAAGCGTTTGGGATGTGGCTGTAGACCTTAGAGAGGATTCTCCTACATTCGGAAAATGGTTCGGAATAGAACTTACTGCTGAAAATAAATTACAGCTTTATGTACCGAGAGGTTTCGGACATGGTTTTTCTGTATTGAGTACCCATGCTGTATTTTCTTATAAATGTGATAATTTTTATAACAAAGAATCAGAAGGCAGTGTGAAATTCAATGATCCCGATCTTGATATCGATTGGAAGGTAGATGAAAAAGATGCCATACTTTCAGATAAAGATCAGAATGCTCCCGGATTTAAAGAAAAAAACTTTTAAAGTATATCCCTGAAAACCACTTTTATAAAGTGGTTTTTATTTTTTAATCCTAACTCTCCAATATTTTGTATCTTTGCAGACTCAAAATCAAAACGATGCGTACAAAATCTGTAGGGAAGAAGAAAATCAATGTAGTCACTCTTGGATGTTCCAAGAATGTATATGATTCTGAAGTATTAATGAGCCAGCTGAAAGCCAATGGCAAAGAAGTGGTTCACGAAGACCGTGGGGACATTGTGGTCATCAATACCTGCGGATTTATTGATAATGCTAAAGAAGAGTCTATCAATACCATCCTTGATTATGTTGATGCTAAAAACAGAGGTGAGGTCGAGAAAGTATTCGTTACAGGATGTTTATCTGAAAGATATAAACCGGATTTGATAAAAGAAATTCCGGACGTAGACCAATATTTCGGAACAAGAGACCTTCCGATACTTTTAAAGCATCTTGGAGCAGATTATAAACATGAACTGGTAGGAGAAAGATTAACAACAACTCCAAAACATTACGCATACCTTAAAATTTCTGAAGGCTGTGACAGACCATGTTCTTTCTGTGCAATCCCATTGATGAGAGGAGGACATATTTCAACTCCAATCGAGAAACTGGTTTTAGAAGCTCAGAAACTGGCCAAAAAAGGAACAAAAGAATTAATTCTTATTGCTCAGGATCTTACTTACTATGGTCTTGATCTTTATAAAAAAAGAGCATTGGGTGATCTTTTAAAAGAATTGGTAAAAGTAGAAGGCGTAGAATGGATTCGTCTTCACTATGCTTTCCCAAGCGGATTCCCTGAAGATGTTCTTGATATTATCCGTGAAGAACCTAAAGTATGTAACTATATAGATATTCCTCTTCAGCACATCAATTCAGATTTACTGAAATCTATGAAGAGAGGAACTACCCATGAGAAAACGGATGCTCTTTTAGGAAAATTCAGAGAGAAAGTTCCAGATATGGCGATCAGAACAACACTTATCGTTGGATACCCTGGAGAAACGGAAGAGATATTTCAGGAACTTAAAGACTGGGTGAGAGAACAGAAATTTGATAGATTAGGTTGCTTTACTTATTCTCACGAAGAGAATACGACTGCCCATGTTTTAGAAGATAATATTCCACAGGAAGTAAAAGAGGCAAGAGTAGAGGAAATTATGGAATTGCAGTCTCAGATTTCATGGGAAAAAAATCAGGAAAAAATAGGTAAAGTATTCAGATGTGTTTTTGACCGTAAAGAAGGAAATTATTTCATCGGAAGAACGGAATATGACTCACCAGATGTAGATAATACAGTTCTGGTTTCTGCAGAAGATACTTATATTTCAATAGGAGAATTTGCAGATGTTAAAATTACCTCTGCTGAAGAATTTGACTTATACGGAGAATTAGTCTAGTTAAACGCTTGTTAATCAGTTAAAAATGATGTTTTTGAAACCGAATTATTAACTAAAATTAACATAGAATTTTCTCGGTAACCGGTTTTTATTTAATTGATAATCAATTTATTAATATTTTGTGTAATTAAGATTCTTTAATTTTCTTTTATAATGTATTTAAAATCGAAAATTATGTCTTAAATTTGCGCAAGAAGCAATATTTTTAAATCATGTGCTTTCAGCAAGTTAATCATTAAAAAAAGACTAAAAGTCAATTGAAATCAGTATTTAATTATTTTAGTCTTAAAGCAATGTTCACAAGTTGGGATGTGTATTCTTTTTTGGAAATATTGATGAAAAAAATGTAATTAAAAATCTTTAAAAACTTATGAAAAAATTTTTATTAACAGCAATTATGCTTGTTGGCCTTTCGGCCGTTTCTAAGGCTCAACAAGGGCGAGTGGGGATTAACACAACCACACCTGCCGCAACATTAGACGTAGTAGCAAATACTACAGACAATGCAAGACCAGATGCCTTATTAGTCCCTCGTATGACGGCAGCGCAACTATCTGCAAAAGATGACACTTCCGGTACTTATGGTACACCTCAAAATGGAGCTGTTGTTTATATTACTGCAGGTACAGGAACTGGAGCTAGAAAAGCTAAGATTACAGGACCTGGATTTTACTACTTTGATTCTGTAGTTCCTGAATGGAAACCTCTAGGTGGAGGAGCTGTAGCAACAGGAATGACTGTAAGAGCACAAACAGCAGGTACCATCTCTGATGCTGACTTAAATAACGGTGTTATTGTAAGTACTTCAGGTACGGTTTTCAATCTGGATGCTTTAACCAAGACAAATGGTAAAACGATTACATTCATTGATAATACAACCTCAGGGTTCAGTATTACAGGTACTGCAGGTACTATCAGTAATCAGGCAACACTTTCTCCTACAGGACCTGGTGGATCATTAAGCTACATTTGTGATGGCGCAGTTTGGTATAGCTATAGCAGCTTTTAATCTTAAAAACACATTCAATTATGAAATTATATTTAACATCAATAGTTTTAGCTCTAACAGCATCAGCTAACGTAGCATTTGCACAATTAAGAGCGAATAATGCTATTAGTACAAACATTACAGGACAATCTGCATTTATAGATGCTTCTGCTAATGGATTCTCAAATGGGGCTAATAATGGTAAAGGTCTGGCGTTCCCTAGAACAGATTTAACTGTTTTTACTTTTGTTACGGGTACTACAAGTAACTTTAACTTCCCGACTGCATACGATGGTATGGTTGTTTACAACTCTAAAACAGGTACTACTCCAGCAACTGGATCAGGTATCGGAGGACAATCTGTTACACCAGGTTTCTATTATTTCTCTAACCCGACAGGAGGTTCTGCTAATGCATATGCAACTTCTACAGGTCAGTGGTTACCGTTTAATGCTAGTACTAAAGAAAACATTCTTACTACTGAAACTGTTACAAACAGACAAGTAAATAGCGCACAAATTTATGGTATAAAAGGAACTTTTGCTGCAAACGGTACTACTACTGCAGTAACAATTCCTGCTCCTGCCGGAATTACTGCTATGTACGGAATTACTATTTATAAAGCGGGTACTAATACAGTATATTCCAGAGAATTATATTCATATGATACATCTACAGGAGCTGCTGTTACAGGATCTCCAAGTATGTCTGTGGTATATCCAAACGGAACGTATGATTATGTTTTAGAATATTTAAAATAATAAATATTTATTTATATAAAGTAAAAACCAATGATATTTTCATTGGTTTTTTACATTTAAGGATAGACGTTCTTTCATTTTTTCGCCGTTAATAATCATAATCTTGGTTCTATATTTAGTACCTGATGAAGACATTTTATTAAATAAGATAATAAGCTGCAAATTTTAACACTGTATTTAGATGTTAAAATCTGGTTCTGAAATTTGATATTATAAGGCTCAACATATTCTGGTGGTCATTTTCTTCACATCTTGGATTTAAGAATTTTAATTTTGGAATTATTTTTTTTGATTAAAATCTTAACAGTATGTATTTTTTAAATTATTGATTATCAGTTTGTTTTGTTTTTTAAGTTTTTAAATTATGTATAAATTAGTTAATTATGTTAACTTTTTAAGTGTTTTTTTAACACTTTTTAACAGTGTGGTGTAAAAGCCCTATCCATAGGGGGTTACAGCTTTGTTTAACATTTTGTTAATATTTTATTAACTGTTTTTAACATATTGAATAGGGTTTTATAAAGATTCCTGATACATTTGCTCCGTCAAAACCAATAAAAGTTCAAAATGATGAAAAGATTCATTCTCGTAATCATAATGATGATTTCAACCTTAGGTGTTTACTCTTTTACAAGTAATGCCTTAGATGCGAAAAAAACAAGTTATGCATCGTACTACCACGATAAATTT
Source organism: Chryseobacterium sp. S0630 (assembly GCF_024158915.1). Classification (GTDB taxonomy): domain Bacteria; phylum Bacteroidota; class Bacteroidia; order Flavobacteriales; family Weeksellaceae; genus Chryseobacterium. Next base: position 28,247 of record NZ_JAMZGF010000020.1, on the reverse strand, counting down.
AACGGTAGAAAAACTGCTAGCGGAGAAATCTTTGATAACTCAAAGTTTACTGCAGCAAACAGAACGCTTCCATTTGGAACAAATGTTAAGGTAACAAACCTTAAAAATGGTAAAGAGGTAATAGTGAGAATTAATGACAGAGGGCCTTACCATTCATCAAGATCTTTAGACATGTCTAAAGCTGCGTTCGATGAGATCGGAGATATCAGTCATGGTACCATTCCGGTCGAATATGAAATTGTCGATTAATTTTATGATTTAAATTAAAAAAAAGCCAGCTGTTCAGCTGGCTTTTTGTATGGATGAATATAACGTTGATTATACATCTAATTCCAATAAAGCAGGACAATGGTCAGAATGCACCGCTTCCTTTAAAATAACAGCCCTTGTGAGCTTATCTTTTAAACTATAGGAAGTAAAGTTATAATCTAACCTCCAACCTTTATTTCTTTCCCTTGAATTTTGTCGGTAGCTCCACCACGTATAATTATCCGGTTCATTATTAAAGAATCTGAAACTGTCAATCAGTTCACAGTCATTGATGAAACTGGTCATCCATTCCCTTTCCATAGGAAGAAACCCTGAGACATTCTTTAGACCAACAGGATTGTGAATATCAATAGCTTCATGGCAGATATTGAAGTCGCCGGATATAATAAGGTTGGGAATTTCTTTTTTCAAATTCTTGATGTACTCAAGAAAGTCATGGCAAAACTGCATTTTAAAATCGAGTCTTTCGATATTAGAGGCAGAAGGGACGTACACTGAAATCACAGAATATCCATCAAAATCAGCACGGATGATTCTTCCTTCATTATCATAGCTTTCGATACCACAACCATACTCTACATGATTGGGTTTTATTTTTGAGGCAATTCCGACCCCGCTATAGCCTTTTCTTACTGCAGAATGCCAATAACTGTGATATCCTAATTTCTCAAGGCTTTCGATATCTATCTGATCGTTTCCTGCCTTGCTCTCCTGAATGCAGATGGTATCCGGATCGGCAGTTTTCAGCCAGCCCAGAAAATCTTTCGTGAAAGCCGCTCTGATTCCATTGACATTGTATGTAATTAATCTCATTAGTCTTCTATAAAAATTTTAAAGTTTTCGTTGTATTTGGATGGGATAAATTCAGTGATAGCATAATCCGCAACCTCGTGAATATAAAAAGGATCTTCAGTGATGATCTGCTCAAGCTCTTTTTTAGAGGCTGCTTTAGCAATAATGATCCCTCCCGTTCTTGGTTCTTTTCTTCCTGAGGCAATGAAATGCCCGGAGTCATAATGTTTGTTGAGGAAAATATTATGCCGGGGAATAAGTTTTTCTATACTTTCAATAGAACTCTTATAGGTAAGCGAAATAATAAACATGATTTATTTTTTACGAAGATATGAACTATAAGAAAGAGGCAAAAATAAAAAAGCCGGTTTTGAATTTCAAAGCCGACTTTTTATATTTTTAGTAAGGGATCTTATTTTTTGAAAACTGTTTTACCGTCTTTTGTCAATTCTATTTCCTCTCCTTTACCTCTCAGCTCATAATGATCATTCTTATACCATATTCCTGATGCAGGTTTTTGCCCCTGAAGTTCAATTGTTTCATTATTGAAAACTACTGTTGCTGTATTTTTGGTATTATTGAAAGTCATATCCAGCGTTTTTCCACTGCTGTCTTTCGAAGTGCTTTTTACAATTTCATCCTGAGTTCCTGATACAGCTGCTGAATCAGACGGCTTAGAAGCAACACTGTCTGCAGGAGTAGAAGCAGAATCTGTTACTTTCTTTTCTTTATTACATGAAGTTAAAAATAAGGCTGCAAATGCTGCTGCAATAAAAATGTGCTTTTTCATAAGATTATATTTATTTAAGGTTGTCTACTAGTATGCAAAATAGATGCCTTAAAAAAGAGGCGGAAAAAATCATTCGATTTTTTCCGCCTTTTAACCCAAAATTAAATAAACTATGAAAAAAACTACTTGGGTTCTAATACGCTGATAGGAATAATACACTCTTCAAGTGAAATTCCTCCATGCTGGTAAGTTTCTTTATAGTAATTAACAAAATGATTGTAATTTTTAGGATAAGCCAGGAATATATTGTTTTTAGCAAAAATATATTTCGAGCTTAGGTTTCCTTTTGGAAGGAAAAGTTTTTCCGGGTTGGTAATGGCCCATACATCACTGTCATCATACGTTAAGCTTTTACCTGTTTTATATCTGATATTCGTAGAAGTTTCTCTGTCTCCTACCACTTTACTTGGTTTTTTCACGTATACCGTTCCGTGATCTGTAGTGATAACCAGCTTATACCCGTTTTCTGCAGCCGATTTAATAATCTTCAGTAAGGAAGAATTTTCAAACCAGTTGAAGGTAAGGGAACGGAAAGTCTTATCATCGCGGATCAGCTGATCTACAATATGGTTGTCTGTTTTCGCGTGTGACAGGATATCAATAAAGTTATAGACAATTACAAGTAGATCATTGTTTTTATGTTGATTGAAATCATCATAGATCTTTCTTTCAAAGTCAGCGTTCAGTACTTTAAGGTACTTCATAGATTTTGATCCGAGACCAATTCTCTTCATCTGGTCTTCAAGGAAATCACGCTCAAATTCATTTTTGTTTCCTTCTTCATTATCATTGAACCATTTATCAGGGAAACGTTTCTCAATCTCAGACGGCATTAATCCTGCAAAGAAAGAGTTTCTTGCATACTGTGTTGCCGTAGGAAGAATACTGTAGTAATAATCTTCTGAAACTTTATTGTAATATTTTGTGAATAAAGGTTCAATCACTTTCCACTGATCGTAACGAAGATTGTCCACCATCAGTAAAAGAACTTTTTCTTTTTCTACTTCCGGCTTTACTTTTTCCTTGAAAAGTGTGTGGCTCATTAGAGGCTTGTCTGTATCAATAAGCCAGTCAGCATAATTTTTCTCTATAAATTTGGCAAACTGAATGTTAGCTTCCTCTTTCTGAGACTGCAGAAGATCGGCAAACTCATTGTCTGCTACTTTATCAAATTTGATTTCCCAGCTAAGGATCTTTTTATAATATTCAGCCCATTCCTGATACGTTCTCAGATAAGAAAGTTCCATGGAAAGGTTTCTGAATTCCTGCTGGTATTGTAGAATTGTTTTTTGTTCAACAAGATTATCCTGCTGAAGGTTTTTCTTTAAGGAAAGTAATATCTGATTAGGGTTTACAGGCTTTAATATATAATCGGCAATCTGGGAACCGATAGCCTCTTCCATAATGTGTTCTTCTTCGCTTTTGGTCACCATGACGATTTTTAAGGCATTATCTTTTTCCTTAATCATAGGAATGGCTTCCAATCCGGAAATACCCGGCATATTTTCATCAATTAGCGTTAAAGCAAATTTCTCTGAATCCATAAGTTCCAAAGCCTCATTCACATTATTGACAGGAGTTACCTGGTAACCCTTCTTTTCTAAAAATACGATATGAGGTTTAAGTAAATCTATTTCATCATCGATCCATAATATCTTTTCTGACATAATTTATTTTTTACATGGTTATTGTATCAAAATGTTGACCAAATCCTTTTAAAATCTCACAAAATCGAAAGATTAAAAGTTAAATATTAGTTAAATGAAAATACGGTAAAATAATTCACATTTTCGTTTCATTTAATCCGTGGTTTTTATATACTCCAAAGCCTTTTCCAGTACTTCGTCTTTTCCGTTTTTGAGTCCTTCTATACTTGGTTTTATAAAGATGTCAGGAATAATTCCGATTCTTTGAGTTTCTCTGCCATCAGGGTAATAAGCACCCAGACCTGTAAACCGTGTATCAAGATCAGCAATTGTAAACATAATGACATCTCCGTTGGCTCCTGAAGTATTACTTCCTATAATTTTCGCTTTCGGATGCTGTTTGAACATCATGGTTGTAGTTTCTGCCTGGCTTTGTGTATTCTCATCTACTAAAACGATTACATTTCCTTTATAGTATTCAGGATTCTTCCTGCCTGTAACATTTTTTCTGATGTAAAATTTTCCGGGATAGCTTGTATTGGGAAAAGTAAACTGATAATAGATTGAAGGGTTGGGAAGAAGAAGATAACTTAAGGGAATGATCGTTTGTCTTGGATAATTCCTGAGATCAAAAATAATGGATTTTGCAGATTTTAAACTGTTGTACATTTCATCAAGATCTTCCTTTTCTAAAATTCCCATATGGACATACCCGATTTTCTTTTCATCATCCATAAATTTCCACTTTTTAGGAGCCGGAATTTTTTCATGAATAATATCTTTAATAAGGTATGTCTTGGTTTTTATTTCCAGATTTTGTCCATCCCTTTCAATCTTTACACTAATAGAATCATTCTTGCTGAATAGCAGTTTGTCTTTTATTTTGCTGACCTTACCCCATGAGTTGGAAGCTGGTACATATTTTGCCCAACTATTGATCACTTGCGGGATGGTTTTTCCTTCAATATCATAAATGACATCCCCCGGCTGCAGAGGGCTTTTATGTCTGGATCGTGTGTTGTTAATTTTTGTAATCACTAATTTTCCTTCGGCATAGGAGTATTCTACCGGAACTTTTCGTTGACCATACAAATTAAGCTGAATTTCTTTTGACGAAATGTAAGCGTGTGAGTCATCCGTTTTCGCTACGAGTTCTGCTAATGCCAGGTGAAGATTTACATCATTATCAATCAATAGAAATTTGGGAATCATTTCTGTAAGGACATCATTCCAGTTCTGATCGGTTTCATATTTATAAGGAAAGAAATATTCTACATAATTCCAGTATCTGAATAATTCCAGTAAGCTAATTGTTTTGGAATTAAATTGAGAGCCATAGGATTTTTCATTCCTGAAATATATTTTTCTTCCTCCCTTTCCAAAATAGTGATTGTCTCCAATATTCCTGTTATTTTCAATATAACGAAGTTTTTGAGATACATCATCAGAGAAAATTTGCGAATTGTCAATCCAGCGTAGGTCAAAGTTTTTGAGAAAATAAACTTTCTGATCTTTTACTGAACATTCTTTACATAGTGGAACTTCTCCGAGACTTTCAATCCATTCGGAATAAAGAGTATTGAGAGATTCCTTATCATGAATATTTTCAAGCTCCTTGATTTTTTGAAAAAGCTGTTTGTCCCAGTTCAGATTTCCTTTTGCAACGTGAGGATGGTAATATTTTAAAAATCCCCAAACCCTGCACAGAGATTCCAATTTTTGGGTCCCGGTGATCATTTGTGCGGAAAAGTTTAAACTTAAAAATAAAAAGAGGAAAAGCGAGAAGCGTCTCATTAAAGGTTGCCGTGTTTTCTCTCAAAGATAATCCTTTAATATAACAGGCGCAAAAGGTTTTCAAAAAATCTTGAATTGATAATAAGCAGATACCAAGGAATTTCTGAAGTTGATACGATGACGTTTTTGATGAAAAATATTCGGGAGATCATCGTCTTATCCCAATATCTTAATAGTAATTTAATAAAAGGCTAAATTTTAAAATGCCTAACTTTGTTTACTAATACTGAAGTTTCAATGCAGAATAAGCTAAAAATCATCAACGATCCTGTTCACGGGTTTATCAAAATTCCACACGAAATTTTATTTGATATCATAGAGCATCCCTATTTTCAGAGATTAAGAAGAATCGGGCAGACCGGACTTTTGAATCTGATATTTCCCGGTGCTACCCATACAAGGTTTCACCATGCTCTCGGAGCAATGCATTTGATGTTCACTGCTTTGGAAACATTGAAGCAGAAAGGAGTGAAAATTTCTGAGGAAGAAGAAAAAGGAGCGATGCTGGCTATTCTGATGCATGATATTGGTCATGGTCCGTTTTCGCATGCGCTGGAAAGTATGCTGATGGATGACTGGCATCATGAAAACCTTTCTTTATTATTGATGAATAAGCTAAATGAAGAATTTGAAGGTCAGCTTTCAATGGCTATTGAGATGTTTCAGGGGAAATATCACAGAAAGTTTTTCAATCAATTGATCTCTTCCCAATTGGATGTTGACCGTTTGGATTATCTTAAAAGAGACAGTTTTTTTACAGGAGTTTCCGAAGGAAATATTAATACCCAGAGAATTATCTCTATGATGAATGTCTGTGAAGAAGGCGAGCTGGTGATTGATGCAAAAGGGATTTATTCCATTGAAAATTTCCTGACGGCCAGAATGTTTATGTACTGGCAGGTGTACTATCATAAAACTTCAGCGTTGGCAGAGTTTCTTTTAGTTAAAATCCTTGAAAGAGCAAAGTATCTGATTTCCCAGGGAACAGAACTTCCTGCAACGGATAATCTGAAATATTTCTTATACCGTGAAAAAAGTGCTGCAACGGATGAAGATATAGAGCGATTTACCAGACTTGATGACAATGATGTGATTCAGGCAATGAAAGAATGGCAGAATTCTGATGATTTTGTTTTGTCGTATTGGTGCAAATGTGTAATTCAGAGAAATTTGCCTAAAACCATTATTTCATCACATCCGTTTGACCAGGAAATAATTGAGGAAAAAATAAAAAAGAGCAATGAACTTTTCGGAATCAATAATGGTAATGAATTGGTTCATGAAATTAAAAGAAAATTATTGCCTTATCATGCAGAGAAACAACCGATTTATTTACTGCATAAAAATGGGAGAAAAACACGGCTGCATGAGTCGGAAGATCAGCTTTTATCAGGATTAATCGTGAATAAGACGACCCGCTATATCCTTATGTTTCCAAGAGATATCTCCAGACTAGACTCTTAAAGAATATTAAAATTTACGATCTGAAACTAAAACATGTTTGCAAATTATAGAATTTCTTATCTTTGCAGAATATGGAATTTACAGCTTCGCAAATTGCAAGTTTTATTGACGGAAAAATAATAGGTGACGAGAATGCACTTATTACGGGAGTTTCACCAATTGAAAATGGGGAATCAGGACATCTATCTTTTATAGCACAGGATCGGTTTTCTCATTTTTTGGATAGCTCAAAGTGCTCTGTTATCATCGTTTCGGAACAACTTCTGGAGAAAAATCATTATAACCCTACCTTAATCGTTGTAAAAGATGCCTATCTTTCTTTTCAGATTCTGATGAATTTATATCAGGAGATGCAGGGAAGAAAAGAAGGTGTTGAAAACGGTTCGTCTATTCATGACACCGCTGTCATAGGAGATAAAGCCTATATCGGAGCATTTACATATGTTTCCGAGAAAGCTAAGATCGGGGAAGGATCACAAATCTATCCACATGTATATATAGGAAAAGGTGTGAAAATTGGTAAAAACTGTAAGATAGACAGTGGTGCCAGAATTTATGACTACTGTATTATTGGGGATAACTGTGTAATTCATTCCAATACGGTAATTGGAGGTGACGGTTTTGGTTTCCAGCCAACAGCTGATGGCTTCAAAAAAATACCGCAGCTTGGAAATGTGATTATTGAAGACGATGTAGAAATTGGTTCAAACTGTAGTATCGACAGAGCTACAATAGGTTCTACAATAATAGGAAAAGGAACTAAGATTGATAACCTGATTCAGATTGCCCACAACGTGAAAATTGGTCAGAACAACGTAATTGCTGCACAGGCAGGAATTGCAGGTTCCACAACTATCGGTGACTGGAATCAGATTGGTGGCCAGGTAGGTATCGTAGGACATATCAAAATAGGAAACCAGGTGAAAATTCAGGCTCAGAGTGGCGTGAATTCCAGTGTTAATGACAGAGAAACATTGTACGGTTCTCCAGCAATCAGTTACAATGACTATTTAAGGAGTTATGTTCATTTCAGGAACTTACCTGGAATAGTAAATAGAATAAATAATCTTGAGAATAACTCAAAAGATAATACTAATGAGTGATATGCAAAAAACACTTCAGCAAGAGGTAACTCTTTCTGGAATTGGCCTTCATACTGGTAAAGAAGTAAAACTTACCATTAAACCTGCTAAAGAAAATACAGGTTTTGTATTTGTAAGAACAGACTTGGAGGGACATCCTCAGGTAGAAGCTGATGTAAATTATGTTGTAGCAACTGAAAGAGGAACTACATTAGAAAAATTAGGGGTAAAAATTACCACTTGCGAACACCTTTTAGCAGCCCTTGTTGGTTGTGATATTGATAACGCAATTTTAGAAATGGATGCCTCTGAACCTCCTATTTTGGATGGATCTTCAAAATATTTTGTGGAAGCTATCGAAAGTGTAGGAGTAGCAGAACAAACGGTTGCAAGAGAATATCTTGTGGTAAAAGAAGTTCTTACGTACAGTGATCCGGCTACAGGTTCGGAAATCACCATCATTCCTTCAGATACTTACGAAGTAACTACTATGGTAGATTTTGGAACTAAAGTATTAGGTACTCAGAATGCTACTCTTAAAAATATTTCAGAATTTAAAGACGAAATCTCATCAGCAAGAACATTCAGCTTCCTGCATGAATTGGAAATGCTTTTAGATCATGGTTTGATCAAAGGTGGAGATATTTCCAATGCTATTGTATATGTGGATAAAGATCTTACTCCTGATACTACAGAAAAATTAAAGAAAGCCTTTGGAAAAGATAATGTATCTATCAGACCAAATGGTATTCTTGACAATCTTAATTTAAACTATCCTAACGAAGCAGCGAGACACAAATTACTGGACGTAATCGGTGACCTTGCTTTGGCAGGTGTAAAAATAAAAGGTAAAGTTATCGCTAACAAACCGGGACACTTTGTGAATACTCAGTTTGCGAAAAAACTAAACCGCCAGTGGAAATTGCAGAAAAAGAAAAACGTTCCGGATTTTGACTTAACAAAAGAACCGGTATTCGATATCAACGGAATTATGAAGCTTATGCCTCACAGACCTCCGTTCTTATTAATTGATAAAGTTCTTGAACTTTCAGACTCTCATGTTGTAGGGTTGAAAAATGTAACAATGAACGAACCTTTCTTCGTTGGACACTTCCCTAAAGAACCTGTAATGCCTGGAGTTCTTCAGGTAGAAGCATTAGCACAAACAGGAGGAATTCTTGTATTGGCCAGCGTTCCGGATCCTGAAAACTATTCTACATATTTCATCAAAATTGATAAGGTGAAATTCAAAAGAAAAGTAATTCCAGGAGATACGCTTATATTCAAAATTGAATTAATTGAGCCTATCAGAAGAGGAATTGTTCATATGCAGGGATATGGATATGTAGGAGACACTGTAGCAGTAGAAGCAGAGCTTATGGCTCAAGTTGCAAAAAATAAAGTTGATTAAATGATTCATCAATTAGCAGCCGTAGATAAACGTGCGAAAATCAGCAAAAATGTAATCGTAGAACCTTTCACTACCATTGCAGGGGACGTAGAAATCGGAGAAGGAACATGGATTGGTCCTAATGTAACCATTATGGATGGAGCAAGAATAGGGAAGAACTGTAGGATTTTCCCTGGGACTGTAATCTCTGCAATTCCCCAGGATCTGAAATTTGATGGTGAAGATACCCAGGTAATTATTGGTGACGAAACAACAATCAGAGAGTGCGTTACCGTAAACAGAGGTACAAAGGCTTTAGGATATACTAAAATAGGTGCTCACTGTCTTATTATGGCTACTTCACACATTGCACATGATTGCGTTATCGGAGATCACGTTATCATCGTAAACGGTTGTGGTATTGCAGGGCACGTAGAGATTGGTGATTATACTGTAATGGGAGGTTTATCAGCAGTTCACCAATTTGGTAAAATCGGAAAACATGTAATGATTTCCGGAGGTACTTTGGTAAGAAAAGATATTCCGCCTTATGTAAAAGTAGCAAGAGAACCTATGTCTTATGCTGGTATTAATTCTGTTGGTTTAAGAAGAAGAGGATTTACGAATGAAAAGATCTTTGAAATTCAGAAAATCTACAGAGCAATCTTCCAAATGAAGATGAACGTTTCTCAGGCTATTTCCCATATTGAAAAAGAAATGCTCCCAACGGCTGAAAGAGATGAAATCTTACAGTTTATTCAAAACTCACCAAGAGGTATCGTAAAAGGATACGGAACAGGAAAGGATAGAGAATAGTAAAAAAAATATAGAACACAAATATAAATGAAAAACTTAACCTCACTAATCTTGCTTTCTGCAACATCTTTTCTGTTTGGGCAGCAAACAGAAAAGTCTACAGTTGGAAAGAATGAAAAGGCCTTCAGCATAGAAAGAAAACTTTCCAAAGAGTCTAATGATAGTATTGCTAGAAATAATTTGAATGACATTCTGAAACAGAAAAATATTGGAGGAAGTTCGATTTTGGGAACTACAAATCAGTATAATTCCGAAATTCAAAAGAATGTAAACAGATTGAATAATAATGTGAATATGTTCAATAATAATACATTTGACAGGATGATGCCGCAAGGGCAAGGTATTGAAATTAAAAAAAGAAAATAAATATTTACATAATTAATGGCAACAAGTAACGATATCAGAAAAGGTCTTTGCATCGAGTATAGCAACGATATTTTTAAAGTAATCGAGTTTCTTCACGTAAAACCAGGGAAAGGACCTGCTTTCGTAAGAACAAAATTAAAATCTGTGACCAACGGAAAAGTAATTGATAACACTTTCTCTGCTGGACACAAAATTGATGAAGTAAAAGTAATCACCAGAAAGTTCCAGTATCTGTACGATGATGAGAATGGATTCCACTTCATGAACAATGATGACTTCTCTCAACTATATATCAATAAAGAAATGATTGAGAATGCTCAGTTTATGAAAGCTGGTGAAGAAGTAACAATCATCCTGAAAGAAGTTGATGAAACTCCACTTTCTGCTGAACTTCCACAGTCAGTATATCTTGATGTTATCGAAGCTGATCCGGGAGTAAAAGGAAACACTGCAACAAATGCCCTTAAAAACGCAATCGTTGAAACAGGAGCAAGAGTAATGGTTCCTTTGTTCATTGAACCGGGAGACAAAATTAAAGTAAGCACTGAAGACGGTAGCTACTTAGAAAGAGTGAAATAATAAATAAAATTTACATAAATTCGGTTTGCATCAGCACTCCGAATTTTGTTTTATAAGAAAATCTATTGTTATGAGATTCCATTCTCCGCAAAAGCTTAAAACGATTGCAGATTTAATAGGCTCAGCATTTGTAGGGCCGGAAGATTTTGAAGTATTGGGAACTAATGAAATTCACATGGTAAAGCCAGGTGATATCGTTTTTGTGAACCACCCTAAATATTATGACAAAGCATTAAACTCTGCAGCCACTATTATTTTAATTGATAAAGAAGTAGACTGCCCGGAAGGTAAGGCACTTTTAGTTTCTGATGATCCTTTCAGAGACTTTAATAAAATCAATACCCATTTTACCAGAATCTATAATTTTACAGAAGAACTTCACGATGTTGAAATAGGAGAGGGAACAAAAATCCATTCTTCAGCAGTGATCGGAAACAATGTGAAAATCGGGAAAAACACCTTAATCTTTCCTAATGTTGTCATTGGTGACCGTACGGAAATCGGAGATAATGTTATCATCCAGTCCAACACTGTTTTAGGAGGTGATGCATTTTATTACAGAAAATTAAACGGAAATTTTGACCGTCTGATTTCTGTAGGAAATGTTATTATTGAAAACAATGTAGAGATCGGAAACGGCTGTACCATAGACAGAGGAGTTACAGACTCTACCATCATTGGAGAAGGTTCTGTTTTAGATAATCAGATTCAGATCGGACATGATACCGTGATCGGAAAAAAATGTCTGATTGCCTCTCAGGTAGGAATTGCAGGATGCTGTATCATCGGAGATGAGGTGACATTATGGGGGCAGGTAGGAATTGCTTCAGGAAACAAAATAGAGTCAGGATCAGTGCTTCTGGGAAAAACCGGTGTGAACAGAGATCTTGAAAAAGGAACCTATATCGGGATGTTTGCAGAAGATTTTAAAACTTATCTGAAAAAAGAAGTAAAACTGAGAAAACTGTGATGAAGAATTTATTAGCTCTATTCCTTTTTATATATTCAATAAGTTTCGCTCAGAAATCACAGATTGAATCAAAGGTTACATTTAGCGACAACAGAACAGTAGATGCAAAAATACCTTTTATAACAAATCTTTTTGATAGTAATCAGATTGATGAGATTACCATTAGCGACAGAAAAGTTAAGATTCTCGAAGATGGAAAAGCTATTAAGTACCAGCCTTCTGAAATTCAGAAAATAGAATTTACAGATCTTAAAGGTAAGCCAAGGATTTTCATTTATTTTCCTTCAGAATCTACAAAAACACTTGTAGAATTGGTATATGACGGGAAGAAAATAAAATGGGTGAAAGCATATACACGCCACGCCTATGACGGGTCTACTCTTGTATCAGATGTTTTGTTCAAAGGAGATATAAGACAGCCATTGAATATTATGGTTAATAACAGGAAAAAACTGAAACAGCTAATGGTTGAAAAACCCGAACTTGAGCCGCTTATTGAAAATATTAATTATAACAGACTTAAGGAACAGGATTTAATCGATCTCTTGAAAAAATATGATGAATAAAATCAGATTTAAAAATTTTTTTAACGACAAATAATCATTATTTTTGTCTGACGTATAAACTGAAAATAAATAAATTAAAACAACAATAAAATGTCAATTTTAGTAAACAAAGATTCTAAAGTAATTGTACAAGGATTTACAGGGAACGAAGGAACTTTCCACGCTGGCCAGATGATTGAATACGGAACAAACGTAGTAGGTGGTGTTACTCCGGGAAAAGGAGGTAGCGAGCACTTAGGAAAGCCTGTATTTAATACTGTAGCTGACGCTGTTTCAAAAGCAGGAGCAAACGTAAGTATCATTTTCGTACCACCGGCATTCGCAGCAGACGCTATCATGGAAGCTGCTGAAGCAGGAATCAAAGTAATTGTATGTATTACTGAAGGTATTCCTGTAGCTGATATGGTAAAAGTAAAATCTTACATCGCTGACAGAGACTGCAGATTAATCGGACCAAACTGCCCTGGAATCATTACTTCTGAAGAAGCTAAAATTGGTATTATGCCAGGTTTCGTTTTCAAAAAAGGAAAAGTAGGTATCGTTTCAAAATCAGGAACTCTTACTTATGAAGCTGCTGACCAGGTTGTAAGAGCAGGTTATGGCATCTCTACTGCAATCGGTATCGGTGGTGACCCAATCATCGGAACAACTACAAGAGAAGCTTTAGAGCTATTCATCAACGATCCTGAAACTGAAGCTGTTGTAATGATCGGTGAAATTGGTGGAGGTCTTGAGGCTGAAGCTGCAAGATGGTACAAAGCTAGCGGATCTACTAAACCAGTTGTAGGTTTCATCGCTGGACAGACTGCTCCAAAAGGAAGAACAATGGGACACGCAGGTGCTATCGTAGGTGGTGCTGAAGATACAGCTCAGGCTAAAATGGAAATCATGAGAGAAAACGGTATCAACGTTGTTGACTCTCCTGCCGATATTGGTGCTACTGTAGCTAAGATTCTAGGATAATCTAAAACCCAACATATGAAAAAATTTTTATTAGCCTCAGCTTTAACACTTTCTGCCTTATCATTTGCACAGGTGCAATGGAAAAGCACAAGATTTGGAGTAACAGGAGGTTTAAACTACTCCAGAGTATCTAACGCCCACAACCCTTCAGGGCCAAGATATACTTTCCAGGCTGGAGCTTTGGCATTGATTCCCGTAGGAAAGGCAAACCAATTCTTTATTCAACCTGAAGTACTGTACTATGGTGCAGGAGAAACAGGAAAAGATAAAGATGCTAAAGGTGTAAGTGGCTATGATGCAGTATATGCTAATAACTACCTGAGTGTGCCTCTTTATTTCAAAGGATATTTCTCTGAAGCAGAATCAGAGTTCTTTGGATTATTAGGACCTAGATTTAACTTCTTGCTAAGCCAAAACGTTAAAGATGCTCCTGCAAGCAGACCTTATTATGACCCGGATGTTACCGATCCTAACCAGCCGGCAGGCGTAAATGGTAAGGCGAAGAGCTTTAACTGGGGACTGGGACTGGGAGTAGGATATAGCTATAAAAGACAACTTGAAGTAGCTGTAAAATATGACTTAGGTCTTGGTGATACTTACCCTGGTCTTAAAAAAGAAACCAAGGGTACTGATAAGAAAAAATCAGAACAGGTAATTGCACTTACTTTAAGCTATATATTCAAATAGAATATTTTCAGAATATAAAAAATCCCGGAAACTCAGTTTCCGGGATTTTTTATTGATAGATTTTTATTTCTTATCCTCTTATCCATTTCCAAAGCTCTTTTAACGTAGCTTTATTCCCGTACATCAAAATACCTACACGATAGATTTTTCCGGCCAGGAAGATCATGAAAACAGTGGTTACCAGCAATAAGGTAATAGACAATGCGATCTGCCACGCAGGAACTCCAAACGGAATTCTGGCAATCATGGCTACCGGTGATGTAAACGGAATGATGGATAACCAGAAGCCTAAAGGACCTTCCGGATTATTCATCAAAGTGAAACTTCCGTACATTCCTAATGTTAATGGCAAAATAGCAAATAAAGTAAATTGCTGTGTCTCTGTTTCGTTATCCACTGCAGAACCAATGGCTGCATAAATAGAACTATAGAAAATATATCCCAAAAGGAAAAATACGATGAATACAAAAATAATCAATGGGAAATTCAGTTCCAGTAAGCTGTGAGAAATCTGGGTAGCAAGCTGTCCCATATCCAGTTTACTTGCAATCTCTTCATTTCCTCCAGGAATATTCTTCTGAAGAGGAGAGAAGCCTGTATTGAGTACCAATGCACCAATAACAGACATGGTAATCCAGATCAGAAACTGGGTCAGGGCAACCATCGTTACTCCCAGAATTTTACCCATCATCAGTTCAAAAGGTTTTACAGATGAAATAATGATCTCTACAACACGGTTATTTTTCTCTTCAAGTACACTTCTCATTACTCTTACCCCATAAATAATAATGAACATAAAAGTAACATACATCAGTACCATACTTAATCCGGATTTCACTCCAAAAGCAAGATCAGAATCTTCTTTATTATTATCCGTAACGTTAATGGTTTTTAGGGTAAAGTTTTTATCAAGATCATTCAATTGAGTTTCCTGAATACCCAGTTGCTTTATTTTTTCTTTTCGAACAACATTGCTGATATCAGATACAATTTGTTGTTTGGTATCAAACCCTATTTTACTATTGATAATGAGTCTGGTTTCTTTTTCAAGGCCATCAAAATTCTGATTTTTCAATTCAGGAAGAATCAGGATGCCGTCCAGAGATTCATTTCCTTTTAAATTGTTAATCTTGGACTTTTCATCAGCCGCAGAAACAAAAACGTAATTTAATTTATCATTAGATTTAAGCTGATTGGTAAACAATCCACTCTTATCAACCACTTCTATGATACTGTGTGACTCATTTGCCTTAAACATTAATCCTACAACTGCTCCGAAAGCAATAATCATAACAGGGGCAAGCAAGGTCAATATGATGAAAGACTTTTTCTTAACCTGTGTAAGAAACTCTCTTTTGGTAATTAAAAAAATATTATTCATAAAATTAAGAATGGTTACTTACAGCATTAATAAACACTTCATTCATACTTGGAATTCTTTCGTCGAATGATCTCACTTTACCTACCTGTACAAGATCAAGAAGAACATTATTCTGGCTCTCTTCATTTTTCAGGTCGAAAGAAACAAGATTATTTTCATTGGATAGGTTGAAGATCTCATATTTGTTTTTGAAATTTTCAAACTGATCATTGCTTACTTCAGAAAGTGTAATCCCAAAAATATTTTTCTTAAATTTTTCTCTTACATCAAAAACCCTTCCGTCAATAATTTTCTTTGAATTGTTGATCAAAGCAACATAATCACACATTTCCTCTACACTTTCCATTCTGTGGGTAGACAGAATAATGGTTGTTCCGTTATTTTTAAGGTCAATGATCTGATCTTTGATTAAGTTGGCATTCACCGGATCAAAACCTGAAAACGGCTCATCAAGAATTAAAAGATGAGGTCTGTGAAGAACGGTTACCACAAACTGGATTTTTTGTGCCATACCCTTAGAAAGTTCAGAAAGCTTTTTCTTCCACCATTGATCGATGTTCAGCTTTTCAAACCATTTTTTAGCTTCATTTAAAGCATCACTTTTCTTCATTCCCTTCAGTTCCCCGAAATATAGGATCTGGTCACCAACAGTCATGTTTTTGTATAATCCTCTTTCTTCAGGCATATAGCCAATATCTTTAATATGACTTGGATTAAGCTTTTGGCCATTGATATGGATTTCTCCAGAATCTGCCTGAGTAATTTGGTTAATAATACGGATAAAAGAAGTTTTTCCGGCTCCGTTAGGACCTAAAAGGCCATAAATACTGCCTTTTGGAACATGGATGCTGAAATCATCCAGTGCGACCTTTTTTCCGGCATTATAGGTCTTTTTAATATGTTCAGCTTTTAGCATTAAAATTTGTTCTTTTTACAATTAGTATAAAAAAGTTCCGAAAGTTACGGAAATATTAAAACAGAATTAATGTAAAAAGAAAAAATCCTGATGATTATCAGGATTTTAATTTATTGTTTCACGATTTGAGTAACTTTCTGTGTGTTGTCACTTAAAATATATCGGATCATATATTTTCCGGGTTTTAATTTTTCAATATTAATCTCTCCGGAATTCATATTTACGGTATAACTAGCGACCTGCATACCCAAAATTGAATAAAAAGTCACACTTTTGATTCTTAAAGAAGAATCTTTTGCCTTAATAATAAGGAAATCCTTTGCAGGATTTGGATAGGCAAGCAATACACCATCATCTGCTTTTTGAGTGATGGAACCCGGCTCTCTAAGCTGAGCTTTGAAATTGTTGGAAAATCCAACAAAAGTGCCTACAAATAGAAATAAAAGTAAAAGTTTTTTCATCAAATTTATAATTTCTCGAATATATATAACAAATGTAATAAATTCTACAATTTCGTACAATAGTTTTTTGCAGAACTTATATTAAATTTGTAGAAACTTATTCAAAAAGTATTCCAAAATGATACATTCAAGAAATAGAAGACTTAGAGTTAATGAATCTATCAGAAGTTTGGTAAGAGAAAATGTGCTTACAACTGATGATTTTGTAATGCCGATCTTCGTAATGGAGGGCGAAAACAAGCAGGAGGCAATCCCGTCTATGCCGGGAATTTTTAGGCGCAGTATAGATTTAACAGTGAAGGAATGTAAGGAATTATTTTCTTTGGGAGTAAAAGCTGTCAATTTGTACATGAAAGTGTCAGAACATCTTAAAGACAATACAGGAAAAGAAGCCTGGAACAAAGACGGATTGATGCAGAACACCATCAAAGCAATCAAAGATGCCGTTCCGGGAATGATCGTTATGCCGGATGTAGCTTTAGATCCGTATTCCATCTACGGACACGACGGAATCATTGAAAACGGAAAAGTTTTGAATGATGCTACCAATGATGCCCTGGCAAGAATGTCAGTATCTCACGCAGAAGCAGGAGCAGATCTTGTAGCACCAAGTGATATGATGGACGGAAGAGTACTGGTTATTCGTGAGGCATTGGAAGAAAGCGGATTTACAGATGTTGGAATTGTAAGCTATGCTGCCAAATATGCAAGTTCTTTCTATGGACCTTTCAGAAGTGCCTTAGATAGTGCTCCGAAAGATGATATGGAAATTCCAAAAGATAAAAAAACGTATCAGATGGATTTTCACAATACCCGTGAAGCATTGAATGAAGTATACAAAGATATTGATGAAGGAGCAGATGTAATCATGATTAAACCAGGATTACCTTATCTGGATATTGTTTCCAAAGTGCGTGAAGCTATTGATCTTCCAATCGCAGTATACAATGTAAGCGGAGAATATGCCATGGTAAAAGCTGCCGCTCAAAACGGATGGCTGGATAACGACAAAACGATCATTGAAAGTTTAACATGTTTCAAAAGAGCGGGTGCAGATATGATTTTTACCTACTTTGCAAAAGAAGCAGCTATTCTTTTAAATAAATAATGATTAAATTCATTTCAATAAAAAAGAGACTACTCAATCGGTAGTCTCTTTTTTATTTCGAACGAGGTGATGATAATTTTTTACAACCATCCTTTTTTCCCATAAACATACGTATCATCGAATTGTTTATCGCTCATAAAAAGATAGAGAATTCCCTCAATAAAAGGAATAATTGAAGCCGCACCAAAAGTAACGACATTCAGAACCAGCTGAATAATTCCCTCCTTCGTATAGCCCAGATAAAATTTATTTAAAGCCAGCCATCCCACAAGAATTCCCAATATAGCTGCAGGGATTTTCTTTTCTGAACGGTAAGGAACACTGCTTTGCTGGTTTTGCGCATTTTCTGTTTTTGTATAACCGTAATTTTCCATTTCTTAATACTTATAATTGATTGATATGTTTTACGATGAGTAGATTAAAATAATGAAAAGTTACAATGGGTTGTAAATGAACAAGTTTGCATTTAACGTAAACAAGTTGATATTAACCTATAAGTGAAGTTTATATTTTTGATATATTTGCCCTATGATTTTACGAGGAGAAAACTTAATCAAGGAATACGGTCCTAAAAAAGTTGTAAAAGGCGTTTCTGTACAGGTTCAACAGGGAGAAATTGTTGGTTTGCTGGGTCCGAATGGAGCAGGAAAAACCACATCGTTTTATATGATTGTAGGGTTGGTTAAGCCCACTTCAGGGAAAATTTTCTTAGACAAGCAGGAGATTACTACAGATGCCATGTACCGAAGAGCCCAAAAAGGAATCGGGTATCTGGCGCAGGAAGCTTCGGTTTTCAGAAAGTTGTCTGTGGAAGAAAACATTATGGGAGTATTGCAGCTGACCAAGCTTTCTAAGCGTGAGCAGCAGATCAAATGTGATGAACTGATTGAAGAGTTTTCTTTACAACATGTCCGTAAAAACAGAGGTGATCTTCTTTCCGGAGGAGAAAGACGTAGAACCGAAATTGCACGCTGTCTTGCAACAAGCCCGAATTTTATCCTTCTGGATGAACCTTTCGCAGGGGTAGACCCGATTGCTGTGGAAGATATTCAGAAAATTGTAAGAAGCCTTGTGGATAAAAATATCGGAATTCTGATTACCGATCACAACGTACAGCAGACTTTAGCAATTACCAATAAAACCTATATCATGTTTGAAGGAAAGATCCTGAAAGAAGGACTTCCGGAAGATTTAGCGAATGACCCGCAGGTAAGAGAAGCCTATCTGGGTGAAAACTTCGTCTATCAAAGTATTTTAGATAAACCTAAAAAGAAGAAATACGCTTACAATATCTGGGCTGGTAACTTTGATTCAAAACCACAGTTGCAGGGATTTGTAGACGAAAACTTCAGACAGTTTGATGATCTTAGACTGATGTATGGTTTTGAAGATATCAGTTTTGCTTCACTAGGAAACCCTGAAATTAAGCATATCTTTGATGAAGTTATAGACAAGAATGCTAACAACTCATTTGTTTTCCAGAAAAAGGAAATCAATTCCCATTACTCTCTGGAACAGGCAGAAGCAGAATCTAAAGAAGCCAGCAAAAAAGAACTGCACTATCTTACTACGTATATGTATGAAGGATAAAATATAAAGCATTTACTTGCTGAACATAATAATAAAACGTACCTTTTTCTTTTGAAAGCGGTACGTTTTTCATTTAAAATGACTTCTATGGCTAAACCTTTTAACAGAACCGTTACCTTATTCGGAATCTATAAACAGCTTGTCCCATTCATCAGACCTTACCGACCCATGATTTATGGTACATTATTTCTTACTTTTCTGGGAGCTCTTGCAGCACAGGTCAACCCGATTGTTTTGAAATATACCGTAGATGAGGTGACTAAACTTACCCATCTTCCGCATCCAATGTCAGAGGGAATTCATATTCTCATTATCATTTCCATTATTTTGCTGGGAAAAGAACTGTTAAACATCTTTATCAACTTCGGACAGAAATTTTATGGAGAAAAAATAAGGATTAATGTGAGTTCTGTGCTGGCGCAATCAGCTATTGATAAAATTCTGACTTATAGAGTAGCTTATTTTAACGATGAAAACCATGAGTCCGGAAAATTACAGATTAGAATAGACCGAGGAATAGAAAGTCTCACAAAACTGGTGCAGAATTTTTTTATTGATATTCTCCCTCTCTTTTCCAATGCCATTATTGCCCTCATCATTATGTATATGCAGAACTTGTATGTGGGATTGGTTTCTACGATTATTGTTCCGATTTATTTCTACATCAGTTCTCTGCAGGCCAAAAAACTAGGCGGAGTGAGACGTCAGCTTAGAAATCAAAGAGAAAGAAAAACATCCGGACTTTTGAACCTGATTAATTCAATTATGGTCATTAAAAGTTTTGTCCGCGAAAAATTTGAAGGAAAAAAACAATACGACCTTCAGATGGAGTTGATGGAAAGCCAGATGATTACAAGGAGAACCAATTTTATTTATGATGGTTTAAAGACTTTCATTGAACAGTTTGGGGTTGTTTTGATTATCCTTTTAACCGTTTATCTGGTGCTGGATCAGCAAATGACTATCGGGGCAATCATGCTTCATATTATGCTTTTTAACAATGTTTCGGCACCTATCCGACAGCTTCACAGAATTTATGATGATATGAACGATGCTATGATTTATGCCGAAGGATACTTCGATATTCTGAATGCAGATAATGAAACAGAATCAAACGGAAGTTTTGTAGAAAAAGAAATTAAAGGAACTTTTGAATTGAAAAATGTTGATTTCACCTATCCTAACGGAACAAAAGCTTTACATAATGTTTCCATGAAAATTGAAAACGGAAAAACAACAGCTTTGGTAGGATTAAGTGGTGCAGGAAAGTCAACGGTTATTAATCTTTTGTGTAAATTCTATCTTCCGGATTCCGGGGAAATTCTTCTGGATGGGGTAAACCTTAATGAATTTGACAATACTTTTCTGAGAAGTGATCTTGGGCTGGTGCTTCAGAGAAATCACATCTTTCAGGGAAGCATAGAAGATAATATCAGATATGGAGATATGAATGCCAGTTTTGAAGAAATTGAAGAAGCCGCAAAAAAAGCTTATCTGCATGAACAGATTATGGATCTTCCGGAAAAATATCAGCATGATGCTACCCAGCTTTCCGGAGGGCAACAACAAAGGATTGCCATTGCAAGATTATTTCTTAAAAATCCTCCAATTATTTTTCTGGATGAACCTACAGCCAGTCTGGATGCTATTGCTACCGAACAGATCAAGAACTCTTTGGATGCGATCAAAGAAGGCAGAACGGTGATCATTATTTCCCATTCCCTGTCACAGATTTTAGATTCAGATACCATTTATGTCATGAAAAAAGGAAGAGTGGTGGAAAATGGAACTCATGATGAATTGTACAATAAAGAAGGAACGTATCGTGAGATTTTTGATGCCTCAGCCCGCAGCCTGAATCTCGATAAACTGGTGAATACTTTTAAAGAAAATTAAATAAAAAACTCAGCGGATAGGCTGAGTTTTTACGTTTTTATAATACAATTTAATGAGCTTTTTCCGGAACCTGATAAGCTCCTACATCTGCTCCGAAAGCAATATTAATTCTGTTATAACTGTTAATGGCAATTACAGCCATAGTTAAATCTACCATTTCAGTTTCAGAGAAGTGATGACTTACCTTTGAATAAATTTCATCATTCACTTCTTTCCCGTTTAAAGCAGTTAAAGTCTCTGCCCATAAAAATCCGGCCTTTTCTTTATCCGTATAAAATGAACATTCTCTCCACGCACTTACCAGAAATATTCTTTGTTCCGTTTCACCTTTTGCTAGTAATTCTTTAGAGTGCATATCGAGGCAAAAAGCACATCCGTTCATTTGTGAAACACGGAAATACATCAGTTCCAGAAATGAATTGTCCAGTGATGAGTTCTGTACCTGAAAACCCATGTTATGAAGTGCATTTACAGCCTTGTTTCCGATCGCAAATGCGTTGATTCTTTGTGACATAATATTTGTTTTTGATTAATTATGTGACAAATGTAGAAGGTAATTTTTCTGATTTTTTTTACAAATGATAAATTTTAAAAGGAAAGATTTTTGAAGCTGGAGGATGGAGGCGGGATGCTGGAAATTACTATTAGGTAAATGATGTATATTTGGGCTACAATAACTTCCCTCTTCCAGCATCCCTTCCATTAAATTTTTTGCGCTCTGATTCTACTTAAAGAAACCTGAGTGATTCCAATATAATCTGCCATATCTCCAAGACTGATACGCTGAATGAGATCAGGTCTTTGTTTCAGGAAATTATGATAGCGCTTTTTTCCATCGTCTTCCAGCATCTCACTGATTCTTCCCATCATATTCACAGGAGCTTTGGAATAGAGTTTACTGAAAAGGGTTTCTGCAGTATGATATTTTTTACATAATCCTTCAATCACATCTTTGTGTACACGAAGAACTTCCGTAGGTTCCAGAGCAACAATCATATATTTTGACGGCTGTCCGGTAAGAAAGCCGCTCAGTTCTGCGAAGAAAGCATTTTCAGCAAAAAAAGTCATGATGAAATCTTTGTCTCCATTATCAAAAAACAGTTTCACAAGTCCTTTTTCAATAAAATAAAAATATCTGCAGGTTTCATCTGCTTTTAAGAGAAAATCTCCTTTTCTGTAAGTTTTGGTTTCCAAATGAGAAACAAGTTCATCTATGACTACCTGTTCCGGTTTTAAAACTTTTTCAATAGACTGAACAAAATGAGTATGAAGCATAAAAAAGCGACTGTTTGGTGAAAAATAAAATTAATAAAAAAAGCCTTCTCATTTCTCAAAAAAGAATTTTAGCTTTGTTACATCATGAACGATCACTATCTAAAAAAACTCGATAGGGTAACAGCTATCCTTACCCAATTACAGTCGAAACCTGTTGTGAGGGCACAAGATCTGGCTGAAAAATTCGATGTAAGCATCAGAACCATTTATCGTGATGTGAAAACCCTTGAAAATGCAGGTATTCCTATTGTTGGCGAAGCGGGAAATGGGTATTCTTTAATGGATGGTTACAAGCTTCCTCCCATTATGTTTACCAAAGAAGAAGTGTTAAGTTTCATTACCGCTGAAAAACTGATGCAGAAATTTTCCCACCAAAGTTTAGGAAATCACTATCAGGCAGCAATGGAAAAGGTTCGTTCGGTATTGAAATATTCTGATAAAAACCTGATTAAAAATATTGAAAAGCAGATCGATGTTTTCAGCTTTCATACAGATTCAGGAGATTCTCTTAAAAATGTAATTCCTATTATTCTGGAAAGTATCGCGGAGAAAATCCAGCTCAATATCAGATATAAGACGGTAGATGGAAGAGTGAATAACAGAACTATTGAAACAGTCGGGATGTTTTTCGAATTTAATATCTGGTACATCATGGCGTATTGTACCTTGAGAAAAGATTTCAGACAGTTTCGTATTGACAGAATTCTTGAAATCTCAAAAACACAGAATCCTTTCCTGCAGGAATATGGACAAGTGAATGATTATCGTAAAAAGTCAAATGGAAATAAGGTTAAAGCCAAACTTCTGGTGGACAAAAAGATAATGAATCACCTGGTAAATTCTAAAAAGTACTACGGATTGATAGAAGAAGTAGAAACCGAACAAGGTATGGAGCTTACTTTTGAAACAGAATGGATCAGTGACGGATTTCCCCGCTGGCTCATCACTTTTGCAGATTATGCTACAGTGTTGGAACCGGAAAGTCTTCGTGTCCGTTTGAATGAACTGCTTGTGAAAATGGTTGAAAGACATCAATAATAAACCCCAACAAGGCAGCTGTTGAGGTTTAAAGACTTAATTGAGGCAAATAAATGAAATGGTTAACAAGCCAAGGGTAAAATCGCAAAAAAGCTAAATTTGTTTAGTCGCAAAAAATGATATAAGTTGTTGAGATGGAGAAAATCACTTTTAGAAAATGACATTGCAGATGTATTTTTCATGATTTCTGCCTTTTTGCAATTTTACCTCTTCACTTTTATTGAAATTAAAATCTCTCCCAGAAGAAAGGAGGTTCAATACCTAAAGCTCTCAGATAAACATAACCTTGTCCACGGTGATGAACTTCATTATCTACAAAATAAAGAATGTTCTGATATACCGGAAATTCATATTGTCCGAATAAATTAAAGGTCTCCTGGAAACGTTCTTCAGAAATCTGATTGAAATAATGGTTGATTACTTCTGTTTCTTCATCCCATTTTTTCAAAATTTCTTCCTTAGTTTTCGGATTGAATGCTTCTTCACTGTAAGCTTCTATATTTCCTTCCACAATTCCTTTTAAAGCAGGTCCGCCAATACTGATCAGTTCTACTGCCAGTTTTGCAAATGGTCTCATTCCGCCTACAGAAAATTCGAATAGCTCTTTTTCAGGAAAAGATTCAATCACTCTTCTTGTAAGATTTCTGTGTCCCTGCCAGTCTTCTAATAGCTGTTCAGAAGTCATAAATTGTTTAGTGGCTGTTGCTGTAGTTGTCATAATGTATTTGTTTTGTTTGTTGTTGATACAAAGGTAAGAGAGGGTAATGACAACAGTTTGTCAGTAGTATTTTTGATAATAAAAAAATATTTTTTCTTTCTTAAAATATTGATCCCTACTTTTGCGTTAAAAGAAAAGTGTATTAATAAAAAAATCGCCATTATTAGAATTATGAAGAAGTATATTTTGCCTGTTATCACCGCTTTTTTATTAGTATCATGCAATAAGATAGAGGAAAAAATAGATCAGACTGTTCAGAAAACAACTGAAACTGTACAGCAAAAAACACAACAGGTTGTAGAAGAAACCGTAAAGAAAACTGTGAATGAATCTATCAATTCTTTAACCAATTCTGAGGATGTTAAGTTCAATTCCGTTTTCCCAAGTACTGGAGCATCTATTGTTTCTGAAGAAAAAGGAAAGAAAATCAATATTCCCGGAAGACCAGAAGGATATATTTTTAAGTATAAAGCTGATATTGCAGTATTGCTTCCGTTTCTGGAAAGCCAGCCTACTTCAGATGAAAGTAAATCGGATAAAACTGCCCGTAAGATTGATGGCCAGAATATCATTGATAAAATAAGTTTCATATCGAAATTCCTTCCTGACAATACCTTTGACACCAAGATTCTGGAAGATATTAAATCCGATAAAAACATTCAGTATTATAAACTGAAAAGATTTCCTACCAGTAGTACCATTATCTACAACCCAAAAAATCAGACCATCATACAATACGTAGAGGTAAATAAATAATTTGGATATGGCCGGTTTCTCCCGGCCATTTTTTATTCCCAGTCATTTCCAGTCATTGCGAAACATAGGCGAAGTCATCTCAACCCGTTGAAAACTACTTATCAGAAATAATAAAATCATGTTTATTTCTGATGTTAATTAATTGATTTTTTTTATATAAATATGATGTTATTGATTTATTTTTTTTCATGTTATTAATCAATCACTTTATGTTTTGTAGATTAATTATTGTTTTTATGAAATGGTATGATTTTGGCAATTATGAAATCAAATTATTATCTTATGTTTTGTTTTTGTATTTAATGTTGATTTTTTTATTAGATTTATTGAATAATTAACAATTGGTATGAAGAATAATTTATTTAATGGAAAAATCTATGCATTAGTATTAAGCGGAGCGGGTGCAATGGGATATGCTCAGGACAGCATAAAACAAAATAAAATAGACGAAGTGGTGGTTACCACGGGTAGAACCAAGCCCAGAACCATCATTACCTCAGCAATTCCTATTGACAATATTTCCGCCGTACAATTAAAATCCACAGGGCAGGTAACTTTTGATAAAGCTTTAACCTATGCCGTTCCCTCTTTCAATTCATCGCAGCAAACCGTTTCTGATGCAACAGCTCACTTTGATCCTGCAGATTTAAGAGGATTAGGTCCTTCCCGAACATTAGTGTTGGTGAATGGTAAAAGAAAAAATCAAAGTGCCTTAATTTATGTAAATGATACCCCGGGAAAAGGTGAAGTAGGTACAGATCTGAAAAGTATTCCTTCAGCAGCCTTACAGAACGTAGAAGTACTAAGGGATGGAGCATCTGCACAGTACGGATCTGATGCTATTGCAGGAGTTATTAATATTATTCTTAAGAACAGTGTTGGAAAAAGCACCGTCAATCTTTTTTCAGGTATTACTTCAAAAGGAGACGGTTTTAATATCGGAGCAGATTTTAATACAGGAATCAAAGTAGCAAAAACGGGAAGTCTGAATCTTACCTTCGGATTTTCCTCTCAAAATAAAACGAACCGAGCGGGTTCTGTTACAAAAGATGAACTTTTTGGTGTAGATAATGCCTGGACGCAAGCCAATCCAGGTTTAGGAATGATTATAGGACAGCCAGAGACCAAAGTGGGCAATATGTTTGTCAATTTTGAGTTACCAACAGGTGAAACGGGCAAATTTTATGCTTTTGGTGGAACAACCTACAGAAGTGGGACCAGTTTTGCTTTGTATAGAACACCTTATTGGGTAACTTCAGATTTTGGTTTATTAACTCCAAAAGGGCAGGCTTACAACGGATTTCAACCGGAATTTAAAACAGATGTTTACGATTATAATTTAACTTCCGGATGGAAAGGTATGTTTGGAAAATGGAGTTTTGATGGAAGTGCAACCTTTGGTTCTAATGCCGTAGATTATGCTGTAGCAAATACCATTAATACGTCTTTAGGTGCAAATTCACCAACGTATTTTAAAGCAGGTGGGCATCAGTTCAGTAATATTATAGGAAACGTAGATATCAGCCGGGATTTTGGTGCGCTTGTTTTAGGAGCAGGAGCTGAAGTGCGCAATGAAAATTATCAGGCAAGAGCAGGAGAGGAAGCGTCTTATATAGGAAGTGGTGCAGAATCATTTCCGGGGCTGCAGCCTCAAAATGAAGTTAATAAAAACCGTCAGAATATCGGAGCTTATATGAATGCGGAATGGGATGTTACGAAAAACTTATTACTTGGAGGAACGGTGAGGTATGAAAATTTCAGTGACTTCGGGAATAATGTTTCATGGAAAGGAAATGCAAGGTATAAAGTGCTAGATGATAAATTGGTTTTCCGTGGATCTGTTTCTACAGGATTCCGTGCCCCTTCATTACACCAGATTTATTATTCCAATGTTCAAACTAAAATTACAGGGAATACGGTAGCGAATCAGGGTACTTTTAATAATGACTCTCAAATTATAAGATCTGACCTTGGGGTACCTAAATTAAATGCTGAAAAAGCCTTTAACATTACAGGAGGATTTGCTGTAAAACCTTTTAAAAACCTGACAATTACAGCAGATTATTATAGAATAAAAATTAAAGACCGTGTACTTTTCTCAGGAGATATTGGGTATAAAACCGGTGCTCCGGGAAGTCCGGATCTGACAAACCCTGTAGAAGTAATATTAAACAATAATAAAATAACCTCTCTGAAGTTTTTCACCAATGCTGTGAATACAGTGACGCAAGGGGTAGATTTTGTAGCTAATTATTATACTTCCGCTATTGGAAAAGGAAGATTGGGAATTATTGCTGCTTTCAATTATAACGAAACTAAAATAGTAGATAATATTGCTGTTCCACCTATTTTGGCTCAAAATGGTTACTCAGAAAACTTTTTTGATAGAAAAGAACAATCCAGAATTATCTCTGCAAGACCAAAAACAAAAACTATTCTTAGTCTTTCGTATGATATTTCGAAGTTTAATTTTAACCTTAATAATACGTATTTTGGTTCTGTTACATGGCAGCATGCCACTGATCCTGCCAAAGATCAGACATTTTCCGGTAAGGTAGTTACAGACATCGTTTTAACCTATAAAATCACGAACGACCTTAAAGTTTCCGGTGTTGTAAATAATTTATTTAATATTTATCCGGATGTAATAGACAGCAAAGGAGATGTGGTGACAGATCTTGGAGGAAGGTTCAAATATCCTTGGGAGGTTAACCAGTTTGGATTTAACGGAACCATTTTTCAATTAAATGTTAATTATACTTTTTAATCTATACATAAAGGAATTGGAATTTGCCTGTCATGCTCTAACAATGAGAAAGCAATTTCAAAAGATATAAAACCAACCTACGTAAAAATTGAAGCCGTCTCATTTTCCTTGAGGCGGTTTTTGTTTATAAACTACCCATATTATTTTTTTAGGATGATTTTTTTGA